>NZ_JAFBCQ010000001.1:3102223-3412446 GCF_016907815.1 Microbacterium aurum
TCCGCCCGAGCAGCGGCGCAGGCCGCGGCTCAGCACGCCGCGTAGTCGCGGTCCACCCGAAGGAGAAACACACCATGACAACGGCGTCCACACCCACCACGGGGGTGAACCGGGCACGCGTCGGCGTGCAGCGGTTCGGCACGTTCCTGTCGGGTATGATCATGCCCAACATCGCGGCGTTCATCGCCTGGGGCTTCATCACGATGCTCTTCATCTCGGCGGGCTGGCTGGGCGGCTGGTACCCCGTCGCCAACCTGCTCGGCGGGTTCGGCGACGCCGCCACCATCGGCTGGCAGGGTGCGATGACCGCCCTCGCGCAGAGCGAGGACGGGGCGACCTTCACCACGTACGTCGGCCTGGTCGGCCCGATGGTGACCTACCTGCTGCCGCTCCTCATCGCCAACACCGGCGGCCGCATGGTCTACGGCGAGCGCGGCGGCGTGGTCGCCACGATCGCGACCATGGGCGTCATCGTCGGCACGAACATCCCGATGTTCCTCGGTGCGATGATCATGGGCCCGCTCGCGGCGTGGGTCACCAAGCACATGGACCGGCTGTGGGACGGCAAGATCCGCCCCGGCTTCGAGATGCTGGTGAACAACTTCTCCGCCGGCATCCTGGGCATGCTCCTCGCGATCTTCGGCTTCTTCGCCTTCGGCCCCGTGATGCTCGGCATCAGCGAGTTCCTCGGTGGCATCGTCGAATGGCTCGTCGGCGCGAAGCTGCTGCCGCTCCTGTCGATCATCGTCGAGCCCGCGAAGGTGCTGTTCCTCAACAACGCCATCAACCACGGTGTGTTCACGCCCCTCGGCATCCAGCAGGCCACCGAGGCGGGCAAGTCGATCCTGTTCCTCATCGAGGCCAACCCCGGCCCCGGTCTCGGCCTCCTCCTCGCCTTCACCTTCTTCGGCGTCGGCGCGGCGAAGGCCTCCGCTCCCGGCGCGGCGATCATCCAGTTCCTCGGCGGTATCCACGAGATCTACTTCCCGTACGCGCTCAGCAAGCCGCTGACCATCCTCGCGCTCATCGCGGGTGGCGCGACCGGTGTGACGACGAACATGATCTTCGGCGGCGGCCTGTCCTTCCCCGCTGCCCCGGGCAGCATCATCGCGGTCACCGCTGCGGCGCTGACGCCCGAGGCCGGCGGCGTGGGCAACCTGCTCGTGGTCTACCTCTCCGTGATCCTCGCGGCCGCCGTGACCTTCCTCATCACGGGCGTGATCCTCCGGGCTTCGCGGGGGCGCGACCTCGCGGCGGAGGCCGAGTCCTCCGCGTCCTTCGAGGCCGCGATCGCGCAGACCGAGGCGAACAAGGGCAAGTCGTCGGAGACCCTGGCGAACCTGCGCGCCGGTGCCGCGTCCAACCACGGCGTCGGCGGCGGGCAGGCCCCGGTCCAGGCGGATCTGGCCGCGGACTCGATCGCGACGGGCGCGGTGGGGGCCACCAAGACCGTGAAGACCATCGTGTTCGCGTGCGACGCCGGCATGGGCTCGTCCGCCATGGGCGCGAGCGTGCTGCGCAACAAGATCAAGAAGGCCGGCGTCGACGACGTCTCGGTCACCAACAAGGCGATCGCGAACCTCGATGGCAGCGAGGACCTCGTGATCACGCAGCAGCAGCTCACCGACCGGGCGCGCGGGCGCACGCCCGAGGCGCTGCACGTGTCCGTCGACAACTTCATGAACTCGCCGAAGTACGACGAGGTCGTGGACATGGTCGTCGACCAGCACAAGAACCGCGGCTGAGCACAGACCGCCGCGGAGCCGGGATGCGCGATGCCCCGGCTGCGGCCCTCGCCGTCATGGGCTCGGCGCCTACGATGAGCCCAGATCGATCACGAGAGCACGAACGAGAAGAGGATGACATGTCACGCGAAGTCCTGAACGTCGGTCAGGTGCGGATCCACTCCGGGTCGGTGTCGAAGGAGGATGCCCTGCGCGAGGCCGCCGACATCCTGGAGGCCGCCGGTGCGGTCACGAGCGCGTACTTCGACGCCATGCAGCAGCGCGAGGCGACGGTGTCCACGTACATGGGCAACGAGCTGGCGATCCCCCACGGCACCAACGAGACGAAGTCGGCGATCCTCGACTCGGCGCTCTCGTTCGTCCGCTACGACGGCGGCATCGACTGGGACGGCGAGCACGTCACCTTCGTCGTCGGCATCGCCGGCAAGGGCGATGAGCACCTCGACATCCTGTCGCAGATCGCTCTGATCTTCTCCGAGGAGGACGAGGTCGCCCGCCTGAAGGCGGCGCAGACCCCCGAGGAGCTCTACGCCCTGCTCGCCTCGGTGAACGGCTGAGGCGCGCCATGAAGGCCGTCCACTTCGGCGCCGGCAACATCGGACGCGGCTTCGTCGGTCTGCTGCTGCACGACGGGGGCTATGAGCTGGTGTTCTCGGATGTCGCGGCATCCCTCGTCGACGCCATCAACGCGACGTCCAGCTACACCGTCCACGAGGTCGGCGAGGGCGGGACGGACCGGGTCGTCACCGGATACCGAGCGATCAACAGCGCCACCGACCCGCAGGACGTGATCGACGAGATCGCCACCGCGGACGTCGTCACGACGGCCGTCGGTCCCACGATCCTGAAGTTCGTCGCGCCGCACATCCTCGCCGGGCTGGCACTGCGCGACCCCGCGCTGCCGCCGCTGCAGGTCATGGCATGCGAGAACGCCATCGGAGCGACCGATCTGCTGCGCGAGGAGATCCGCGCGCAGGCGGGCGAGGCGTGGGATGCCGTGGCGAACCGTGCCGTGTTCGCCAACACCGCCGTCGACCGCATCGTCCCGGCGCAGGCGCCCGGCGCCGGCGTCGATGTCACCGTCGAGCCGTTCTTCGAGTGGGCGATCGAGCGCGGGCCGTTCGGCGACAACCCGCCGCACATCCCCGGCGCGCACTTCGTCGACGACCTCGCGCCCTACATCGAGCGGAAGCTGTTCACCGTCAACACCGGCCACGCCACGACGGCGTACTTCGGCGCGCAGGCCGGGATCGAGAAGATCTCCGACGCGCTCGCCGACCCGGCGATCGCCGCGAAGGTCGCCGCGACACTCGAGGAGACCTCGACGCTGCTCGAGGCCGTTCACGGGCTGGACGCCGCGGACCTCGCCGCCTACCGCGCCACGATCCTCCGCCGGTTCGCCAACCCTGCCCTGCCGGACACCGTGGGGCGGGTGGGACGGCAGCCGCTGCGGAAGCTGTCGCGCCACGAGCGCTTCGTCGGCCCGGCAGCAGCCGCCGCGGAGCGGGGACTGGCGACGTCGGCGCTCGTAGCGGCGATGGCCGCGGCCCTCGAGTTCGACGAGCCCGAGGACGAACAGTCCGTCGAGCTGCAGCGCCGCCTCCGCGAGGAGGATGCCGCGACGTTCACGACGGGGGTAACGGGGCTGGAACCCGCGCACCCCCTGTTCGCCGCCGTCGAGAAGGTCGTCCGCGCCCGCCAGGCCGCCCTCGCCGGGTAACCGGCGCGCCCCGCCCCCGCGTTCACCGCGTTTCGTCTCGCTCGTCCTCGCTCGCTCAACGACCGGGAAGGCGCGCGGCGGCAGCACCCCACCGGTCGTTGCAGTCGCACGCTTCCGGCGGGGATCCCACGACGGCGGATCCCCGGCGCGTCACCGGCGCGTCACCTGCGCCCCGTAAACTCTGCCCTCGTGCTCCTCGCCGCCGCATCCGCCGCCTTCGTCGCCGCGGTGATCCAGCGCATCACGGGTCTCGGCTTCGTGCTCGTGCTCATCGGACCGGTCGTCCTGCTCTACGGCGGGCGGGAGGGCGTGACGCTGGGCGTGCTGCTGGCGCTCGTCGCGTCCCTCGCGGCCGTGCCGCTCGTCTGGCGCGACGTCGACTGGCGGCGCTCCTGGTGGCTCATCTGGCCGGGCCTGATCGCCGCTCCGGCCGGCGCGTTCGTCGTCCGCGTGCTCCCCGACCCGGCGCTGCTGCTCATGATCGCGGCGCTGGCCTACTTCGCGCTCGTCGCCGGGCACCTCCCCGCCCTGGCCCAGGCGCTCACCGGACGCTCGGGAGCCGTCGCCGCGGGCGCCGCCGCCGGATTCATGCACGTCGCGAGCGGCCTGTCGGGCCCGCCGCTGGCGGCGCACGCCGTCGGCGACCGGTGGCCGCAGCGATCGTTCGCGGCGAGCGTGCAGGTGATCTTCGTCGCGTTCAGCGCCGTCTCGGTGCTGCTGCGCGGGCTCCCCGCGCTACCGTCCGTCGACGTGACGATCCTCGTCGCCGCGACGGCGGCCGGCATCGTCGTCGGAAGCCTTCTGGTGAGGTTCGTCCCGGCCCCGACCGCCCGCCGCGCGATGCTCGCGATCGCGTGGGCGGGTGCGACAGTGGTGCTCGTCCGCGGCATCCTGGCACTGTGGTCCTGACACCGATTCCGGATTTCAGTTAGCAGCCGCTAACATCGTGTCGCTGGCGCGCCGCGCGCGCCGGGTACGAAGGAGTATCTGGGGATGCACACACATCGCTGCGCCGTCATCGGCGCGGGACCGTCGGGCCTGTCGGCGGCACGCGCGCTGCAGAAGGCGGGGCTCGAGGTCGTCGGCTTCGAGGCCTCGCGCGGCGTCGGCGGCCTCTGGGACATCGAGAACCCCCGCTCCACGATGTACGAGTCCGCCCACCTCATCTCGTCGCGCACGACGACGCAGTTCGCGGAGTTCCCGATGGCGACGGATGCCGACTACCCCAGCCACCGGGTGCTGATCGAGTACTTCCGGGACTACGCGGACCATTTCGGGCTGACCGAGCTGTTCCGCTTCGACACGAAGGTGACGGCCGTGACGCCGGCCGACGGCGGCGGGTGGCTCGTCGCCTCGAGCGGCCCGGACGGCGAGACCGCGGAGCGATTCGACGCCGTGATCCTCGCCAACGGCACGCTCGCGGAGCCCGCCGTCCCCACCTTCCCGGGGACCTTCACCGGCGAGATCTTCCACACCTCGACGTACAAGAGCGCGCGCCAGCTCGACGGCAGGCGGGTGCTCATCGTCGGGGCAGGAAACTCCGGGTGCGACATCGCCGTCGATGCCGTCCACCACGCGGCATCCGTCGACATGAGCGTGCGGCGCGGGTACTACTTCGTGCCGCGATACCTGTTCGGCCGACCCTCCGACACCCTCAACCAGGGGCGTCCGCTCCCGGCGCGGATCAAGCAGTTCGTCGACACGCGCGTGCTGCGCGCGTTCACCGGCGACCCGGTGCGCTTCGGCTTTCCGAAGCCCGACTACCGGATCTACGAGTCGCACCCGATCGTCAACACGCTCGTGCTGAACCACCTCGGTCAGGGCGACATCGGCATCCGCAGCGACATCGACCGCTTCGACGGACAGACGGTGCACTTCCGCGACGGGACGAGCGGAGAGTACGACACGGTGCTGCTGGCGACCGGCTACACGCTGGACTACCCGTTCGTCGACCGCGCGGCCCTCAACTGGACCGGCACGGCGCCGAAGCTGTACCTCAACATCTTCCCGCCGTCGTTCAACGGCCTGTACGTGATGGGCATGATCGAGGCGTCCGGCATCGGCTGGCAGGGTCGGTACGAGCAGGCCGAGCTCATCGCGACGTACCTGACGGCGGATGCCGCGGCGCAGGCGGCGTTCCGCCGCCGGGTCGCCGACGAGCCCTGGCCCGACCTCACCGGCGGCTACCGGTACCTCGGCCTTGCCCGAATGTCGTACTACGTCAACAAAGACGCGTATCGCGGTGCGGTGCGGAAGGCGCGGACCAGTCTCGGAGCCCAGCGATGAACCCCGACGAGATCGTCCTGAACTTCAACCCCGGCACGCTGGCTGTCCGCCGGGCAACATCTCGCAGGTGCTGACGCATCGCTCCGGCGGCAACGTCGCCCTGTCGGTGTCGATGACGGCGGTCTCGAACCTCATCTACATCTTCGTGCTGCCCCTGTCGGTCGCCTTCTGGGGCTCGCTGCGGGCGGACACGAAGGCGCTGCTGCACGTCGTCTCGCTCAATGGCTGGCAGATGCTGCTGGAGATCCTGCTGGTCATCGGGCTTCCGTTCGTCGTGGGTCTCACGGTCCGGAACCGCCTGCCTCGGCTCGCCGCGCGCGTGCAGCCGTTCGTGAAGTGGTTCTCGCTCATCGCGCTGCTGGCCTTCATCGTCGCGGCCCTCGCCGGCAACTGGCAGTACTTCATCGCCTTCCTCGGGCTCATCGTGCTTGCCGTCACGATCCACGACGCCGTCGCCCTCGCGATCGGCTGGACCACCGCGACCGTCGGCGGTCTCGGCACGCGCGAACGCAAGGCCATGACGTTCGAAGTCGGCATCCGCAATGCCGGCCTCGGACTCGGGCTGATCTTCACGTTCTTCGGAGGACTCGGCGGCATGGCGATCGTCGCCGGCTGGTGGGGCGTGGGGGACATCATCGCGGGGCTCGTCGTGGCGGCACTGTGGGCCCGACACACGAGGCGCCGCACCGGGTCGGTCAAGGGCGACGCCAGCCGACGCGGGATGGCAGCGGCGGCCCGGGCGGCGGCGGCAGTGGCGGACGCGCCGGCGGCGCCGGCGGCATCCGGGACGACGCGGACGGACACCCCGGCATGAGTCGCGTGCTGATCACCGGCGGCGCGGGGTTCCTCGGCGGTCACGTCGCAGTAGCCCTCGCCGCCCGCGACGACGTCGAGGCCGTCATCGCGGGCGACGTGCGCGCGCCCCGGCATCCGGTCGCCGGCGTCGTCTACGGGGAATGCGACGTCACGCGGGCGAGCACCCTCGAACCGCTGCTGCGCCGGCACGCGATCGACGTCGTCGTGCACCTCGCGGCGATCGTGAACCCGGGCCGCGACCACGAGCGAGAGTACCGCGTCGACGTCGACGGGTCGCGGCACGTGCTCGAGGCGTGCGTGGCGGCCGGCGTACGGCGGATCTTCGTGTCGTCGTCCGGCGCGGCATACGGGTACCACGCCGACAACCCGGAATGGCTGCGCGAGAGCGACCCCGTCCGCGGCAACGACGAGTTCGCGTATGCGAAGCACAAGCGGCTCGTGGAGGAGATGCTCGCGGAGTACCGCGGCGCGCATCCCAACCTGGAGCAGGTCGTGTTCCGCATCGGGACGATCCTCGGGCCCAGCGTGCAGAACCAGATCACGGCGCTGTGGGACGGTCGCCGCATCCTGGCGGTGCGCGGCGCGGACTCGCCGTTCGTCTTCGTGTGGGTGGACGACGTCGCCGCCGCGATGGCGCGCGCGGCGACCGACGGGCCGGCGGGTATCTACAACGTCGCCGGCGACGGACGCGTGACGGTCGTCGAGATCGCGGCCCGCCTGGGCAAGCCGGTGGTGCGCGTCCCGGCATCCGTTCTGGGTTTCGCGCTGCGGGTCGGTCGGGCGCTGCGCCTGACGCCGTACGGCCCCGAGCAGGTGCGGTTCCTGCGCTACCGGCCGGTGCTCGACAACACCGCGCTGAAGCGCGACTTCGGCTACACCCCCGCGCTCACCTCTCGCGAAGCCTTCGAGGCCTACCTCGCCGCCCACCCGGGCGTCGCCCGCCGCTGAGCCGCCCCGTCGGGGGTGGTACGGTCCGCGAAAACTCCACGGAACCGCGCCAGAACTGCGCTTCGCCGCGCCCGGGGACCGGAAACAGGCACAGATCCGTGGAGTTTCTGCGACGCCATCCCCCTCTCCCCAATCGGCGACGTCGCCGAACTGTCCACCGATCGGCCACCGCCGCGTCCGCACGGATCGCTCATCCGCTGCGATGGTGTCATGGCCGACGCAACCTCCATCCTGATGACGAGCACGCTCACCACCGCACTCCTGGCGATGAGCGGCATTTCCGGGCACCGATTACGGCAGCTCGTCGCGGCGGGCGCGCTCATTCGCCTCCGAAACGGGCGGTATGTCCCTGAGGGGACGCCGCCACCGCTCATCGACGCCGGCCGATGGGGAGGCAGGCTCGACTGTGTGTCGCTACTCGCATCGCTGGGAGTGTTCGTCAGCGAATGCGCCGGAGTGCACCTGCAGTTCGAACCGGGCACGACGCGGCTGCCGCCACGTCCTCGGCACGTGCACGCACATTGGCGCAAGCTCGCGCTTCCTCGGGAGGCTCTGACGACGGACATCGTGACGGCGCTGGCACAGGCCTGCAGGTGCCAGGGGCCGCGCGAGGCGGTCGCGACGCTCGACAGTGCCTGGCACCTCGGCCTGGTGGACGAAGCCGGCATCGCGGAGGTCTTCGCGCTGCTGCCGCGGCGCTACCAGGGGTTGCGAGGTCTCCTGGATGCGCGGAGCGAGTCGGGAGTCGAGTCCCTGATGCGGCTCATCCTTCGAACCCTGGGCGCGGACATCCAGGTTCAGGTGCAGATCGATGGGGTGGGACGGGTCGACTTCGTCGTCGACGGCTGGCTGATCGTGGAGTGCGACAGTCGCGCGCATCACGAGGGCTGGGATATCCAGCGCCGCGACCGCCGACGCGATCTCGCGGCCGCCGTGCGCGGCTACACGACTGTCCGGCCGCTCGCCGAGGACATTCTGTTCCACCGGGGTGAGGTGGTGCGTGACGTCGCCGCGATCCTCGCCCACGGTCGCCCCTCCAGTCGGTGACGAAACTCCACGGATCCGTGCCCGTGGCCGGCCGGAGCGGCCGCCTGGGGCCGTTCTCGCACCAGATCCGTGGAGTTTCGGCGGCGCAAACGCGGCCACGACCCCGCCGAGCCGCCGGTCAGCCGCCGAAGCCCTCGCCGATGAGCTCGATGAGCTCCTCGCGCTCCTCGACCGACAGGAACGCGCCCGCGGCGGCGTTCAGCTGGAACGCCTCGAGGTCCTCCAGCCGGTAGTCGAACGTCTCGGCCAGCAGGGCGAGCTCGCGGGTGAGCGAGGTCCGGCTCATCGTGCGGTTGTCGACGTTGACCGTCACGGCGAAGCCGAGTTGGTACAGCAGGTCGAAGGGGTGGTCCTCCAGCGTGGTGCCCCACCGGGCGATGGCGCCGGTCTGCAGGTTCGACGACGGCGAGAGTTCCAGCGGGATCTCCCGGTCGCGCACCCAGCGGGCCAGGTCGCCGAAGGTCACGAGCACCTCGTCGCCCTTCTGCTGCACGACGTCGAGGTCCTCCGCGATGCGCACACCGTGGCCGAGCCGCAGCGCGCGCCCGTCGATGAGCGCGGAACGGATGCTGTCGAGCCCGGCCGCCTCGCCGGCGTGCACCGTCACGGGGAAGAAGTGCGTCGCGAGGTAGTCGAACGCAACGCGGTGGTTCGAGGCGGGGAAGCCGTCCTCGGGCCCCGCGATGTCGAACCCGACGGCGCCGCGACCGCGGTACGCGACGGCGAGCTCGGCGATCTCCAGCGAACGGTCGGTGTGGCGCATCGCCGTGATGAGCTGGCCGACGCGGATGTCGCGCCCGGTGCCGTCGACCGCGTCTTCACCCTCCTCGATGCCCTCCTGCACGGCTTCGACCGCCTCCTCCAGCGACAGTCCGCGGGCGAGGTGCTGCTCGGGCGCCCAGCGCACTTCCCCGTAGATGACGCCGTCGGCGGCGAGGTCCTCGACGAACTCCTTCGCGACGCGGCGCAGTCCGTCGGCGGACTGCATGACCGCGGTGGTGAGATCGAACGTCTTCAGGTACTCCACGAGCGAGCCCGAGTCGCTCTGATCCTCGAACCAGTCCGCGAGGTCGTCGGCGGTCTCCGCCGGCACCTCCAGCCCGATCTCGTCGGCGAGCTCGAGGATCGTCTGCGGGCGCAGTGCCCCGTCGAGGTGGTCGTGCAACGACACCTTCGGCAGAGAGCGGATCGAGACGCCGTCGAGCTTCGCGTCGCCGTGCTGATCGATGGCCATGGGGTGCTCCTCGGGTGGATGCAGGTGGATGCGAGGTGGATGCGGGGTGGATGCAGGTCAGGCGGTGATGCGCTCGCGCACCAGCGGGGCGGATGCCGGGGCGTCGGCCCCGATCTCCCACGCACCCTCGAGGGCGTCGAGGGCACGGTCGAAGCGCTTGTCATCATCGGCGAGCAGGGTGAACAGCGGCTGACCGGCCGTGACGGCCGCACCGGGCTTGACGTGCAGGTCGATGCCCGCGGCGTGCACGACCGGGTCCTGCGCACGGGCGCGCCCGGCGCCCAGCCGCCACGCCGCGACGCCGAATGGCAGCGCGTCCATGCGGGTCAGGATGCCGTCGCCGGCGGCCGTGACCGTGTGGGTCTCCCGCGGGGTGGGCAGGGCCGCGTCGGGGTCGCCATCCTGCGCGCGGATCATCTCGCGCCACGCGTCCATCGCACGGCCGTCCTGCAGGGCGGCCTCGACGTCGGCATCGGGCTGCCCGGCGAGCGCGAGCATCTCGCGGGCGAGGGCGACCGTCAGCTCGACGACGTCGGCGGGGCCGCCGCCGGCGAGCACCTCGACCGATTCACGCACCTCGTTGGCGTTGCCGATCGCGAGACCCAGCGGGGTGTTCATGTCGGTGAGGAGCGCCGTCGTCGCGACGCCCGAGTCGGTCCCGAGCGCGACCATCGTGCGGGCGAGCTCGCGGGCGCGGTCGATGTCCTGCATGAACGCGCCGGACCCGAACTTCACGTCGAGGACGAGCGCGTCGGTGCCCTCCGCGATCTTCTTCGACATGATGCTCGACGCGATCAGCGGGATCGCCTCGACCGTCCCGGTGACGTCGCGGAGCGCATACAACCGCTTGTCGGCCGGGGCGAGACCCGATCCGGCCGCGCAGATGACCGCGCCGACCCCCTGCAGCTGCGCGAACATCTCCTCGTTGGACAGCGCGGCACGCCACCCCGGAATGGACTCGAGCTTGTCGAGCGTTCCGCCGGTGTGTCCGAGTCCGCGGCCGGACAGCTGCGGGACCGCGACGCCGAAGGAGGCCACGAGCGGCGCCAGCGGCAGGGTGATCTTGTCGCCGACACCGCCGGTGGAGTGCTTGTCGACGGTGCGCTTGCCGAGCGAGGAGAAGCTCATCCGCTCCCCCGACGCGATCATCGCGTCGGTCATGACGCGGATCTCGTCGCGGGTCATGCCGTTCAGCAGCACCGCCATGGCGAACGCCGCCATCTGCGAATCGGCGACGTACTCGCGGGTGTAGGCGTCGATCATCCAACGCAGCGCCTCTTCGGGCACCTCGCCCTTGTCGCGCTTGATGCGGATGACGTCGACCGCGTCGAACGCTTCGACGGAGGTCATCGCGCCGCCTCCAGATCGCGCGGGCCGAAGGCGTCCGGCAGCACCTCGTCGATCGTGCGGATGCCGGAGACGGTCTCGAGCAGCATCCCCGGCAAGGCGAACTCGTACAGCAGCTGACGGCAGCGCCCGCACGGCATGATCGTCTGGCCGTCGTTGTTCACGCAGACGAAGGCGACGAGCTCGCCCCCGCCGGACATGTGCAGGTCGCCGACGAGCGCGCATTCCGCGCACAGGCCGACGCCGTACGAGGCGTTCTCGACGTTGCAGCCCGACACGATTCGGCCGTCGCTGACGAGCGCGGCAGCCCCGACGCGGTAGCGCGAGTACGGCGCGTACGCACGCTGCATGGCGTCGGTGGCGACGGCGCGCAGCTCGTCCCAGTCGATGTCGGTCATCTGGCGTTCACTCCTTGATATACGGCTTGCCGGATGCCGCGGGCCCGCGGATCTGGCCGGCGAAGCCGGCCACGGCGAGGATCGTCACGACGTACGGCAGCATGAGCATGAACTCGCTCGGCACCGGCGTCTTCAGCACCGTCAGCAGGTTCTGCAGGTTGGTGGCGAATCCGAACAGCAGAGCGGCGAAGGTCGCGCGGATCGGGTCCCAGCGACCGAAGATGACGGCGGCGAGGGCGATGAAGCCGAGCCCGGCCGTCATGTCCTTGCCGAACTGCGGCACCGACACGAGCGTGAAGTAGGCGCCGCCGATGCCGGCGATCGCACCGGCGAGCGTGACGTTCCAGAACCGCGACGTGTTGACCTTGATGCCGACGGTGTCGGCGGCCTGGGGGTGCTCGCCGACGGCGCGCAGGCGCAGTCCCCAGCGGGTGCGGTACAGCCCCCAGGCGACGAGCGCGACGGCGATGAACATGAGGTAGACGATGAAGGTCTGGTTGAACAGCACCGGCCCGACGATGGGGATCTCGCTGAGGAGCGGGATCTGGATGCGGCCGAAGCGTTCCGGCTGGTTCAGCTGCTGTTCGTTGGGGACGAGCAGCGCGCCGTAGAGGAAGCCGGTGAGGCCTGTCACGAGGACGTTCAGCACGACACCGACGATGACCTGGTCGACGAGGTACTTGATCGCAAACGCGGCGAGCACGAAGGCCACCAGCACGCCGCCGACCATGGCGCCGATGAGGCCGACGAACGGGTTGCCGGTGATGCTCGACAGCAGCGCCGCCGAGAAAGCGCCGAGCAGCAGCTGACCCTCGATGGCGACGTTGACGACGCCGACCCGCTCGCCGATGACGCCGCCGAGCGCACCGAAGACGAGCGGCACCGACAGCGACACCGCGCCGAACAGCAGGCTCGACACGGGCACGAGGCCGTCGGCGGCGGCCCACACCAGGAACGCGAACACGCCCAGGATGCCGAAGGCGATCGTGAGCCACAGCGGCTGGCGGCGGTACGACCACGCGAGCCAGAACGCCCACACCGTGAGCAGCGCGAGAACCGCCAGCAGCACCCAGCAGGTCACCGCGGTGGGGAGCGCCACGTTGGGCAGCGCGAAGGACTGCGAGGGATCGCCGAGCCGGAACGTCGACGTGCCATCGCGCGGGACGAACAGCACGATCGCCCCCAGCAGCACCGTGAGCACGGCCAGGACGATGGGCGCCTTGAAGTGGCGCTCCTTGACGACGGCGAGCTGGATCGTGCCGTCGCTGCGCTCGACCTGCGTCGCGTCGGGGAGCGAGGTGCTCATGCGGTCACCGCCTTCTTCGCCGCCTTGGCGCGCGCCTTGGCGGCCTTCTCGGCGTCGGTCTTGGGCAGGAAGAAGACCGCGCGCAGCAGCGGCGGCGCGGCGATGAACAGCACGATCAGCGACTGCACGACCAGCACGATGTCGACCGGGATGCCCTGAGCCTGCATCGAGAACGAGCCCGCCTTGAGCGCCCCGAACAGGATGCCGGCGGCGAAGGTGCCCCAGGCGCGGCTGCGGCCGAGGAGGGCCACGGTGATCGCGTCGAAGCCGATGCCGGCGTCGATCGTCGCGCCGAAGCCGGTCGTGACGTTGCCCTGGATCTGGTTCATGGCCGCAAGGCCCGCCAGACCCCCCGCGAACAGCATCGCGTAGAGGTAGATGCGCTGGACGCTGATGCCGGCGGCGCGCGCCGCGTGCGGGTTCTCTCCCACGGCCCGCAGGCGCAGACCGAGGCTTGAGCGCTCGATGACCCACCAGACCACGACGGTCGCGACGACGACGACGACGAAGCCCCAGTCCAGCGCAGGGAAGCGCGGGCCGAGGAGGTCGGGGAACTGCGCACTGGCCGGGGTGGGCGCGGTCTGCGGCTGGTTGTTGCCGGGCATCTGCAGCAGGCCGGGCGTCCGCAGCATCCACAGCAGCAGGTAGTACGCGACGTAGTTGAGCATGATCGTCAGGATCACCTCGTGCGCGCCGGTCTTGGCCTTCAGCAGCCCCACGAGCCCGCCCCACAGCGCGCCACCGGCGATGCCGATCACGAGGGTGAGCGGCAGGTGGATCCACATCGGCAGGTCGAGGTTGAAGGCGAACAGTCCGGCGAACATCGCCGCGATGAGCATCTGTCCGCGCGCGCCGATGTTGAACAGGCCGGTGCGGAAGGCCAGCGCGACGCCGAGTCCGGCGGCGATGAGCGGCGCCGCGAACCCGAGCGAGTTCGTCAGCGGCCGGATCTGGGCGGCGAAGTCGTTCCCTCGCGGGTTGAACACCGCGCCCCGGAACAGTGCTTCGTAGCCGCCGATGACCGCGTTCCAGATCGCGACGAGCGTGTCGCCGGGACGCGCGAAGAAGTAGCCGGCCGCGGCCTGCACCTCCTTGTTGGTCGATGCGATCAGCACTCCGCCGACGATCATCGCCAGAACGATGGCGAGCACGGTGGTCATCGCGCTGCCGCGCATCAGCTCGCGCAGGAAGATCCCGGAGCGGGTCGGCGCGGGGTCCTCCCCCGTGAGCGGCCCGCTCGCGCGCGGCAGCTGCTCGTCGTCCGCGGGCGTGTGCGCCGCGTCGGGGGCGCCGGGTGTGATTCCGCTCATGCCGCGGCCTCCGAATCGCTTGCTCCGGCCATCATGAGTCCGAGGACGTCGCGCGCCGTGTCGCCGGGCACGATCCCGACGACCGTGCCGCGGTACATCACCGCGATGCGGTCGGCGAGGGCGGTGACCTCGTCGAGCTCGGTGGACACGACGATGATCGGGATGCCGGCATCCCGCGTCTCGATGATGCGCTTGTGGATGAACTCGATCGACCCGACGTCGACGCCGCGCGTCGGCTGGGCCACGACCAGCAGCCGCAGGTCGCGGCTCATCTCGCGGGCGATGACGACCTTCTGCTGGTTGCCGCCGGAGAGCGTCCCCGCGGCCGTCTCGGGCCCCTGGGTGCGGATGTCGTACTCGCGGATGCGGTCGCGCGCGAACGCGTCGAGCGCACCGCGGCGGATGGTCCCCCACTGCGCGAACTCGGGGTCCGACGACCGGTCGAGGATGAGGTTCTCGGCGACGGAGAACCCGCCGACGAGGCCGTCCTTCTTGCGGTCCTCCGGCACGAACCCGACGCCTTCGTCGAGGATGGCGCGGACGCTCTTGCCGACCAGTTCGGTGCCGTCGAGGACGATCGAGCCCTCGACGCGCGGGGCGAGGCCGACGATAGCCTCGACGAGCTCCGTCTGGCCGTTGCCCTGCACGCCGGCCACGGCGAGCACTTCGCCGGGGCGCACCTCGAAGTCGACGCCGTCCACGACGATCGCGCCGGTGGCCGTGAGCACGCGCAGGCCCTGCACGCGAAGGCCGCCCTCGCGCACCTGCGGCGGGTCCTTGTGGACGGTGAGCTCGACGGCGCGGCCGACCATGAGCGAGGCCAGCTCGGCGTTCGTCGCAGTGGGCGAGGCCTCGCCGACGACCTTGCCGAGACGGATGACGGTGATGCGGTCGGCGACCTCGCGCACTTCGCGCAGCTTGTGGGTGATGAAGACGATGGAGGTGCCCTCGTCGCGCAGCTGGCGCATGATCGCCATGAGCTCGTCGGTCTCCTGCGGGGTGAGCACCGCGGTGGGCTCGTCGAACACGAGCACCTTCGCATCGCGGGAGAGCGCCTTGATGATCTCGACCCGCTGCTGCACGCCGACGGGAAGGTCCCCGACGACGGCGTCGGGGTCGATCTCGAATCCGAACCGGTCGGCGACGTCGCGCACGTGCTGACGCGCCTTGGCGAGGTCGAGGCGGCCGAAGCCCTTGGTCTCCTCGTGGCCGAGCATGACGTTCTCGGCGACGGTGAACACGGGGATCAGCATGAAGTGCTGGTGCACCATGCCGATGCCGGCGGCCATCGCGTCGCCGGGGCCGCGGAAGTGCTGCGGCGCATCGTCCAGCAGGATCTCGCCCTCGTCGGCGCGATACAGACCGTACAGCACGTTCATGAGCGTGGATTTGCCCGCGCCGTTCTCCCCGAGAAGAGCGTGGATCTCCCCCGGTTCGACCACGAGATCGATGTGGTCGTTGGCGACGAGGCTGCCGAATCTCTTCGTGATCCCGCGGAGCTCGAGCTTCATATCAGCACCCTATCCGGATGGTTTTCAGGTGGGCACCCCCGCGCGGCGGAGCCGCACGGGGGTCGGCAGGACGGCACTCGGGGCGAGCAGCGCGCGGCTGCCCGCCCCGAGTGCGGATCGGAGAGGATCAGGAGGTGGCCGGCGAGTTCGCCGACTCCACCGTGATCTCGCCCGAGATGATCTGCTCCTGCAGTGCGGCCAGCTCGTCCGTGAGACCCGCCGGCAGCTTCGACTCGAAGTCGTGGAAGCTCGAGAGCTTGACACCCTCGTTCTTCAGCGTGCCCACGTACGGGGTCGGGTCGAACTCGCCCTTGGAGGCGGCCATGGTCGCGTCGTAGACGGCGACGTCGATCGCCTTCATGATCGAGACCAGCGTGATGTCGGTGACCGAGGGGTCGGCGACGGCGAGGTCTTTGTCCACGCCGAGGATCAGCGTGTCCTTGCCGCTGTCGGCGATGGCCGCGGCCGCGCTCTTGTAGATCGGGCCGCCGACGGGCAGCAGCACGTCGACACCCTGGTCGAGCACGCCCTGCGCGGTCTGCTTGGCGGTGTCGTTGGCGTCGAAGCCGCCGGTGAACGAGCCCTCCTGCGTCGCGACGTCCCAGCCGAAGACCTGGACGTCGGCGCCCTTGTCCTCGTTGTACTTCTCGACGCCGAGCTGGTAGCCGTCCATGAACACGGCGACCGACGGGATCTGCATGCCGCCGAAGGTGCCGACCTTGTTCACGCCCGCCTGGGCCGACCATGCCGCCGCGGCGTAGCCGCCGAGGTACGCGGCTTCGGCGGTGTTGAAGACGAGCGGCTTGATGTTCGGCGCGTCGGTCTTGCCGTCGAAGTCCGTGTCGGCGTAGTCGTCGATGATCGCGAAGTTCAGGTCGGGATTGGCGTTGGCCGCCTCGACCGTCGCGGCGCTGAGCTTGAAGCCGACCGAGATGATCAGCGAGCAGCCCTCGGCGACGGCCTGCTCCATGTTCGGCGCGTAGTCGTTGTCGTTCGTCGACTCGAACTCGAGCGGGGTGACGCCCAACTCGCTCGCGGCCTTGTCCATGCCGTCCTTGGCGGACTCGTTGAACGACTTGTCGTTCCAGCCGCCCGCGTCGGAGATCAGGCAGGGCAGGAAGTCGGCAGCGCCGGCGTCACCCGAACCGGTCGGGTTCGCTTCGGGGGCCGAGCCGCAGCCGGCCAGGGCGATGAGGAGCCCGGCCGCGGCAGTGATGCCGGCGAGCTTCTTGGTGGTCGAGATGGTCAATGCAGCCTCCACATTGATAGACCCGCGGATCTCGCGGGCGCACGCATCGAAGTTACCCACTGTGACGCGGGACTTGCACCCGTCAGGCAGAGGTCGGTGCGAATGGTTACAAAGACGCAATCATCCGGTTACAGGACGTCGCCGCGGCCGGTGAGCTTCAGCGCGTCGACGACGCCCTTCACGCGCTGCGCGTTCTCGCTCGTGGTGACCAGGAGGGCGTCGGGGGTGTCGACGACGACGATGTCCTTGACACCGATGAGACTGATGACGCGCGTGGTGTGGCTGACGACGATGCCGCTGGCGGCGTCGGAGAGGATGCGGGCGTTCTCGCCGAGGATCGCGAGATCGTTCTTGCGTCCGCCGGAGTTGAGCTTGGCGAGACTGGCGAAATCCCCCACGTCATCCCAGTCGAAGTGCCCCGGCACGACCGCGAGCCGCCCCTTCTGGGCGGCGGGCTCGGCGACGACATAGTCGATCGCGATCTTCGGCAGCTTCGGCCACACCCGGTCCACCACCGGTCCCCGCCGGTCGCGGTCGTCCCACGCCTCGGCGAGTTCGAGCAGGCCCGCGTGCAACTCGGGGTTGTTCGCCTCGATCTCCGTCAACAGCACGTCGGCGCGCGAGATGAACATGCCCGCGTTCCACAGGTAGTCGCGGTCGGCCACGTACTGCTTGGCCGTCTCCAGATCCGGCTTCTCGACGAAGCTGTCCACGAGCGACACGTCGCGCGCGCCGTCGACGATCAGCTCGCCGCCGCGCTTGATGTAGCCGAAGCCCACGGCGGGCTCGCTCGGTGCGATCCCCACGGTGCAGATGTAGCCCTCACGGGCGACCTCGACGGCATCCCGCACGGCGAACTCGAACACGCGCGTTCCGCGGATCACGTGGTCCGCGGCGAACGACCCGATGATCACGTCCGGCTCCCGGCGGTGCAGGATCGCCGCGGCCAGGCCGATCGCGGCCGCCGAGTCGCGCGGCTCGGATTCCAGGAACACGTTCTGATCCGGAATGCCGGGAAGCTGCTCCTCCACGGCGGCGCGATGCGCGCGGCCGGTCACGACCGCGATCCGGTCCTCGCCCGACAGCGGTGCGAGCCGGTCCCAGGTGTCCCGCAGCAGCGAATGACCCGACCCCGTCAGATCGTGCAGGAACTTCGGCGCATCGGCCCGCGAGAGAGGCCACAGCCTGCTGCCGACACCTCCGGCGGGGATCACGGCGTAGAAGTCGTCGATAGGTCGGGCCATGGCTTCGAGGCTATCGCCTCGGCCGTCCCCCTCCGAAAGAATGCCTTTTCGTGCAGTTCTCTCGATATCCAGAGAACTTAGGCTCCCCTTCCTCGCCGGGGCGGAAGGGCGCGACTTAGGATAAGAGTGCGCCCGTGTGCGACGAGAGGGCTCTGGCCCCGCAGCCGATCAGGCCCCGCCGCAGCGTAGCGTCCGATCACACCAAGGGAGGACGACCGTGTCTGCACCAGCACGCGTCACACCGTCGGTAGCCCAGACCACGTCGAAGACCCCTCGCGGCACCCTGTACCGCGGCAACGAGGGCATGTGGTCGTGGGTGCTGCACCGCATCACCGGCATCGCCATCTTCTTCTTCCTGCTCGTGCACGTGCTCGACACCGCGCTGATCCGCGTCTCCCCCGAGGCGTACGACGCCGTCATCGGCACGTACAAGAACCCGATCATGGGCATCGGCGAGGTCTTCCTCGTCGCGGCCGTCGCCTACCACGCCTACAACGGCCTGCGCATCATCGCGGTCGACCTGTGGCCGTGGGCGACGCGTCACCAGCGCCAGCTGTGGTGGGGCGTCATCGGCATCTGGGCCGTGACCCTCGCCGGGTTCGCGCCGCGCCACCTCATGAACGTCTTCGCCAACGTGGGAGGGGGTCACTGATGTCCGCCACCACGACTCCGGACCTCGCCGCCCCGCGGTCGCCGCAGATCCGCAAGAAGGGCGTCAACCTCGAGAAGGTCGGCTGGGTGTACATGCGCGTCTCGGGCGTGCTGCTCGTCGTGCTGATCTTCGGTCACCTGTTCACCAACCTCATGGTCGGCGACGGCATCCACGCCCTCGACTGGGGCTTCGTCGCGGGCAAGCTGGCGAACCCGTTCTGGCAGTGGTGGGACATCCTCATGCTGTGGCTCGCGCTCATCCACGGCGCCAACGGCATGCGCACGATCGTCAACGACTACGTGACCGGCGAGAAGGTGCGCAAGACCTTGGTGTGGGCCGTGTTCGTCGCGGCGGGCCTGCTCATCGTCCTCGGCACGCTCGTCGTGTTCGCGTTCGATCCGTGCAACGGCGTCACCAGCGACAGCGTGTTCTGGGAAGCGTGCCAGGCGCTCTGAGCGCGGCACCACCCGAGACGACGAGACGAAACGAAGAGGCATTCCTGACGTGAGCACCCAGCATCCTGAAGCCGTCCTGCGTGACGGCGTGTACTACCACGAGTTCGACATCGTCATCGTCGGGGCCGGCGGCGCCGGCATGCGCGCGGCGATCGAGGCGGGCCCGGGCGCCCGCACCGCGGTCATCACCAAGCTCTATCCGACCCGTTCGCACACCGGCGCGGCCCAGGGCGGTATGGCGGCGGCGCTCGCGAACGTCGAAGAGGACTCGTGGGAGTGGCACACCTTCGACACCGTCAAGGGCGGCGACTACCTCGTCGATCAGGATGCCGCGGAGATCCTCGCCAAGGAGGCCATCGACGCCGTCATCGACCTCGAGAACATGGGGCTGCCGTTCAACCGCACCCCCGAGGGCAAGATCGACCAGCGCCGCTTCGGCGGGCACACCGCCGACCACGGCAAGACCCCGGTGCGCCGCGCCTGCTACGCCGCCGACCGCACCGGACACATGATCCTGCAGACGCTGTTCCAGAACTGCGTCAAGCTCGGCATCAACTTCTTCAACGAGTACTACGCGCTCGACCTCATCACGGTGACCGATGCCGACGGCAACACCCAGATCGCCGGTGTCGTCGCCTACGAGCTCGCGACCGGCGACCTGCACGTCTTCCACTCCAAGGCCGTCATCTTCGCCACCGGCGGTTTCGGCAAGATCTACAAGACGACCTCCAACGCCCACACCCTCACCGGCGACGGCGTGGGGATCATCTGGCGCAAGGGTCTGCCGCTGGAGGACATCGAGTTCTTCCAGTTCCACCCGACCGGGCTCGCCGGCCTCGGCATCCTTCTCACCGAGGGTGCCCGCGGCGAGGGCGCGATCCTCCGCAACGCCTCCGGCGAACGGTTCATGGAGCGCTACGCCCCCACGATCAAGGACCTCGCGCCGCGCGACATCGTCGCACGCTGCATGGTCAAGGAGGTGCTCGAGGGACGCGGCGCCGGACCCCACAAGGACTACGTGTACCTCGACTGCACGCACCTGGGTGCGGAGGTGCTGGAGACCAAGCTCCCCGACATCACCGAGTTCGCCCGCACCTACCTCGGCGTCGACCCCGTCACCGAGCCCGTGCCGGTCATGCCGACCGCCCACTATGCGATGGGCGGCATTCCCACTAACAACAACGGTGAGGTGCTGCAGAACAACGACACCGTCGTGCCGGGTCTGTACGCCGCCGGCGAGTGCGCGTGCGTGTCGGTGCACGGCGCCAACCGCCTCGGCACCAACTCGCTGCTGGACATCAACGTCTTCGGCAAGCGCAGCGGCCGCAACGCCGTCGAGTACGTCAAGACCGCCGAGTTCGTGCCGCTTCCCGACGACCCCGCGAAGGGGGTCCGCGAGATGATCGAGGGCCTGCGCAACAACCCCGGCTCCGAGCGCATCGCGGTGCTGCGCAAGACGCTGCAGGAGGAGATGGACGCCAACGCCCAGGTCTTCCGCACCGAGGAGACCCTGACGAACGTCATGGGGACGATCCACGACCTGCGCCAGCGCTACAAGAACATCCACGTCGACGACAAGGGCAAGCGCTACAACACCGACCTGCTCGAAGCCGTCGAGCTCGGGTTCCTGCTCGACCTGGCCGAGATCGTCGCCTACGCCGCCCGCAACCGCAAGGAGAGCCGCGGCGGTCACATGCGCGAGGACTACCCCGACCGCGACGACGCGCAGTACATGCAGCACACGATGGCCTACCTCACCGGCGACCCGCACTCGCCCGACCCCGAGGACCACATCCGCCTGGACTGGAAGCCGGTCGTCTTCACGAAGAACGAGGCGGGCGAGTTGAACTACCCGCCGATGGAGAGGAAGTACTGATGACCCTCGTCACCGAAGCGCCCACCGCCGCGGAGGACACCGGCATCCAGTCGTACCTCGTCACCTTCATCATCCGTCGCTTCGATCCGGAGACCGACGCCGAGCCGCGCTGGGTCGACTACGACGTCGAGCTATACCCCACCGACCGGGTGCTCGACGCGCTGCACAAGATCAAGTGGGAGGTCGACGGCTCGCTGAGCTTCCGCCGCTCGTGCGCCCACGGCATCTGCGGCTCCGACGCAATGCGCATCAACGGGCGCAACCGGCTCGCCTGCAAGACCCTCATCAAGGACCTCGACATCTCGAAGCCCATCTACGTGGAGGCCATCAAGGGCCTGCCGCTGGAGAAGGACCTCATCGTCGACATGGAGCCGTTCTTCGCCTCCTACCGCGAGGTGCAGCCGTTCCTCATCGCGAACTCGAAGCCCGAGCCCGGCAAGGAGCGCATCCAGTCGATCGCCGACCGCGCGATCTTCGACGACACCACCAAGTGCATCCTCTGCGCCGCGTGCACGTCCTCGTGCCCGGTGTTCTGGACCGATGGCCAGTACTTCGGCCCCGCCGCGATCGTCAACGCGCACCGCTTCATCTTCGACTCGCGCGACGACGCGGGCGACGTGCGCCTGGACATCCTCAACGACAAGGAGGGCGTGTGGCGCTGCCGCACGACCTTCAACTGCACCGAGGCGTGCCCGCGCGGCATCGAGGTCACCAAGGCGATCGCCGAGGTCAAGCGGGCGATCCTCCGCGGCGGCGCCTGAGCTGCGGGCTTCTGCCCGGATCACCGGCGCTCTGGTCCCGGGCGGATCCGGGGCGGATCCCGCCCGGATCCCGCCCGGACCTGGCCCGGGTACCGCGCGCACCGGATCGATGACCGCAACGTCGCCCTCGATAGGGTGTGAGCCGTGAGCAACGACCGGTGGCGCGATGAACTGCGGGAGCGGTTCGACGAGCCCATCGAGCGGGCCACCGCGATCACGCGGCGGACGCTCGCCTGGTTCCCCATCCGCGTGTGGCGGCAGTTCCTGCAGCACAACGGATTCCTGCTGTCCGCCGCCATCAGCTATCAGTCGCTGTTCGCGATCTTCGCCGTGCTGTATACGGCGTTCGCGATCGTCGGCGTGTGGCTCGGCGGCAGTCAGCCCGCGATCGACGCCCTGATCTCGATCGTCAACTCCTACATCCCGGGCATCATCGGCGAGGCGCCGGGGCAGGGGCTGGTCACACGCGCCGATGTCGCGGCGATCGCGCAGCAGTCCGCGAGCGTCCTGGCCATCACCGGTGCCGTGGCGTTCCTCGTCGCGCTGTGGACCGCGATCGGCTTCGTCACCTTCACGCGCCGCGCGGTGCGCGACATCTTCGGCCTGCCGTTCGACTCCCGCAACTACGTGCTGCTGAAGGCGCGCGACTTCGTCGCCGCGGCGCTGTTCGGGCTCGCCCTGGTGCTCGGCGCCGCCCTCTCGTGGATCGCCGGCGGCGCCGTGGAGCTGATCTTCGACCTGCTGGGGCTCGAGGGCTCGTCGGGCTGGGTGTGGATCGTCAGCCGCATCGCCTCGATCCTCGTCGCCTTCGCGCTGAACACGGCCGCCCTCGCCGGCCTCATCCGCTTCCTCACCGGCACATCGCTGCAGTGGCGGCTGATCCTGCCCGGCGCCGCCCTCGGCGGCGGCGCGATGATCGTGCTGCAGTTCGGTGCCGGCCTCCTGCTGTACTACTCGCCGTCCAATCCACTGCTGGCGACATTCTCCGTCGTCATCGGGTTCCTGCTGTGGTTCCGCCTCGTGGGGATCGTGATCCTCGTCGCCGCCTCGTGGGTCGCGTTGACCGCGACGGATGCCGACGTCCCGATCATCGAGCAGAGCGAGGACGACCGCCGGCGCGCCGAGTATCAGGCGCTGCTGCTGGCGGCGCAGGTGCGGCTGCGCGACGCCCGCGACGCACGCGCCCATGCCGCCTGGTGGCAGGCGTGGACGGCGCGGGCAGACGTACGGCGCGCCGAGGACGAGCTCGCCCGAGTCCAGGCGTCCGCCCCTCCTCCGCCGCCGCGGCGGGGACTTCTGGACTGACACCGGGTACCGTGTCGGCGGGGCTGGCTAGGGTGGTCGGGTGCCTTCTGGAACCCCCCGCCGCCTTCGCATCGCCTCCGTCAACGTCAACGGCATCCGCGCCGCCGTCCGCAAGGGCATGGGCGAGTGGCTGGATGCATCGGCGGTCGATGTCCTCACGCTGCAGGAGGTGCGCGGCGAGTCCGCACACCTCGCCGACGCGCTGCCCGGCTGGCATGTCGTGAACGACGAAGCGCTCGCCAAAGGCCGCGCCGGCGTCGCGATCGCGGCGCGCGAGCCGATCGACATCTGGCGGATCGAGCTCGGCGACGACACGCTCGACTCGCGCGGGCGCTGGGTCGAGGCCGACCTCGACGTCGAGGGGGTTCCGGTCACGGTCGTCAGCGCCTACGTGTTCACCGGCGAGGCCGACACCGACAAGCAGGTCGCCAAGTACGCGTTCCTCGACGCAATGGAAGCGCGGATGCCGCAGCTCGGCCCGCTGGCCGTGATCACGGGCGACCTCAATGTCGGGCACCGCGAACTCGACATCCGCAACTGGAAGGGCAACGTGAAGAAGGCCGGGTTCCTCCCCCGCGAGCGTGCCTACTTCGACCGGTTCACCGGGCCGGCGGGCACCGAGGTCACCTGCGTCGACGGCACCCGCGGCACGGGGCTCGGCTGGGTGGATGTCGGGCGGCGCTGGGCGGGTGAGGTCGACGGACCGTACTCGTGGTGGTCCAACCGCGGCAAGGCGTTCGACACCGACACCGGCTGGCGCATCGACTACCACCTCGCGACCCCGTCGATGGCCGAGCGCGTCGTGGACTACCGGGTCGTGCGGGCACCGTCGTGGGACACCCGCTGGAGCGATCACGCGCCCGTGGTGGCCGACTACGCGTTCTGACCCGGCATCCGGTCGTTGAGCGAGCGCAGCACCCGGTCGTTGAGCGAGCGCAGCACCCGGTCGTTGAGCGAGCGCAGCGAGACGAAACGCCCGGCATCCGGTCAATAGACTTGAGGGATGACCAGGCCCCGCCTCTACTCCGGAATGCAGCCCTCCGCCGACTCCCTCCAGGTCGGCAACTACATCGGTGCTCTGCTCCAGTGGCGTGACCTGCAAGAGGCGTACGAGGCGTTCTTCTCCGTGGTCGACCTGCACGCGCTGACGCAGCCGAACGACCCGGCGGAGTTGCGCGAGAAGACCCGCCGCACCGCGGCGCAGTACATCGCGGCCGGGATCGAGCCGTCCAAGTCCACGCTCTATGTCCAGTCGCACGTGCGCGCGCACGCCGAGCTCGCGTGGGTCCTGTCGACGATCACCGGGTTCGGCGAGGCCGGCCGCATGACGCAGTTCAAGGACAAGTCCGCCCGGTACGGCGCCGACGCGACGAACGTGGGCCTGTTCACCTACCCGGTGCTCATGGCCGCCGACATCTTGCTGTACCAGACCGACATCGTGCCGGTCGGCGACGACCAGAAGCAGCACGTCGAGCTGACCCGCGACCTCGCCGAGCGGTTCAACTCGCGCTACGGCACCGCGTTCACCGTGCCGATGCCGGTCATCCAGAAGGAGACTGCGCGGATCTACGACCTGCAGAACCCGACGGCGAAGATGAGCAAGTCCGCCGAGTCGGACGCCGGTGTGCTGTGGTTGCTGGATGACCCTGCCGTCTCGGCGAAGAAGATCATGCGCGCTGTCACCGACAGCGAGGGCGCGGTGCGCTACGACCGCGAGAACAAGCCCGGGGTGTCGAACCTGCTGGTGATCTACGCGGCGCTGACGGGGCGGCAGATCCCGGCCATCGAGGACGAGTACGCCGGACGTGGCTACGGCGACTTCAAGAAGGGGCTCGCCGAGGTCGTCGTGAACGAGTTCGGCCCCGTGCGTCAGCGCGCGCTCGAGCTGCTGGATGACCCGGCCGAACTCGACCGGGTGCTCGCGGCCAACGCCGACCGCGCCGCCGAGGTCGCCGACGCGACGCTCGCCGACGTGTACGACCGGGTCGGGCTGCTGCGCCGCAGCTGAGCCCGGGGATCCCGGTTCGGGCTGCCCGCCCCGACCGGTGGGGAGCTGTCCGCGGGCGTAACTCAGTCTCCTTCGGCCGCACCTGCGCGCCTACCCGCGACTTTCCGCCAGGCGACCGCGCGCTGCGCGCGGCGCAGACTGAGTTACGCCCGTCAGCGGCGCCATCTCGGCGAGTGCATGAGCGTGCGCAGAGTGGCGAAGACCTCATCCTCGTCGTAGAGGGTGTCCTCGGCCGCGAGCCGCAGCACGCAGTAGCCGAGCTTCGCCAGCGCGCGGTCTCTGCGGTAGTCCTTCAGCTGCTGCGTCCAGCTGCCGTGGTGGAGCCTGCTGTCGCACTCGATGACGAGCCAGCCATCGACCAGCAGGTCGACGTATCCGACCCCCGCGAAGAAGACCTGGAGGTCGACATCGCAGCCGAGCCTCGCAAGCATCAGTCGCACCAGGGTCTCGGGACCCGACTGCGCGCGCTCATCGACGAGCTCCCGCAGCACGGCGAAGCGCTGCGGGAGCGCGGCGAATACCTCCGCCAACTGTTCCCGCGCAATGACCCGCTTCTGCACGGCACTGTCGAGCGTCGCGATCGCGTGCCGCGGCTGCTGGCACCGCACGGCCTGCACGAGGGCGTCGATGACGGCCACCGTTCCTCGCCCCGGCTCTGCGATGAACCGATGCCAATGGAGCACGAGACGCTTCCGCCCCGCGCGGCCGGGCAGAGGGCGACGCCGAGACTCGGCCGACCGCATCCGGCTGTCGCCGCGCTCCATGTGCACGTGAAGACCGGTGTCCTCGAACACGAAGACGCCGAGCACCGCGAGCAGCGACAGGCAGCCGAGGCGTCCGCCGACACGTACTGCCTGGATGAGGGACGGCGGCGCGTCCCGACTCAAATAGTTGTCGCGCCGTGCGCGCACCAGCTCGCCCTGCTGTACAGCGGCTGCCAGCGCCCGCTTCGTCATCCCCGTGGCGAGCAGTTCTGCCCGCGTCCATATGTCCCACATGGCTCGACACTCACCGGTCCGCGTGCGTCGCGGATGGCGGCCGGGCCGAATTGTGGACAGCTCGCGAAATCTCCCGATTGGGTGACGTCCCGCTGGTTGGTGGAGTTTCTCGACACCGTGCGGGTCAGCTTCTGTGATTATGCCGCAGCGAGTTCGGGGATCGCGACCTCCTCTGCTTCGACTTGCAGGAGCTTCATGGAGTGTTCGCTGAAGTAGCGGCGGTCGGCGCCGTCCCATTCGTCGTGTTGCTCGATGAGGACGTGCCCGGCCAGGCGCAGTAGCGCGGCGGGGTTGGGGAAGGTTCCGACGACGTCGGTGCGGCGTTTGATCTCCTTGTTGACGCGTTCGAGCGGGTTCGTGGACCAGATCTGCCGCCAGTGCTGCTGCGGGAATCCGCAGAACGCGAGGATGTCGTTCTTGGCGTCCTCGAGCATGTCCGCGACCTTCGGATGCGACCTGGCGAGCATGCGGACGACCTCGTGGAACTGCGCGAACACGTGCTCCGTGTCCGGCTGCGCGAAGATCGTGCGGATGATCGACGCGACCATCGGGCCAGCCGTCTTCGGGACGTTGGCGAGCACGTTCCGCATGAAATGCACTCGGCAGCGTTGCCAGGCGGAGCCGACGAACACGGTCTCGATCGCTGCGATCAGCCCGGTGTGCGCGTCGCTGATCACGAGCTTCACCCCGTCCAGCCCACGCGCCTTCAACGAGCGCAGGAACGTGGTCCAGAACGGCTGCGACTCGGTGTCTCCGACCTCGAAGCCGAGCACCTCCCGCCGCCCGTCGGCCGCGACTCCCACGGCAACGACGACCGCCTGCGAGACCACCCGCCGGCCGACCCGGGCCTTGCAATAGGTCGCGTCGAGGAACACGTACGGGTAGGCGCTGTCGGCGAGGGGCCGGTCCCGGAACGCCGCGACGTCCTCGTCGAGGTTGCCGCAGATCCGCGACACCTCCGACTTGGAGATGCCGGTGTCCGCGCCCAGCGCCTTGACGAGGTCGTCGACCTTGCGGGTCGAGACGCCGTGGACGTAGGCCTCCATCACGACCGCGAACAACGCCTGATCGACCCTCCGGCGGCGTTCCAGCAGCGACGGGAAGAAGGACCCGGCCCGCAGCTTCGGGATCCGCAGCTCCAGATCCCCGGCTGTCGTCGACAGGGTGCGGGGCCTGGAGCCGTTGCGGACCGCGACGCGGCCCTCGGTGCGCTCATACGGGGCGGCGCCGATGAACGCCGCCGCTTCCGCGTCGATCAGCTCCTGATAGAGCGTCTCGGTCGCGACTCGGATCCGGTCGGTGACATCGGTGAGTTTCAGTTCCCCGAGGAGCTCGAGGAGGGCAGACTGGTTAAGAGCCATCGTGCGTTTGTGTCTTCCTGTGAGTGACTTTGATCGGTACTCACTGACCATCGCACGATGGCTCACCAACGTCTACGACGCCGACGACCCTGCCGGAAAACCCACCACCCCAGGGGACGTCACCCCCGATTGTGGAGGAGGCGGCGACGCGTCGTGGGGCAGTCGCCGCGGGCGCAACTCAGTCCGCCCGCGCTGCCCCCACCGCACAGACGGCGTCACAGCGCGGCGCGCCCGCGGTGGGGAGCGCAGGGAGACTGAGTTAGGCACACGGGCGCACGCACAGGCGTTGCGCACAGGCGCGGGCACCGGGAGGCGCAGGGACAGGGGCGGCGCGGCGTGGGGCGGCCTCGCCCGCGGGCATAACTCAGTCCGCCCGCGCTGCCCTCACCGCAGAGTCCGCGCCACGGCGCGGTGCGCCCGCTCTGCGGAGCGCAGGGAGACTGAGTTAGGCACACGGGCACAGCACAGGCGTTGCGCACAGGCAGGCACGGGGCGGGGGCGAAGGGCACAGGCGCGGGCACGGGGCGGGGGCGAAGGGCACGGGCACGGGCAGGGGCACGGGCAGGGGGCGAAGGGCAGGGGCGGATAGGGTCGGGGGATGGAACCGGTGACCCTGCGGACCGCGCGGCTGGAGCTCTCGCCGCCGCGCGACAGCGACGTCGAGGCGATCTTCGAGGCCTGCCAGGATGAGCTGATCCAGCGCTTCACGACGGTGCCGTCACCGTACGAGAAGTCGCACGCCGAGGGGTTCGTCGCGAAAGCCGCCGAATGGTGGGATGCCGGGACGGAAACCACCTGGGCGGTGCGCCACGACGGGACGCTCGCGGGGATGATCGGGCTTCACGGTCTCGGCAAGGGCTCCGGAGAGCTCGGGTACTGGATGGCGCCGGCGGCGCGCGGGCGGGGGCTCGTCGGGGAGGCGGCTCGCGCCGTGATCGACTGGGGCTTCTCCCCCGAGGGGCTCGGCCTGGCGCGCGTCGAGTGGCGCGCGGTGGTCGGCAATCCCGCGTCGCATCGCGTGGCGCAGCGGTTGGGCTTCCGGTACGAGGGTCGGCTGCGGTCCGCGCTGGTCAACGGCGCCGGCGCCCGCGCCGACGGCCTCGTCGCCGGGCTGCTCGCCGACGACGACCGCACTCCGCAGCCGTGGCCGGATCCCGCCACCCCCTGACGCGCTGTCGGAGCCCCGTGACAGGATGAGGGCATGCCCGAGATGCCGGAGGTGCAGGGGCTCGTCGACTTCCTCGCGGGGCGGGCGGCGGGCCTGGAGATCACGAAGGTCACCGTCGCCAGCATCGCCGTCCTGAAGACCTACGACCCGCCGATCGACGCGCTCACCGGCACCACCGGGGTCGGCGCGAGTCGGCGCGGCAAGTTCGTCGACCTGGCGACGTCGAGCCAGGGGGCGGATGCCGGCATCCACCTCGTCTTCCACCTCGCCAAGGCCGGCTGGCTGCGCTGGTACGACCAGCTTCCCGCCACGGTCATCCGCCCGGGCAAGACGCCGATCGCGCTGCGTGTCGGCTTCGGCGACGGCTCCGGATTCGACCTCACCGAGGCCGGGACGAAGAAGTCTCTGGCCTGCTACGCCGTGCGCGACCCGCAGGACGTGCCCGGCATCGCCCGGCTCGGCCCCGATCCGCTCGATCCGACCTTCACCCGCGACCAGTTCGCGCAGCTGCTCGCCGGCCGCCGCACGCAGATCAAGGGCGTCCTGCGCGACCAATCGATCATCGCGGGGATCGGCAACGCCTACTCCGACGAGATCCTGCATGCGGCGCGGATGTCGCCGTACGCGCTGGCGGCGAGTCTCGACGATGGCGAGGTGACCCACCTCTACGACGCCATGCGGGCGACGCTCACGGATGCCGTGGCCGCGGCATCTGGCAAGCCTCCGGCAGACCTCAAGGACGCCAAACGCCGCGGCATGGCGGTGCACGGCCGGCGCGGGCAGGCCTGCCCGGTGTGCGGGGACGAGGTGCGCAGCGTCTTCTTCGCCGACAATTCGCTGGAGTACTGCCCGACATGTCAGACCGGCGGGAAGCTCCTCGCCGACCGGCGGCTGAGCCGCCTGTTGAAGTAGCTGCGCGCCCGGTTCCCGAGGGCGGGCTGGTCTCGGTACGCCTCCGCTGGCGCTCCGGCTACTCGACCACCGGAGGCGGATCCTCGGTGCCCATGAGGATGCGGGCGTCGTCATCCACCCAGTCGATCGACTTGCCGACCGCCTTCTTCCACTGCCGATAGCGGCGAGTGCGCTCGTCGGCGCCCATGCGGGGCTCGAAGCGCACATCCTCCTGCCAGTGCCCGCGCAGCTCGTCCAGCCCCGACCAGAGTCCGACGGCGAGTCCCGCCGCATACGCCGCGCCGAGCGCCGTCGTCTCGACGACCTTCGGCCGCACGACGGGGATCCCGAGGATGTCGGCCTGGAACTGCATGAGCAGGTCGTTGCGCGTCATGCCGCCGTCTACGCGCAGTTCGGTCAGGGGGCGCCCGGCGTCGGCGACGACGGCCTCGATGACGTCCCGGCTCTGGAAGGCCGTCGCCTCCAGCGCGGAGCGGGCGATGTGCGCCTTCGTCACGTAGCGCGTGAGCCCCACGAGGGTGCCGCGCGCCTCGGGCCGCCAGTACGGCGCGAACAGTCCGGAGAAGGCGGGCACGAAGTAGGCGCCGCCGTTGTCGTCGACGGATGCCGCGAGTTCCTCGACCTCTTCCGAGGAGCCGATGATGCCGAGGTTGTCGCGCAGCCACTGGATGAGCGAGCCGGTGACGGCGATCGAGCCCTCCAGGGCGTACCGGGGCGGCTCGTCGCCGCAGCGATAGGCGACGGTGGTGATGAGTCCGGCGCGCGAGCGGACGATCTCGGTGCCGGTGCCGACCAGCAGGAAGTTGCCGGTGCCGTAGGTGTTCTTCGACTCCCCCGCGTCGAACGCGGTCTGACCGAACGTCGCCGCCTGCTGGTCACCGAGGATCCCCGCGATCGGCACGCCCGCCAGCGCCGCCGGCTCGCGCACCTCGCCGAACACCTCGGAGGAGGAGCGGATCTCCGGCAGCATCGCCCGCGGGATGTTCCACACCTCGAGCAGCTCGTCGGCCCAGTCGAGGGTCCGCAGGTCCATCAGCAGAGTGCGGCTGGCGTTGGTGACGTCGGTGATGTGGATGCCGCCGTCCGCCCCGCCGGTCAGATTCCAGACGACCCAGGTGTCGGGGGTGCCGAACAGCAGCTCGCCCTGTGCGGCCCGCTCGCGGGCACCCTCGACGTTGTCGAGGATCCAGGCGATCTTCGACGCCGAGAAGTAGGTGGCCAGCGGCAGACCGGTCTGTTCGGCGAAGGCGTCGACGCCGCGCTGCGCGATGAGACGGTCGATGCGCGGCTGGGTGCGGGTGTCCTGCCAGACCAGGGCGTTGTGCACCGGCTCCCCGGTGCGACGGTCCCAGACGATCACGGTCTCACGCTGGTTGGTGACGCCCACCGCGGCGATGGCCGCGGCATCCTGACCCGACGATTCCAGCGCCGCCTCGAGGACGTGCCGCGTGTTCTGCCAGATCTCGGCGGCGTCGTGCTCGACCCGGCCGGCACGGGGGAAGATCTGCTGGTGCTCCTGCTGGGCGGAGCCGACGCTCGCACCGGTGCGGTCGAACACGATCGCCCGGGTGGACGTGGTCCCCTGATCGAGCGCGATCACATGGTCTGGCACGTCGTCTCCTCCTCGAGCTGCCTGCCTCTCACGCTACCGCGCCGGGCTCGGCGCGCCCGCGTCGGCGGGCGCGGTCGCGGGACCGGACGCGGGGTCGGCCGCGTGCACGGCGGCCAGGGCCTGGTCGACCTCGGCGGCCTGGGCACCGGCATCCCACCCGAGCACGGGGGCGATCACCTCGGCGACCTCGACGGCCGCCTCGCGGGTCGCCGCCCCGAGGAACGCGATCGCGGTGCGGCGCAGGAGAACGTCGGCCAGGTGCACGACGAGCTCGGTGGCGGCGAGGTGGCGCAGCTCGTCGCGGCTGTAGCTCGGCACGGTGCGCAGCGGCGTGTCGTCGTCGCCGATCGCGGCGATGACCTCGGCGGCTCCCGTGCCGTAGCGGTCGAGCAGCACGGCGGCACGGTCGAACCCGACCCGATCGGCGTGCGCGGCGACCCACTGCCGTCGCGCTCGCTCGGAGGTCGGGAAGCCCGCACCGCCGCCGATCGGCAGCCCCTTCGTGCTGCGCAGGCGCGGGCGCGCCAGCAACTCCAGGACGCGGTCGGTGAGGTGCGCCGCCGACGCGCGGAACGTCGTCCACTTGCCCCCGACGAGGCTCAGCACGGTGGGCGCGTCGGCGCCGGGCAGCCGCTCGGCCTCGATGCGATAGTCGCGCGAGACGAATCCGGGGGCGAGGTCGCCGTGGCCCGGCAGCGGGCGCACGCCCGCGAAGCGGTAGACGATCTGCGAACGGTCGACGGCGATGCCCGGGAAGACGTGCGCGATGAGCTCGAAGAAGTAGTCGATCTCGGCCTCGGTGCACACGATGGGCTCGCGCATGTCGTGCTCGAGGTCGGTGGTGCCCACGAGCACGCGGCCCTTCAGCGGATAGATGAGCACGATGCGGCCGTCGGAGTGTTCGAAGAACAGCTCACACCCGCCGGTGGCCGCCAGCAGCTCCTCGTGCTCGAGCACGATGTGCGATCCCTTCGTGCCGCCCATGTAGTGGGTCGGGTCGCCGAGGGCGAGGTTGGTGAGGTCGGTCCACGGCCCGGAGGCATTGACGACGACGGATGCCGTGAACGCGAACTCCTCGCCGGTGACGCCGTCGCGCAGCGTCACCTTGCCCCCGTCCGCGCCGACGGCCTCGGTGTAGTTGGCGGCGCGGGCGCGGTCGCCGCCGGCGGCGAGGCCGTCGCGGAGGACGTCGAGCGCCAGACGCTCCGGGTCGCGCAGGGAGGCGTCCCAGTACGTCGCGGTGTACCGCACGCCCGGGTTCAGCTGCGGCAGCTGCTCGAGCGACCTCTTGCGACCGTGGAACGCGTGGCGCGGCACCGTGCCCTTGCCGAGCAGTCCGCCGCCGCGGGAGAAGGAGTCGTAGATCACGAGGCCGATCTTGATGAGCGCGGCGCCGCGCTCGCGGTGCTGTCCCGCACTGTGACGCAGGAAGCGCAACGGCGCCGAGAGCACGCCCGAGAACGTCGAGTAGATCGGGATCGTCGTCTGCAGCGGGCGGACGTAGTGCGGCGCGGTCTTCAGCAGGGCGTTGCGCTCGGTCACCGCTTCGTGCACGAGCCGGAACTCGCCGTTCTCCAGGTAGCGGATGCCGCCGTGGATCATGTGGCTCGACGCCGCCGATGCCCCACTGACGAAATCGCCCCGCTCGACGAGGGCGACATCGACGCCCTGCAGCGCCAGGTCGCGCAGCGTCGCGAGCCCGTTGATGCCGCCGCCGATGATCAGCACGTCCGCGTAGGGGCGCTCCGCGAGGGTCTGGGTCGTTCGGCGTGCAGTGTCGGTCATGATGCTCTCCCGACTCCAGGCTAGGCGCCCGCAGGTGCGCGAAGCGCAAAAGGCTCTCCATCCGCGCGATTCGGGATCATTCACGCGTCTCGTGCGGACCCGGGCGTCACGGAATGAAACCGGCTCGGGCGCGTTGAGTAGGATCGTGAGCAGAAACGTGCTCCGGGGTCGGTGAGAATCCGAACCGGCGGTGACAGTCCGCGAGCCTGAGACCTTGGTCGAGGGTTGATCCGGTGGAAATCCGGAACCGACGGTGATGCGACGTTCCTCCCCAGGGAGGCGCGCGCTAGTCCGGATGGGAGGCAGCACACGACGACGTCCCGCGATGGGCGCCGCCGGTGAATTCTCCCGCGCATCCGCGCCCCCGGAGCCTCGACGGAGGACGACCCGATGGCCGCGACAGATCGCGAAGCGCAGGCGATGCGCCAGGCGCTGCTCCTCGCCCGTCGCGGCCCCCGCGGAGTCAATCCGCAGGTCGGCGCCGTCCTGCTGTCCCCCACCGGCGAGACCCTGGCCGAGGGCTGGCACCGCGGCGCCGGCACGGCGCACGCCGAGGTCGACGCGCTGACCCGGCTGGCCGAGGAGAAGGGGGCGGATGCCGCGGTCGGCGCGACCGCCGTGGTCACCCTCGAGCCATGCAACCACACGGGGCGCACGGGGCCGTGCAGCGAAGCGCTCATCGCCGCCGGCGTCGCGCGCGTCGTCTACGCCGTCGCCGATCCCGGCGCTCTGTCGGCGGGTGGCGCGGAGCGCTTGCGCAGCGCTGGCGTCGACGTCGTTGGCGGTGTCCTCGCTGCGGAGGGCGAGGAGCTGCTCGACTCGTGGCTCACCGTCCAGCGCCTCGGGCGCCCGCACGTCACCGTCAAGTGGGCGCAGTCACTCGACGGGCGCGCCGCGGCATCCGACGGCACCAGCCAGTGGATCACCGGACCGGACGCACGCGCCGACGTGCACCGCCGTCGCAGCGACGCCGACGCGATCGTCGTGGGCACCGGGACCCTCCTCGCCGACGACCCAGCGCTGACCGCGCGCCGGCCGGACGGGACGCTCTACGAGCACCAGCCGCGCCCGGTCGTCATCGGCACGCGGGCGACGCCGCAGGAAGCGCGGATCCGACGGCATCCGCTGCCGTTCCTGCAGGACGAGGGCGATGACCTGCCCGATCTGCTCGACCGACTGCGGGAGCTCGGCGCCCACCGCGTGTTCGTCGAAGGCGGACCGACCCTGGCGTCGTCGTTCGTCCGCGCCGGCCTCGCCGACGAACTGCTCGTCTACCTCGCGCCGACCCTGCTCGGCGGCCCGCGCCTGGCGACCGGCGACCTCGGCGTCGCGACGATCACCGACCAGCGGCGCCTGACCATCACCACGATCGAGCGACTGGGCGAGGATCTCCTCGTCGTCGCCACCCCGGAAGGGACACCCTGACATGTTCACCGGAATCATCGAAGAACGCGGCACCGTCACCGCCGTCGCGCCCTCGGGCGACGGGGTCCGCCTCACCGTGCAGGGACCGCTCGTCGTCTCCGACGCGCACCAGGGCGACTCGATCGCCGTCAGCGGCGTGTGCCTCACCGTCGTCGACCAGGGCGAGGACTGGTTCACCGCCGACGTCATGCGCCAGTCGCTGGACATGTCGACGCTCGGCGCGCTGACGCCGGGATCCCCGGTCAACCTCGAACGCGCCGTCGCGACGCACACCCGGCTCGGCGGCCACATCGTGCAGGGGCACGTCGACGGCACCGGCGAGGTGCTCGAGGTGCGGCCCGGTGCGCAGTGGCAGGTGATCCGGTTCCGGATGCCGCGTGAGCTTGCTCCCCTCGTCGTGGACAAGGGCTCGATCACGGTCGAGGGCGTCTCCCTCACCGTCAGCGCGGTGTCCGCCGCCGACGAGGCCGACCCGTGGTTCGAGGTGTCGCTCATCCCCGAGACCCTCCAGGTCACGACCCTCGGCGCCCGCACGGTCGGCGACCGCGTGAACCTCGAGACCGACATCCTCGCGCGCCACGTGCAGCGACTGCTCGCCTTCACCGCCCCGCAGACCCCCACCACCGAAGGAGGCTCCCGATGAGCCTTTCCACCATCCCCGACGCCCTCGACGCACTGCGCGCCGGGCGGCCCGTCATCGTCGCGGACGATGAGAACCGAGAGAACGAGGGCGACATCATCCTGTCCGCCGAGCTCGCGACGCCCGAGTGGCTCGCGTGGACCATCCGCTGGTCCAGCGGATTCCTGTGCGCGCCCATGCCCGCCGAATGGGCCGATCGGCTCGACCTGCCGCCGATGGTCGCCGTCAACGAGGACTCCCGCGGCACCGCGTACACCGTGAGTGTGGATGCCGCCGACCGCGTCTCCACGGGCATCAGCGCCGCCGACCGGTCGCACACCCTGAACGTGCTGGCCGACCCGGCATCCACCCCCTCCTCGGTCATCCGACCGGGACACATCCTGCCGCTCCGCGCCGTCGACGGCGGCGTGCGCGAGCGCGCCGGGCACACCGAGGCGGGCGTCGAGCTCATGAAGCTCGCGGGCCTGCAGCCGGTCGCCGCGATCGGCGAGGTCGTCGCGGAAGACGGCTCGATGATGCGGATGCCGGGGCTGCTCGAGATGGGCGAGCGCGAGGGCATCCCGGTCATCACGATCGAGCAGCTCATCGCGCACCTGGACGGTCAGGCCCCCGCGGCGGCGACCTCCGAGCACGCGCCGCGCCGCCGCGTGAGCCTGCGCGCCGAGGCGCAGGTGCCGACCTCGCACGGCACCTTCCGGTTCCTCGCGTACAAGGACCGCGTGACCGGCACCGACCACATCGCCGTCGTCTCGGGCGATCTCACCGAGGAGGCGCCGCTCGTGCGGGTGCACTCGGAGTGCCTCACCGGCGAGGCCTTCGGGTCGCTCAAGTGCGAGTGCGGTCCGCAGCTGGACGCCGCGCTGGACGCCATCGAGCAGGACGGCGGCGTCGTCGTCTACATGCGCGGGCACGAGGGCCGCGGCATCGGGCTCATCAACAAGCTGCGGGCCTACAGCCTGCAGGAGCGGGGCCTGGACACCGTCGACGCGAACCTGGCCCTGGGCCTCCCGGCGGATGCCCGCGACTACGCGGCGGCGGCCGGCATCCTCGCCGACCTCGGCGTCGACAAGCTGCGCCTGCTCACCAACAACACCGACAAGGTCGCCCAGCTGCGATCGCTCGGCCTCGACATCGTCGAGCAGGTGCCGCTGCTGGTCGGCGTCGGCGCGAACAACCACCAGTACCTGGCCACCAAGCGCGACCGCATGGGCCACATCATCGGCGCCGACGAACTCGAGGAAGCCCTCGCCCACAGCACCCACCCGGAGGAGCACGCATGAGCGGCCACGGAGCCCCCCAGACCGAGCCGATCGACGCCGCCGGCCTGCAGGTCGTCGTCGTCGCGGGCTCGTGGCACGACGTGATCACCGACGGCCTCATCGCCGGCGCGCAGCGCGTGCTCGACGCCTCCGGCGCTTCGTGGCGGCTCGAGCGCGTGCCGGGGTCGTTCGAGCTGCCCGTCGCCGCGAAGGCGGCGCTGGATGCCGGCGCCGACGCCGTCGTGGCCCTCGGTGTCATCATCCGCGGCGGCACGCCGCACTTCGAGTTCGTCTCCTCCGCCGCCACCGATGGCCTCACCCGGGTGGCTCTCGACACCGGCAAGCCGGTCGGCTTCGGCGTGCTGACCCTCGACGACGAGCAGCAGGGCCTCGACCGCGCCGGGCTCGCCGGCTCGAAGGAGGACAAGGGCGCCGAGGCCGCCGACGCGGCCCTGCGCACCGCCCTGCTCCTTCGCCGCCTGCGCGCCTGACCCCGTCACGGCGTCCGCCGCCCGACCGGCCCCCGCCTGCGCGCCTGACCCCGTACGGCGGCCGGCCGGGCCCACAGCGAGACACGGATCGTGCACCGAGACCACGGCGGTGCACCCGTGTCTCGGTGCACAGACCGCGTCTCGGCATCCGCCACCGCCGTCTCGCCGTCTCGGTCACCATCAGGTAGGCTGAAGGCATGGAGATCCTGCGCCACGCCGTCCTGCTCGTCCACCTCGTCGGATTCGCGATCCTGTTCGGGGCGTGGGTCGTCGAAGCCGTCGGCCAGCGGCGCATCACGCGTCTGCAGACGCTGGGCATGGTCATCGCCGCCGTCGCGGGCCTCGCGCTGGCCGCGCCGTGGGGGATCTCGTACGACCTGAACTACACCAAGATCGGTGTGAAGCTCGTCGTGCTGCTCATCATCGGCGCCCTGCTCGGCATCGGCTCGGCACGTCAGCGCAAGAGCGGCACGGTGGCTCCCGCGATCTTCTGGCTCATCGGCATCCTGACCCTGCTGAACGCGGCACTCGCGGTGCTGTGGCGCTGAACAGCGCCACCCCGGCGCCGCAACCGCGCCACCCCGGCGCCGCTCATCGCCACCCCGGCGTCACCCCGACGCCGCCGGCGCCCCCGTCGCGGGCGTAGAGTAGACGGTTGTGCGCCGGGACACCGCCGGCGCCCCCGGTGCCCCCACAGCCGTGGCGCCCGTCGCACAACCCCTGCCCCGGACGCCGCCCACCGGCGCGTCCCACGAGGACCCTCGACGATTCATCGACAGGCAGCCCCTCCCCCTATGTCCACAGCATCCGCGGCTCCCACCGCCCCCGCCAACCCCCGCTCGCGCGTCATCACCGCGAGCCTCATCGGCACGACGATCGAGTTCTACGACTTCTACGTCTACGCGACCGCCGCTGTCCTCGTCTTCCCCGTCCTGTTCTTCCCGACCGGCAACGACACCACGTCGCTGCTGTCGTCGTTCGCCGTCTTCGGCGCCGCGATGGTCGCCCGCCCGATCGGCGCCGTCATCTTCGGCCACTTCGGTGACCGCTTCGGTCGCAAGGCGACCCTCGTCGGGTCATTGCTCACGATGGGCGTCGCGACCTTCCTCATCGGCTGCCTCCCGACCTTCCACGACATCGGCTGGTGGGCGGCGCTGCTGCTGTTGATCCTGCGCCTGTTCCAGGGCTTCGCCCTCGGCGGGGAGTGGTCGGGCGCGGCGCTCGTGGCCACCGAGAACGCCCCGAAGGGCAAGCGCGCCTGGTACGGCACGTTCCCGCAGCTGGGCGCCCCGATCGGCTTCATCATCGCCAACACGGTGTTCCTCGTGATCTACTTCGCGCTGCCGCACCCGGACGGCGCGGGCCTGCAGTCCGAGGCCTTCCTCGCGTGGGGATGGCGCGTGCCGTTCCTCTTCTCGGCCGTCATGGTCATCGTCGGTCTGTGGGTGCGGCTGAAGCTCGTCGAGTCGGAGACCTTCTCGGCCGCCGAGAAGAAGGGCGCGCTGCGCCGCTTCCCGCTGGGCGAGGTCATCCGCAGCAACTGGAAGAACCTCATCCTCGGCACGTTCATCATGCTGGCGACGTACGTGCTGTTCTACCTCATGACGAGCTTCACCCTCGCGTACGGCACGAAGGCGGCGGATGCCCCCGTGCCCGGCCTCGGGTTCGGCTACACCGACTTCGTCATCATGCAGATCGTCGGCGTCGTGTTCTTCGGCATCTTCACGCTGCTCTCGGGCCCCGTCGCCGACTCCGTCGGACGCCGGAAGCTGCTCATCTGGATCACGGTCGGCATCGGTGTGTTCGGCCTGCTGTTCAACGTGTTCCTGCTGCCGCAGGCCGACCCGAAGTTCACCGGCGCGCTCACGCAGGCGTTCCTCGTGTTCGGCTTCATGCTCATGGGCGCGACGTTCGGCCCGATGGGGGCGCTCCTGCCGGAGCTCTTCCCGACGAACGTCCGCTACACCGGCTCGGCCGTCTCGTACAACGTGTCGTCGATCCTCGGCGCAGCGCTCGCGCCCATCGTCGCGACGGCGCTGTGGGCTGCCGCCGGCGGATCGCCGTGGCTCGTCGGCGTCTACCTCACCGGCTCGGCGGTCCTCACGCTCATCGCGCTGTGGCTGTCGAAGGAGACGAAGGACGTCGACTACGACACCAACATCGGGCTCGGCGAGACCGCCTCGCTGTAATCACCGAGAACGACGGATGCCGCGGGGCGCTGCTCCGCGGCATCCGTCGTTCTGCGGGGTCAGTCCAGGAACAGCGCCCGCAGCCGCTTGGTCGTGAAGACGAGGCCGACCGCGATCATGACGACGTAGTAGAGGACGTGCCAGAGCATGCCCGCAGAGAGAATGCCGGTGGTGAGCCCGCGGATGAGCTCGACGCCATGCCAGAGCGGGAGCGCCATCACGATCTGCTGCACCCAGCCGGGGTAGACCGAGATCGGGTAGAACGTCGCCGAGAAGAGGAACATCGGGAGCATGACGAAGTTGATCCAGTCCATCTGCTGGAACGTCTTCATGTAGCTCGTGATCGCCATCCCGAGGCTCGCGAACCCGAAGGCGATCAGGACGACCGCGGGAAGGGCCAGCAGCGCCGTCCACGACAGATTCAGCCCGATCAGCTGCATGACGATCATGAAGCCGGTGGCGTAGGCGAGGCCGCGCAGCAGCGCGTAGAGGATCTCGCCGAGGGCGACGTCGAGCGGACCGAGCGAGGTCGACAGCATCCCCTCGTAGAGCTTGCCGTAGTTCAGCTTGAAGAAGACGTTCCACGTCGAGTCGTAGATCGCGCCGTTCATCGCCGAGACCGCCAGCAGCGCCGGCGCGATGAACGCGGCGTAGGGCACCGTCACGCCCTGCGTGACCTGCACGTCGCCGATGAAGGCGCCGAGCCCGATGCCCATCGACAGCAGGAAGAACACCGGCTCGAAGAAGCCCGACAGCACGACCACCCAGCTCGACGAGCGCGCCGCGATGAGGCCGCGCTGCACGACGGCGCCGGGATTGCCCGCCCACAGCGCGCGGACGCCGCCGCGGCGCGCGACCGTCGGCGTCTCGGCCTCCGGTCGCGGTCCCTGAGCCTGTCGAACGGTCATCGCGCGAGCCTCTCGCTGAAGACGCGCCGGCCCCACAGGTAGCCGACCGCGGAGAGGACGACGAGGTACGCGAGGTGCACGGCGATCATCGCGGGCGGGATCTGCGCCCCGTAGGTGGCGACCCGGCCGAGTTCGGCGCCGTGCCACAGCGGGGAGATCCAGCCGATCCACTGCAGCCACCATGGCAGGGTGTCGAGCGGATAGAACGTGCCGGAGAAGAGGAACATCGGCATGAAGATGAACCGCTGCACGAGCGCGAACTGCCCCTTGTCGTCCTCGATCGACCCGGCGTAGGCCATCAGCGGGATGCCGAACGCCACGCCCGCGAGCACGCCGGCGAAGATCGCGAGCCACCCGGTCTCGGGATGCGGGACCGCGCCGAACGGCAGCAGCCACACGATGAGGTAGTACGCCGCGGAGGCGAGGAGCATGCGCGCCGTCGCGCCGGCGATGACGCCGTTGGCGATCTGCGGGCTCGACAGCGGCGACGCGTTGAAGCCGTAGAAGTAGCGGCGCCACTTGAAGCCCGCCATGACCGGGTAGGTCATCTCCTCGCTCGCGACCGAGATCGTCGCTGTCGCGAGGAGCGCCGGCGCGACGAACATGAGGTAGCTGACCTCCTGCCCGTGATCGACGATCGGAACCGTGATGAGGGCCGCGAGGCCCACCGCGAGGCCCAGCAGGTAGAGGATCGGCTGCCCGACCGCGCCCACGATGATGGTCCACCCGTAGGCGCGCATGGCCCGCACCATGTGCTCGGTGACGTACCAGCTGCCGCGGCGGCGGGGCTTGCGTCCCCACGCCATCGCCTCGGCGCGCAGCTCGTCGAGGGTGGGGTGGGTCCCGGCATCCGCTCCCTGATCGCCCGGTCCCTGAGCCTGTCGAAGGGTCATTCGATCAGCGACCGTCCGGTCAGGCGCAGGAAGACGTCCTCGAGCGACGAGCGCCGCACGAGCGAGGTGATCGGCTCGAGCCCCGCGGCCGTGATGCGCTCGAGCGCCGTCTCGCCGTCGTGCGTGTAGATGAGGATGCGGTCGGGCAGCACCTCGAGGCGATCGCCGATGCCCTGCAGGCGCTCGGCGACCTGCGCGTTGCGGTCGGAGCCGAAGCGCACCTCGAGCACCTCACGGCTGGAATGCTCGCGGATGAGGGATGCCGGGGTGCCCTCGGCCATGATGCGGCCCTTGTCGACGACGATGAGCCGGTCGCACAGCTGCTCGGCCTCGTCCATGTAATGCGTCGTGAGGACGAGGGTCGTGCCGCGCTCCTTGAGGCGGAACAGCCGATCCCACAGCACGTGGCGCGCCTGCGGATCGAGACCGGTCGTGGGCTCATCGAGGAGCAGGATGCGCGGATCGTTGATGAGGCCCCGCGCGATCGTCAGACGCCGTTTCATGCCGCCGGAGAGCTGGTCGACCTTGCTCGTCGCCTTGTCCTCGAGCTGGGCGAAGGCGAGGAGCTCGTCGGCCTTGCGGTGGCAGACCTTGCCGGGGAGGCCGAAGTACCGACCGTAGATGTAGAGGTTCTCGCGGGCGTTGAGCTCTCCGTCGAGGTTGTCCTGCTGCGGCACGACGCCGAGGCGCGAGCGGATCTCGGGGCCGTACCGGTCAGGATCGAGGCCGAGGATCTGCAGGTCGCCGCCGCTGCGGGTCGACACCGCGCCGATCATCTTCATGGTCGTGGACTTGCCGGCGCCGTTCGGGCCGAGGAGGCCGAACGACTCGCCCGGCGCGACCTCGAAGCTCAGCCCGTCGACAGCCACGAAGTCAGGCTTGCCCTTGACCTTGTACGTCTTCACGAGGCTCTGGGCGGCGATCACAGGAGCGGGCACCGGTTCACACTAGCGCGGGGCAGGGACATCGGCACCCCGGGCATCCGCGGACCGTCCCCCCACTTCTGCGGAGATCTGCCGTTCTTCGGAGGCCAGGGCGGAGATCGGTCCGCAGAAGTGCAGATCTCCGCAGGAACGCGACCAGTGTCAACCTTGATTGACAGGATGCCGTGACGTCAACTACGGTTGACGGCATGAGCGATCAGATCCGCACCGCGATCGCCGCGGCCGACGGCGGCGACCCCCTCCCCGAACTCCGCCGGCTGCGCGCGCTGCACGCCGACCTCGCGCGCGCCGAAGCCGAGCAGGTGCGCCGCGCGCGCGCCCTCGGCTTCTCGTGGGTCGCGATCGCCGACGCCCTGGGCGTCAGCCGTCAGGCTGTGCACAAGAAATACGGACGAAGATAGAAGCGGCATCGTCGCCTCCGAACCCGAATCACGAGGACGCACCACCATGTCCACACCGCGCACCCCTTCGCGCCGCCCCGCCCGCCCCGGCAGGAGTCACAAGGACGACGGCCCCCGCGCGAGCCTCCGCCAGCTGCTCCCGTTCGTGTTCGAGCAGAAGGGCGTGCTCCTCGTCGTCGCGATCCTGAGCATCCTCGCCGCGGCGTTCACCCTCGCCCAGCCCCTCGTCGTGGGGCAGCTGATCGAGCGGGTGCAGACGAGCGCTCCCCTCGGCATCCTCATCTGGCTGCTCGTGGGTCTCGTCGTGGTGGGATCGGTGATCAGCGGAATCCAGCACTTCCTGCTGCAGCGCATGGGAACCGCGGTCGTGTATTCGAGCCGCCGCCGGCTGATCGCCCAGCTGCTGCACCTGCCGGTGCGGGAGTACGACGCGCGGCGCACCGGCGACCTCGTCTCGCGCGTCGGGACCGACACCACGCTGCTGTACGCCGTGCTGACGCAGGGCCTCGCCGACTCGATCGGCAACGCGCTGATCTTCGTCGGCGCCGTCGTCGCGATGCTCCTCATCGACCCCGTCCTGCTGCTGCTGATCCTCGTGGTCGTGGGCGCTTCGATCGCCGTCGTGGGCGCGCTCAGCGGCCGGATCCGCCGCGCCACCACGCTGCAGCAGGAACGCGTGGGCGAACTGGCCTCCGGTGTCGAGCGCGCCGTCGGGTCGATCCGGACCATCCGCGCCGCGGGCGCCGCCGACCGCGAGCGCACCGCGATCGAGGCCACCGCGCGCGGTGCCTACGACGCGGGCGTGCAGGTCGCGAAGGCGTCGGCGTTCATCGTGCCGATCGCCGGCATCGCGCTGCAGCTGTCGCTGCTGGTCGTGCTCGGCGTCGGCGGGTTCCGCGTCGCCTCGGGGGCGATCACGATCGCGCAGCTCGTGACGTTCGTGATGTTCCTGTTCTTCCTCGTGCAGCCGCTCGGGTCGTTCTTCGGCGCCATCACCTCGGTGAACCAGGCCCTCGGCGCCCTGGGACGCATCCAGGAGGTGCTGGACCTGCGGACCGAGACGGCGTGCGACGCGGAGGTCGCGGCATCCCTCGCCCCGGCGACCTCCCCCATCGCGGTGACGGATGCCGCGGCTCAGGATGCCGCCGCCATCGAGTTCCGCGACGTGCACTTCGCGTATCCGGATGCCGTCGTGCAGGCGCGGCGCCGCACGGAGACCGAGGCGGCGGCGCTCCTCGCCGAGGCGCACGCCGACACCGTCGCGGTCGCCGACGCGGAGGGGGAGGTGCTGCGCGGGGTGTCGTTCCGGGTTCCGCGCGGGGCGCGGGTCGCGCTGGTCGGCCCGTCGGGAGCCGGAAAGTCCACGACCCTGGCCCTCATCGAGCGGTTCTACGACCCGACGGCCGGGGCCATTCTCCTCGACGGAGTCGATGTCCGCGCGATCGACCGCACGCGGCTGCGCGCGCAACTCGGGTACGTCGAGCAGGACGCGCCGACCCTCGCGGGAACGATCGCCGACAATCTGCGGCTCGCCTCGCCCACGGCATCCGACGCCGCCTGCGAGCGGGTGCTGCGGGCCGTGAACCTCGGCGACGTGCTCGAGCGGTCACCACTCGGCCTTCAGGCGCCGGTCGGCGAAGCCGGCGTGATGCTGTCGGGCGGCGAACGCCAGCGCCTCGCGATCGCGCGGGCGCTGCTGGCCGCTCCCCCGATCCTGCTGCTGGACGAGTCGACGTCATCGCTCGACGGCCTCAACGAGCAGCGGATGCGGGAGGCGATCGACGCGGTCGCCGCCGGCCGCACCCTCGTCGTGATCGCCCACCGGCTGTCGACCGTCGTCGACAGCGACCTCATCGTCGTCCTCGACCGCGGCGAGGTCGTCGGGCAGGGGACGCACGCCGAGCTCGTCGAAACCGTGCCGCTGTACCGGGACCTCGCGCGGCATCAGCTGCTCGTCTGAGTGCGCGTCGCCCGGTGGAGGCTCGTCCGGTCGTTTCGGGCGTTTCGTCTCGGTCGCTGGCGCTCCCTCGCGGGGCGACCGGTCATGGGGCCGGACTCCCCGCTGGTCGTTGAGCGAGCAGAGCGAGACGACACGCGGCTCAGGCCCGCTGGGCGAGCTTCAGGCGGTAGCGGAGGGCGGCGAGCTCGGCGTAGAGCGCGGCAGGGACCTTGCCGTCGAAGGTGCGGTAGAACTCCTCCGTGAGGGCGGCCTCCTGCAGCCAGAGGTCCGGGTCGACCTCGAAGAGCGCGTCGAGGTCGGATGCCGGGACCTCGATGCCGTCGAGGTTGAGGTCCGACGTCTCGGGCAGCCGACCGATCGCGCTGTCGACGGCCGGAACGGCGCCCTCGATGCGGCGGATGATCCAGTCGATCACGCGCGCGTTGTCACCGAAGCCCGGCCACAGGAACCGGCCGTCCGAGCCCTTGCGGAACCAGTTCACCTGGAAGATGCGCGGCGCGCGGTCGAAGCGCAGCTTCTGCCCGACCTGCAGCCAGTGGCCGAAGTAGTCGGCCATGTTGTATCCGCAGAACGGCAGCATCGCGAACGGGTCGCGACGCAGCTCCCCGACGGTGCCCTCGGCGGCGGCCGTCCGCTCGGACGAGATGTTCGAGCCGAGGAAGACGCCGTGCGTCCAGTCGGTCGCCTCGACGACGAGCGGGACGTTCGTCGCGCGACGACCGCCGAAGAGGATGCCGTCCAGCGGCACACCCTCGGGCGCGTCCCAGTCCGGGGCGATCTGCGGGCACTGCGCGGCGCTCACGGTGAAGCGCGAGTTGGGGTGCGCCGCGGGGCGACCGGAGGCCGGGGTCCACGGCTTGCCCTCCCAGTCGGTGAGCTCGGCGGGGACCTCGTCGGTGAGCCCCTCCCACCAGACGTCGCCGTCGGGGCGCAGCGCCACGTTCGTGAAGATCGTGTTGCCCCACAGCGTCTCCACGGCGGCCACGTTGGTCGACTCGCCGGTGCCGGGGGCCACCCCGAAGAACCCCGCCTCGGGGTTGATCGCCCACAGCCGCCCGTCGTCGCCGGGGCGGAGCCATGCGATGTCGTCGCCGAGGGTCTCGACGCGCCAGCCGGGGATCGTGGGGCGCAGCATCGCGAGGTTGGTCTTGCCGCACGCCGACGGGAACGCGGCCGCGAGGTGGAACTTCCGCCCCTCCGGCGAGACGACGCGGATGAGGAGCATGTGCTCGGCGAGCCAGCCCTCATCGCGCCCGATGACCGAGGCGATGCGCAGCGCGAAGCACTTCTTCGCGAGGATCGCGTTGCCGCCGTAGCCCGAGCCGTACGACCACACCTCGAGCGTCTCGGGGAAGTGGACGATGTACTTCTCGTCGTTGCAGGGCCATGCGACGTCGGCCTGTCCCGGCTCGAGCGGGGCGCCGACCGAGTGCACGGTCTTGACCCACGGCTTGCCGGCGGCGATCTGCTCGAGCACCGAGGTGCCGACGCGGGTCATGATGCCGATCGAGGTGACGGCGTAGGCCGAGTCGGTCACCTGCACGCCGATGTGCGAGAGGGGACCGCCCACGGCACCCATTGAGAACGGCACGACGTACATCGTGCGGCCCCGCATGGAGCCCTCGAACAGCGGCGTGATCGTGGCGCGGATCTGGTCGGGCTGTGCCCAGTTGTTGGTGGGGCCGGCATCCGCTTCGCGCTCCGACGCGATGAACGTGCGCGCCTCGGTGCGGGCGACATCGCTCGGATGCGAGCGGGCGAGGTAGGAGCCCGGACGCCACTCCGGGTTGAGCTTGATGAGCTTGCCCTCGGCGACCTGCTCGCGCAGCAGCGCCTCGTTCTCGGCGCGCGAGCCGTCGACCCAGTGGATGCGGTCGGGCTTCGTCAGGGCGGCAATCTCGTCGACCCAGGCGAACAGCTCCTCGAGGCCGGTGCCGGCGAGGACCGGGCGAGAGCCGAAGGCGCGGGATGCCGGGGCGGAACCGCCCGGGGCTGCGACGGCGGTCGGGCGGGTGAAGAGGTCGGCGATGGCCATGTCAGCTCCTTCAGCGGATGCGGCGTTGTTGTGCTGCTCTTCCACTCTGCGTCGTGAATCGCCGCGCTTGCCAAGGATCTCCGCGTCAAGAACTGGATTTCTTTCGATATGCTCAAGGAATGGCATCGTCCCTCGAGCTGTCCACACTGGGCCACCGCATCCGTCATCAGCGCGTCTCCCACGGGTTGACGCTGGACGAACTGGGGGCGAAGGTCGGCGTCGCCGGCAGCCAGCTGAGCCTGATCGAGAACGGCAAGCGCGAGCCGAAGCTGTCGCTGCTGCAGGCGATCGCCAGCGCGACCGGAACCGACGTCACCGACCTCCTCTCCTCCGAACCCCCCAACCGCCGTGCCGCGCTCGAGCTCGAACTCGAGCGCGCCCAGACCTCACCCGTGTTCCGGCGCCTCGGCATCCCTCCGGTGCGGGTCACGAAGGCGACGAGCGACGAGACCATCGAGTCGATCCTGGGCCTGCATCACGAACTGCAGCGTCGCGAGCGCGAAGCCATCGCGACGCCGGAGGAGGCGCGCCGGGCGAACACCGAGCTGCGGCTGCTCATGCGCGAGAAGGGCAACTACCTGCCCGACATCGAGAAGCTGGCGGAGAAGCAGCTGAAGGCGGCGGGGCACACCTCCGGCGCCCTCACCCACCGGACCGTGAGCATCATGGCCGCGCAACTCGGGTTCGAGCTGATCTACGTCGACGATCTACCGCACTCGGCGCGCTCGGTCACCGATCTGGAGAACGGCCGGATCTATCTCCCCCCGGCATCCATCCCCGGCGGGCACGGACTGCGGTCGATGGCACTACAGGCCATGGCGCACCGGCTCCTCGGCCACACGCCGCCGACCGACTACGCCGACTTCCTGCAGCAGCGGCTGGAGATCAACTACTACGCGGCGTGCTGCCTCATGCCCGAGACGGCATCGGTCGCGTTTCTCGCGCAGGCGAAGAAGGACCGGAATCTCGCCGTCGAGGACTTCCGTGACGCGTTCGGTGTGACGCACGAGGCGGCGGGGATGCGGCTGACGAACCTGCTGACGCAGCACATCGGCATCCGCCTGCACTTCCTGCGCGTGGACGGCGCGGGCGCGATCACGCGCGCGTACGAGAACGACGACCTGCCGCTGCCGATGGACGTCACGGGGTCGGTCGAGGGGCAGGTGGTGTGCCGCCGCTTCGCGGCGCGTGCCGCCTTCTCGGAGCAGAACCGCACCGTCGAGCACTACCAGTACACCGACACCCCCGCCGGAACGTTCTGGTGCTCGAGTCAGACCGGGCGGACCTCCGACGGCGAGTTCTCCATCACCGTCGGCGTGCCGTTCGACGATGCGCGCTGGTTCCGTGGCCGCGAGACGCAGAAGCGCGCGACCTCGACCTGCCCGGACGAGTCGTGCTGCCGTCGGCCGGATGCCGAGTTGACCGGCCGCTGGCAGGGCAAGGCCTGGCCGAGCGCGCGCGTGCACATGCAGATGTTCTCGCCCCTGCCGCGGGGGGCCTTCCCGGGTGTCGACGACGGCGAGGTGTACGCGTTCCTGGACCGTCACGCCGAGTCGTGACCTGAGGCGGGGCGCGGCGCGGCGGCGGGGTCGGCGCGGGGTGCGGGTGATCGGCGCGGGTGCGGTGCAGGTGCGGCCGGTTCGGCGTCGGCGTGGGCGGCGGCGTGGGCGTGGCGGCGGGATGGCCGGTTCGGCGTCGCGAAAGCAGGCTGAACTGACCCCGGCGGGGCCGAATCGCGCTCCGCGGGTCGATTCAGCCTGCTTTCGGAACGCGCGACGGCTCCGGCCGCACCGCCGCCGCGGGCTCAGCCGCGGATGAAGCGCGCGTAGCGGGCGAGGGCGGCGTCGACGGATGCCGGATCGACAGCCGCGTCGAACACCTCGTGCTGCGGGAGGAGGTGGTGTTTGCCGACGGCGACCGAGTGCGACCACACGCCGATGATCTCCCCGCCCGCGACGAGGATCGGCCGCACGATGCCGTTCGCGGTGGGCCCGATCGCCGCGAGGAACTCCGGCGCGCACGGCACGGTGCAGAACTCCTGACCCTGGGTCGCCATCATGTGCGAGGCGGCATCGGCGATGGTCGCCGCGGGCGCGCTCAGACGGTGCGAGCGCAGCCGCTCGGCGCGCAGCCGGAGGATGTCCATGGGGCCATCCTGCCGTGTGCTTTTCGACCGCGGGCGGATGCCGCGGCATCCGCCCGCGGTGCCTGCTACCCGAACGGGTTCGCGGTGAGCGTGTACTTCGTCTGCAGGTACTCGTGGATGCCCTCGGCGCCACCCTCGCGGCCGAGACCGGAGAGCTTCCAGCCGCCGAACGGGGCGGCGGCGTTGGAGACGACGCCGACGTTGAGGCCCATCATGCCCGTCGCCAGCCGCTCGATCATCCGCTGCCCGCGGCTGAGCGATTCGGTGTAGACGTAGGAGACGAGGCCGTACTCGGTGTCGTTGGCGAGGCGGACCGCGTCGTCCTCGTCGTCGAACGGGACGATGGCGAGCACGGGCCCGAAGATCTCCTCGCGGAGGATGTCGCTTCCCGCCTGCACGTCGCTGAGCACCGTCGCCTGGTAGAACGATCCCGCGCCCTCGATCGCGGATCCGCCGGTGCGCAACGTCGCGCCGCGGGTCACCGCGTCTCGCACGAGCTCATCGGCCTTCGCGACCGCCTTGTCGTCGATGAGCGGGCCGATCGTGACGCCCTCCTCGGTGCCGCGTCCGGTGCGGAACGCCTCGACGCGCTCGGTGACACGGCGCGCGAACTCGTCGGCGACGTCGCGGTGCACGATGAACCGGTTGGCCGCGGTGCACGCCTGGCCGATGTTGCGGAACTTCGCAGCGATGGCGCCGTCGACGGCCTTGTCGAGGTCGGCGTCGTCGAACACGACGAAGGGCGCGTTGCCGCCGAGCTCCATCGAGGTGCGCAGCACCCCGGCCGCGGCCTTCTGCAGCAGCTGCTGGCCGACCGGGGTGGACCCGGTGAAGGAGAGCTTCCGCAGCCGCGGGTCGGCGATGATGGCGTCGGAGACCGGCCCCGACGTCGAGGTGGTGATGACGTTCACGACACCGTCGGGCAGTCCCGCGTCCTGCAGCAGCTGGGCGAACGCGAGCGTCGTCAGCGGCGTCAGCGCAGCGGGCTTGACGACGACGGTGCAGCCGGCGGCGAGCGCCGGAGCGATCTTGCGGGTGGCCATCGCGAGCGGGAAGTTCCACGGCGTGATGAGGAAGCACGGCCCGACCGGGTGGTGCGTGACGATCATCCGGCCGGTGCCTTCGGGGTTCGCGCCATAGCGACCCTGCAGGTGGGCGGTCTCCTCACTGAACCAGCGGAGGAACTCGCCGCCGTACGCGACCTCGCCGCGGGCCTCGGCGAGGGGCTTGCCCATCTCGATCGTCATGAGCAGGGCGAAGTCCTCCTTGCGCTCCTGCAGCAGGTCGAACGCGCGGCGCAGCAGCTCGGCGCGCTCGCGGGCGGGCGTCGCCGCCCACGCGTCCTGCGCCGCGACCGCCGCGTCGAGGGCGGCGATGCCGTCGGCGACCGAGGCGCTCGCGATCGTCTTGACGACGTCGCCGGTCGCGGGGTCGGCGACCGTCAGCGTCGCGCCGTTCTCGGCGCCGCGCCAGCTCCCGCCGATGAACAGGCCGTCGGGTACGCGGTCCAGCAGTTCGGTCTCACGCTCAGCGCTCATGGGGACTCCTTCGTCGTCGGATGCGGCATGACATCTCTCCAGCAATCGTATACGATCGCTCGCTGCCGTGACCCTGCTCGGCGGACACCGAGCGCCCGAGAAGCCTGGCGGGACCGCGGGCCGCGGCATCCGGCGCCCGTATAATCGACTCGTCCGGCACGCGATGACGCGAGCCGGTGCTCGAAAAAGGGGCACGCGAGACACATACGGCCTTCCTCCGTCCCGTCTCGAAAGGCATCGTCATGCCCACCGTCTCCGCCCACGTCGCCCAGACCCTCGCCCACCACATCGACCACGTCTTCGGGGTCATGGGCAACGGCAACGCCTACTTCCTCGATGCGCTCGAGCGCTCGACCCAGGTGCACTACACGGCCGTCCGGCACGAGGCGGGCGGCGTCGTCGCCGCCGACGCCTATCACCGGGCGAGCGGACGGCTCGCCGCCGCCACCGCGACCTACGGCGCCGGGTTCACCAACACGCTGACGGCCCTCGCCGAGTCCGTCCAGGCGCACGTCCCGCTCATCCTCGTCGTCGGCGACGAGCCGACGAGCGGCCCGCGCCCGTGGGACGTCGACCAGATCGCCCTCGCCTCCGCCGTCGGCGCCCGCACGTACACGGTCGGGCGGGCGGATGCCGCGGCCACGACCGTCATCGCGATCGAGCACGCCCTGTCGTACCGCGTGCCGACCGTGCTCGCGATCCCGTACGACGTCGCGAAGCTCGAGGCCGGGCCCGTCCCCGCCGCACCGCAGCCCACCCTGCCCGGACCGCTGGAACCGGCATCCCCCTTCGCCCGGGCGGCGATCGCCGACCTCGCCCGCGCCCTCGCCGAGGCCGAACGCCCCGTGCTGCTGGCCGGCCGCGGTGCCTGGCTCGCCGGCGCGGGTGACGCCCTCGGCCGCCTCGCCGACGCGACGGGGGCCGTGACCGCGACGACCGCGCTCGGCCGCGGCGTCTTCCCGCGCGCGGAGTTCGACCTCGGCGTCACCGGCGGGTTCGGCGCCGAAGCGGCGATGGAGCTCATCGGCACGGCCGACGTCGCTGTCGTCTTCGGCGCGGGCCTCAACCAGTTCACGATGCGCTTCGGCTCGCTCTTCTCCCCCGGCACGCGCGTCGTGCAGGTCGACATCGCCCCGGCGGCCACCCACCCGCATGTGAGCGGCTTCATCCGCGGCGACGCGCGGCTGGTCGCCGAGGCGCTCCTCGCCGAGCTCGCAGAACTGACGGATGCCGGGGCGCGCCCGAGCGGCTGGCGCGAGCACGTGGACATCGCCGCGCTGTGTGCCCGAGACGCGGGCGACGAACTCGCCCCGGACGGACGTCTCGACCCGCGTGCGGTGGCGATCCGCATCGCCGAGATGCTCGAAAGCGCGCCCTCGACGCGCGACCGGGTCGTCGTGACCGACGGCGGTCACTTCCTCGGGTGGGCGAACATGTACTGGCCCGTCGCCTCACCCGACCGCATGATGATGGTCGGCACGGCGTACCAGTCGATCGGCCTCGGCTTCCCCTCGGTGCCGGGCGCCGCCCTCGCGAAGCCGGATGCCACGGTCGTGCTCTCGACCGGCGACGGCGGCGGCCTCATGGCCCTCGCCGATCTCGAATCCGCCGTGCGGGTCGCCGCGGGCCGCGGCCTCGCGGTGGTCTGGAACGACGCCGCGTATGGGGCGGAGGTCAACCTGTACGGCCTGCAGGGCCTCGCCCACGAGCCGATGCTCATCCCCGAGGTCGATTTCGCGGGGCTGGCGGCATCGGTCGGTGCGCGCGGCGTCGTCGTCCGCGAACTCGCCGACCTCGACGCGCTGGCGGAGTGGGCGCGCACCCCGGCATCCGCTCGCCCGTTCCTGCTGCTCGACTGCCGCATCTCGGGCGACATCATCGCGCCGTACCAGCACGAGATCATCCGCGTGAACTCCTGACCCCCATCCGCCGAGTTCGCCACTTCCCCGCCGAGTTCGCCACTTCCCCGCCGAGTTCGCCACTTCCCCGCCGAGTTCGCCACTTCCCCGCCGAGTTCGCCGGCGAACTCGCGCACGAACCGGCGAACTCACGAACGAACCGGCGAACTCGCGGCCCCGGGGTCGGCGCGAGACAGGGAATGCCAGGGCCTGGCGCCGCGCTGGAACCTCAGCGCACACTGAGTGCGAGAGCGCGAGGAGGATGCCATGGAAGGTCTCGAAGTCACGGTCCTGCTCGGGCTCGCGATACTCGCCGGCACGGCGCTCGCGCCGAAGCTGCGGATCGCAACACCGTTGCTCCTGGTCATCATCGGCCTCGCGCTCGGCTTGGTGCCGCAGCTGCGCGAGATCCAGTTGCCGCCCGAGACGGTGCTGCTGCTGTTCCTGCCCGTCATGCTCTTCTGGGAGAGCCTCACGACGTCGTTGCGCACGATCCGCCTTGCCCTGCGCTACATCGTGCCGATGAGCACACTGCTGGTCGTCGCGTCGGCCTTCGGCGTCGCGTGGATCGCGACACTGTTCGGGATGCCGTGGCAGACGGGCCTGCTGCTGGGCGCCGCCGTCGCCCCGCCCGACGCGACCGCCGTCGCCGCCCTCGGGCACCTGCTGCCCCAGCGGATGTTCATGAAGCTCAAGGCCGAGAGCCTCACCAATGACGGCACCGCGCTCGTCGTCTACGCGATCGCCCTGTCGCTCGCGCTCGGCGAGAACGTCACCGGGTGGTCGATCACGGCGAGCGTGCTGATCTCGTACCTCGGCGGCGCGGCCGCCGGCATCGCCGTCGCGGCCCTCGCCTATCTCGCACTGCGCAGCACCCGCTCGACGCTCGTCATCAACATCACCCTGCTGATCGTGCCGTTCCTGGCGTTCCTGCTGGCCGAGTTGGTGGAAGCCTCGGGCGTTCTCGCGGTCGTCTTCGCCGGACTCATCGTCGCGTGGACGCACTCGCGCATCACGACGGCCGCCTCGCGCCGTCAGGCCAACGCGGCGTGGCCGTTCGGGGTCTACCTGCTCAACGGGGCCCTGTTCGTGCTCATCGGCCTCGAAGTGCAGTACGTCGTCAACGACATCCCGGGGCGGCTCATCGGCACCCTGCTGCTCGTCTCGGTCGCGGCGTGGATCGCACTGATCGTCGTGCGCTACCTGTTCTTGCTGTTGTTCGCGCCGTTCTCGCGTCCCGCCGGAGGTCAGCTGTTCGGTGACAACCGGGCGCGCATCGTGAACACGATGGCCGGCTTCCGCGGAGCCGTCTCGCTCGCGATCGCCCTGTCGGTGCCCGTGACCGTCAACGGGCCGGGCGACCTGTCGGGTCGCGACGCGATCGTGTTCGTGACGGCCGGGGTGATCCTGCTGAGCCTGCTCGTGCAGGGGCCGCTGCTCCCCGCGATCGTACGCTGGGCGCGTCTGCCCGAAGACGCCGCCGCGGAGGAAGAGTACGAGCTCGCCCAGCGGGCGATCTCAGGTGCGGCGCTCGCGGCGCTCGACGACATCGCCGCCGAGCACGGCATCAGCGCCGATGTGCGCGACCGCGCTCGGCGCGAGGGCTACGAGATGCTCGAGCTCGCCAACGCACGCGCCTACGCGCGGCAGCGGCAGACCGACGACGCGCACATCGCCGAGCTCGAGACGATGCTCGATGAACCGGATGCCGCCGACACGGGCCCCGTCCCGGAGATCGGCGAGGTACCGCCGCGCACCACAACGGTCGGGTCCGCGGGCGGCGGCACGGCCGCGGCATCCGCTCTGCAGATGCTCGCGACGAGCGACGGGATCGACCTCACGCAGCGCTCGCCCATCCAGAAGTACGAGGAGGCGACGCGCCTCAGGCTCGCCCTGCTGGATCGCAAGCGCGCCGTCCTGCACCGGATGCGGCGCGAGGGCACGATCGACGACCTCGTCGTGCGCCGCATCGAGGCCCACCTCGACCTCGAAGAGATGCGGCTGAGCGGCATCGAGCAGCTCGACTGACGCGTCAGCGCTGCGGCAGCATCCAGCGGTCGAAGAACGCGGCGAGCGCGTCGGTGGCGTCCAACGGCAGGATGTGCGCGACGTACTGGTCGGCGCGCACCACCACGACGACACCACCCCGAGACAGACCGCGCGCGTCGAAGATGTCGGTCTCGTTCCAGCGCGTGGGCGCCGCAGCGAAGACCTTCTCCCAGTCCATCAGGCCCAGCGGCCCACTCTCGGGCCGGAAGATCTCCGGCACACTCGTGACGTCGACCTCGTCGTAGCCGCCCTGCACGATCGCCTTCACGTCGAAGACGGCGTCGACGTCGGCATCCGCCGGCGTGTAGCGACGCACCGGCGAGTCGGGCGCCGCGCCAAGCCACTCGGCGAAACGGGTCAGCGCCGAGCCGGGCGCGAGCCCCGCAGCATCGGCGAAGGCGTAGATCCGCCACCGCCCGTCGGCCTTCGCGTGGTGACCGAGGTGCACGACGTTGCCGTCGGCGGCGAGGGTCACCGGCGCACTCTTGAACCGCTTGCCGAGCGGGAACCCGGTCGCGAGCTCCTGGTGCGCGTCGCGCGCGACGACGCCCGTGCCGGGCTCGTACTGCGTCATGAACCCCGACGGGAACTCGGCCGTCGCGAGGTAATAGGTCGCGAGATCGCCCGGGTCGCTGATCTCCTCGGGCTTGCGCGCCATGAGCGAGGACCACTCCTTGTCGAAGTCGATCAGCTGCTGCGCGACGGGGCGCCGCTCGGTGCCGTAGGTCGACAGGAGGGATGCCGGGCTCAACCCGGTCAGCACCGACCCGAGCTTCCAGCCCAGGTTGAAGCCGTCCTGCATCGAGACGTTCATGCCCTGACCGGCCTTGGCGCTGTGCGTGTGGCAGGCGTCGCCGGTGAGGAACACCCGCGGCGCGCGGTCGGTTCCGTGCGCGTCGTCGAAGCCATCGGTCACGCGGTGCCCGACCTCGTAGACACTGTGCCAGGCGACCTTCTGCACGTCGAGCGTGTACGGGTGGAGGATCTCGTTCGCGCGGCGGATGATCTCCTCGATCGGCGTCTGCCGCACGCGGTGGTCGTCATCGGCGGCGACCGCGCCGAGATCGACGTAGACCCGGCTGAGGTAGCCGCCTTCGCGCGGGATGTGCAGGATGTTCCCCGCCTCCGCGTTGATGGCGCACTTGATGCGCCAGTCGGGGAAGTCGGTCTCCACCAGGACGTCCATGACGCCCCACGCATGCTGCGAGATGTCGCCGACGTGCACGCGTCCGATCTCCGCACGCACGCGACTGCGCGCGCCGTCGCAGCCCACGACGTAGCGGGCGCGGACGGTGCGCTCGGCGCCCGTGGCATCCCTCAGGCGCACGTCGACCGGGAGGGCGTCGTCGCCCGGCACGGTGAGCCCGAGGAACTCCACGCCGTAGTCCGGCGCAATGCGGCCCGGGCCGTGCGCTGCCGCCTCGGCGAAGTAGTCGAGCACGCGCGCCTGGTTGACGATGAGGTGCGGGAACTCGCTGATGTCGTACGCGTAGTCAGCGGTCCGAGAGCGCCGCACGATCCGCGTCGGGTCGGCCGGATCGGGCCCCCAGAAGTTCATCCAGCCGATGTTGTACGCCTCGGCGACGATGCGCTCCGCGAACCCGAAAGCCTGGAAGGTCTCGACGCTCCGCGGCTGGATGCCGTCGGCCTGCCCGAGCACGAGCCGCCCCTCGCGCTTCTCGATGAGCCGCGTCGTGACGTCGGGGTACTGCGACAGCTGCGCCGCCAGCAGCATCCCCGCCGGTCCCGACCCGACGATGAGCACGTCGACCTCGTCGGGAACCTCCGTCGGCCGGTCGATCCCGGTGCCGGCGGCCGGCTGGATGCGCGGGTCTGCGGACACGTAGCCGTGGTGGTGGAACTGCATCGTCGTCGACTCCTTCGCGGTGACCGGCTCAGGCCTTGGCCATGCCCCGGATGGGGCTCACCGACTGCTCGGCCTCGTGGTCGGGGCCGAGGGGGATGCCGCTGCGGTCACGCAGCAGCAGCGTCGCGATGAGGCCGAGCACGGTCATGCCGGCGAGGTACCACGTCACCGACATCGTCGTTCCGGTGGCCTGCACGAGCGCCGTCGCGATGGTGGGGGCGAACGCACCGCCGAGGATCGCCCCGATCGCGTACGAGATGGAGACGCCCGAGAAACGGATGGATGCCGGGAACAGCTCCGCATACAGCGCCGCCTGCGGTCCGTAGGTGAAGCCGAGGCCGATCGTGAGGATCGCGAGTCCCAGGAACAGCAGCCCGATGTCGCCGGTGTTCACGAGCGGGAAGAGGGTGAACACACCGACCAGCTGCAGGATCCACCCGATGATGTAGGTCGTGCGGCGGCCGATGCGGTCGGAGATGAATCCGGCGGCGAGCGTCGACAGCAGCCACGTGACGGCGGAGCCGGTCACGGCCCACAGCACCGGACCGCGCTCGAGGGCGAGCGGCCCTTCGGGATTCGTCGCATAGCCCTGGATGTAGCCGCCGGTGGTCATGTAGCCGACGGCGTTGTTGCCGGCGAACACGAGCGCGGCGATGATCACGAGCAGCGCGTGGCGACGGAACAGCTGCACGATCGGCATCTTCGTCTCCTCCTTGCGCTCGGCGAGCTCGGCGAAGACGGGGCTCTCCTCGACGCGGCGGCGCACGTAGTAGCCGACGAGGATGAGCACGACCGACAGCAGGAAGGGAATGCGCCAGCCCCACGTGAGGAACTGGTCACCGGGCGCGAGGAGCGTCATGAGCGCCATGACGCCGGAGGCGAGGAGCAGGCCCAGCGGCACGCCGATCTGCGGCGACGCGCCGAAGGCGCCGCGGCGGGGCCGGGGCGCGTGCTCGACGGCCATGAGCACCGCGCCGCCCCACTCGCCGCCGGCAGAGATCCCCTGCACGATGCGCAGCAGCACGAGCAGCACGGGCGCGGCGATGCCGATGGCGTCGTACGTGGGCAGCACACCGATGAGCGCCGTCGCGACACCCATCATGATGAGCGTCCACATCAGCACCGGCTTGCGGCCGTACTTGTCGCCGAGGTGGCCGGCCAGGAACGCGCCGAGCGGGCGGAACAGGAAGCTGATGCCGACGGTCGCGAAAGCGACGAGGGCGCTGTTGGCGCCGAGCGGCGCGAAGAACAGCTCGCCGAAGACGAGGCCGACGGCCGTGGCGTAGATGAAGAAGTCGTACCACTCGACGGTCGTGCCGACGACCGTGGCGAAGACCACGCGGCGACGATCGGTGTGGCTGGCGATCGTGCCGGTCGGGGTGAACCCGCCGGCGCGGACGGAAGGTGTGCTCATGTCATGACTCCAGTGTCAGTGGGCGACGACGGCTTCGTCGGGGTGCGGCTGGACCGGGATCGAAGGATCACTTGCCCGCCTCCCGATGATCATATACGATTTCAGATACGACGCAAGAGCGAGGGAGCTCATGACCACCGACAGCACCCAGCCGACCGAGACGGATGCCCGCTTCGCGGGTCTGCCCGCCCGCCCCGGCAAGATCGTCGCCGTGCACCTGAGCTACGACGCGCGCGCCGCACAGCGCGGGCGCCGCCCGGCATCCCCCTCGTACTTCCTTAAGGCATCGAGCTCGGTCGCCGCCTCCGGTGGCACGGTGGAGCGCCCCGCCGGCACCGAGCTGCTGGCCTTCGAGGGCGAGATCGCGCTCATCATCGGCGCCCCGGCCCGCCGCGTGCCGCTCGAGACCGCGTGGGACCACGTCGCGTGGGTCACCGCCGCCAACGACCTGGGGCTCTACGACCTGCGGGCCAACGACAAGGGCTCGAACGTCCGCTCCAAGAGCGGGGACGGCTTCACGCCCATCGGGCCGCAGCTCATCGACGCGCGGGCTGTCGACCCGGCCGGCCTGCGCGTGCGCACGTGGGTGAACGGCGACCTGCGCCAGGACGACACCACGGCCGGCCTCATCTTCCCCCTCGCCCAGTTCATCGCCGACCTGTCGCAGCACCTCACTCTCGAAACCGGTGACGTGATCCTCACCGGCACCCCGGCCGGCTCGTCGGTGATCGTCCCCGGCGATGTCGTCGAGGTCGAGGTCGACGCCCCGGCGACGGGGGCCACCTCGGGCCGACTCGTCACGACCGTCGTCGACGGCCCGGACGTCGCGTACGACGCCACGGTCGGCTCGCTCCCCGCCGTCGACGACACGCAGCGCGAAGAGGCCTGGGGCTCCCGCGATGCGGCGGGACTGCCGGCCATGGTCGCTGAGCCTGTCGAAGCGCCGAGCCTCTCTCCCGAACTCCGCGAGAAGCTCACGCGCGTCCCCGTCGCGGGGCTGTCGCAGCAGCTGCGCAAGCGCGGCCTCAACAACGTCACGATCGACGGCGTGCGCCCGCTGCACCCGGAGCAGAAGCTCGTCGGCACCGCGAAGACCCTGCGCTTCGTGCCGGGCCGCGAAGACCTGTTCGCCAGCCACGGCGGCGGCTACAACGCGCAGAAGCGCGCGTTCGACGCCGTCGGCGACGGCGAGGTCATCGTCATCGAGGCCCGCGGCGAAGCCGGCTCCGGCACGCTCGGCGACATCCTCGCGATCCGCGCGCACGCGCGGGGCGCCGCGGGCGTCGTCACCGACGGCGGGGTCCGCGATCTCGACGCGGTCAGCGCCGTCGGCATCCCGGTGTACACCGTCGGCGCGCACCCCGCGGTGCTCGGCCGCAAGCACGTCCCGTGGGATCACGACATCACGATCGCCTGCGGCGGCACCACGGTGCAGCCGGGGGACGTCATCGTCGGCGACGCCGACGGGGTCATCGTCATCCCGCCGGCCCTCGCCGGAGAGGTCGCCGACGCGGCGCTCGCGCAGGAGGACGAGGATGCCTGGATCGCCGCCCGTGTCGCCGAGGGTCACCCCGTCGACGGCCTCTTCCCGATGAACGCCGCCTGGCGTGCGCGCTATGAGGCCGACCACACCCCGGTTGGTGAGCCTGTCGAACCACAGGGACCGACATCATGAGCACCGTCGAGACCGGCAGCAAGTCGCAAGACGCCTACGACTGGATCCGCGAGCGGATCACCCGCCACGAGTACGGGCCCGGCTACCGCCTCGTGCTGGCGAGCATCGCCGCCGAGCTCGACATGAGCGTCGTGCCGGTGCGCGAGGCCATCCGCCGGCTCGAGGCCGAGCACCTGGTCACCTTCGAGAAGAACGTCGGCGCGCGCGTCTCGGTCGTCGACGAAGACCAGTACGTCTACACGATGCAGACCCTCAGCCTCGTCGAGGGCTACGCGACGCGCCTGGCCGCGCCGCATCTCACCGACGAGGACCTGGCCGCGGCATCCGAGATCAACGAGCGCATGCACCGCCTGCTCGATCACTTCGACGCGCACGTCTACACGCAGCTGAACCAGCAGTTCCACGCCGTGCTGTTCGCCGCCTGCCCGAACCCGCACGTCCTCGATCTCGTCGACCGCGGCTGGTCACGACTGGCGGGGCTGCGCGACACGTCGTTCGCGCTGATCCCGTCGCGGCCCCGGCACTCCGTCGAGGAGCACGACCGCATCGTCGAGCTCATCCGCACCGGCGCCGACCCCGACGAGCTCGAGCTGTTCACCCGCAACCACCGCCTGCGCACGCTCGACGCGTTCCTGCAGGCGCGCCACACGCACTGACCCTGTCGAAGGAGACACCATGACCGACGCCCCCGCCCTCGACCGGCGCCACGTCCCCGCGGACCTGCCCGATCGCATCCGCCACTACATCGACGGGCAGTTCGTCGATTCGCAGGACGGCGACACGTTCGACGTGCTCGAGCCGGTGTCGAACGAGGTGTACGTCCAGGCATCCGCCGGCAAGAAGGCCGACATCGACCTCGCCGTCGCCGCCGCGAAGCGCGCGTTCGACGAGGGCCCGTGGCCGCGGATGCTGCCCCGCGAGCGCTCGCGGGTGCTGCACCGCATCGCCGACATTGTCGAGTCGCGCGACGCGCGCCTGGCAGAGCTCGAGTCGTTCGACTCGGGGCTGCCGATCACGCAGGCGCTCGGGCAGGCCCGCCGCGCCGCCGAGAACTTCCGCTTCTTCGCCGACCTGATCGTCGCTCAGGCCGACGACGCCTTCAAGGTGCCGGGCCGGCAGATCAACTACGTCAACCGCAAGCCGATCGGTGTCGCGGGCCTCATCACGCCCTGGAACACGCCGTTCATGCTCGAGTCGTGGAAGCTCGGCCCGGCCCTCGCCACCGGCAACACCGTCGTCCTCAAGCCCGCCGAGTTCACGCCCCTGTCGGCGTCACTGTGGGCCGGGATCTTCGAGGAGGCAGGTCTTCCTGCCGGCGTCTTCAACCTCGTCAACGGACTGGGTGAGGATGCCGGTGACGCACTCGTCAAGCATCCGGACGTCCCGCTCATCTCGTTCACGGGCGAGTCGAGCACGGGCCAGTTGATCTTCGGCAACGCAGCCCCCTACCTCAAGGGCCTGTCGATGGAGCTCGGCGGCAAGAGCCCCGCCGTCGTCTTCGCCGATGCCGACCTCGGCGAGGCGATCGACGCGACGATCTTCGGGGTGTTCTCCCTCAACGGCGAGCGCTGCACGGCGGGCAGCCGCATCCTCGTGCAGCGCGAGGTCTACGACGAGTTCGTCGAGCGCTACGCCGCACAGGCGCAGCGTGTGAAGGTCGGCTACCCGCACGACCCCGCGACCGAGGTCGGCGCGCTGGTGCACCCCGAGCACTTCGAGAAGGTCATGAGCTACGTCGAGATCGGCAAGGGCGAGGGCCGGCTCGTCGCCGGTGGCGGCCAGCCGGAGGGCTTCGCGTTCGGCAACTTCGTCGCCCCGACGGTCTTCGCCGACGTCTCCCCCGACGCCCGCATCTTCCAGGAGGAGATCTTCGGGCCGGTCGTGGCGATCACGCCATTCGACACGGACGAGGAGGCCCTCGCGCTGGCGAACAACACGAAGTACGGCCTCGCCGCGTACGTCTGGACCAACGACCTCAAGCGCGCGCACAACTTCGCGCAGGCCGTCGAGGCCGGCATGGTGTGGCTGAACTCCAACAACGTGCGCGACCTCCGCACCCCGTTCGGCGGCGTCAAGGCCTCCGGACTCGGACACGAGGGCGGCTACCGCTCGATCGACTTCTACACCGACCAGCAGGCCGTGCACATCACGCTCGGCAAGGTCCACAACCCCACCTTCGGCAAGAACTGACCCCACCCCATGACGGTCGCAGCGCTCCTCGCCCCAGCGACCGGTGGTACACGAAAGCAAGGACGCTGACATGACCAACCGCCATGACATGACCCTGACCTCGTCGGGCTACTACGTGAGCGCCGAGGCGCCGATCCACTCCGACAACCCGGTCGCGACACCCGCGGCATCCCCGCCCGACATCCTGCGCTGCGCGTACATGGAGCTCGTGGTGACCGACCTCACGGCATCCCGCTGGTTCTACGTCGACGTGCTCGGCCTGTACGTCACCGAAGAGGACGACGAGGCGATCTACCTGCGCTCGACGGAGGAGTTCATCCACCACAACCTCGTGCTGCGCAAGGGACCGATCGCGGCCGTCGCGGCGTTCAGCTACCGCGTGCGGTCGGCGGAGGACCTCGACCGCGCGGTCGCGTTCTACACCGAACTCGGATGCCGCGTCGAGCGCCGCCCGGAGGGATTCGTGAAGGGCATCGGCGACTCGGTCCGCGTCGAGGACCCGCTCGGCTTCCCGTACGAGTTCTTCTACGAGACGACGCACGTCGAGCGGCTGAGCTGGCGCTACGACCTGCACACGCCCGGCGAGCTCGTGCGCCTCGACCACTTCAACCAGGTCACCCCCGACGTGCCGCGCGCCGTGCGCCACTACCAGGACCTCGGCTTCCGCGTGACGGAGGACATCCAGGACGAGGCCGGCACCGTCTACGCCGCGTGGATGCGCCGCAAGCCCACCGTGCACGACACCGCCGCGACCGGCGGCGACGGCCCGCGCATGCACCACGTCGCCTTCGCGACGCACGAGAAGCACAACATCCTCGCGATCTGCGACAAGCTCGGGGCTCTCCGCCGCTCGGACGCGATCGAGCGCGGCCCCGGCCGCCACGGTGTCAGCAACGCGTTCTACCTGTACCTGCGCGACCCCGACGGGCACCGCGTCGAGATCTACACGCAGGACTACTACACCGGCGACCCCGACAACCCGGTCGTCACGTGGGACGTGCACGACAACCAGCGCCGCGACTGGTGGGGAAACCCCGTGGTCCCGTCGTGGTACACCGAGGCCTCCCTCGTGCTCGACCTCGACGGCAACCCCCAGCCGGTCGTCGCCCGCACCGACGACTCCGAGATGGCGGTCACGATCGGCGCGGACGGCTTCAGCTACACCCGCCCCGGTGAGGACTCGATGCCCGACTACAAGAAGGGCGAGTACAAGCTGGGGCACCAGCTCTGATGCTGACCCCCGACCAGATCGCGCAGATCGCCGACGAGCTCGCCGAAGCCGACCGCACGCACGGCGTGATGCCGCGGATCACGGCCCGCTACCCGGAGGCGACCGTGGAGGACGCGTACGCGATCCAGGCGATCTGGCGCGACCGCATGGTCGCGTCGGGCCGGCGTCTCGTCGGGCGCAAGATCGGGCTCACCTCCAAGGCGATGCAGCAGGCGACGGGCATCACCGAGCCCGACTACGGGGTCATGTTCGACGACACCGTGTACCCGTCGGGGTCGGAGATCGAGGCGGCGCGGTTCTCGAACGTGCGCATCGAGGTCGAGCTCGCCTTCGTCCTGAAGACCCCGCTCGCGGGCCCGGACTGCACGCTCGAGGACGCCCTCGCCGCCGTCGATTACGCCGTGCCGGCGCTCGAGATCCTCAACTCGCACATCGAGCTGGAGGGCCGCACGATCGTCGACACGATCAGCGACAACGCCGCGTACGGCGGGATGGTCCTGGGCGACGTCCACCGCCGGCCCGACGAGATCGACCTGCGGTGGGTGCCGGGCGTCCTCAGGCGCAACGGCGAGATCGAGGAGACCGGGGTCGCCATGGGCGTGCTCGGGCATCCCGCCACCGGTGTCGCGTGGCTCGCGAACAAATTCGCGCAGCACGGTGCCAGACTCGAGGCGGGCGAGATCATCCTCGCGGGGTCGTTCACGCGGCCGATGTGGGTCTCGGCGGGCGACGAGGTGCACGCCGACTTCGGCCCGATGGGAGTCATCACATGCCGTTTCGTCTGAGCCCGACCTTCCGCGACCGGTTGGCCGCGGCATCCCGGCCCCTCGCCGGCGGCTGGGTGTGCTCGGGGTCGCCCCTCGTCGCGGAGATCATGGCCGGGTCGGGGCTCGACTGGGTGCTGATCGACATGGAGCACGGCCCCAACACGCTCGACACGGTGGTGTCGCAGCTGCAGGCCGTCGCCGGCACGACCGCGACGCCCGTCGTCCGGGTGCCGATCGGCGACGTCGTGACGATCAAGCAGGTGCTCGACCTCGGGGCGCAGAACATCCTCGTGCCGATGGTCGGCTCCGCCGCCGAGGCGCGGGCCGTCGTCGAGGCGGTGCGCTACCCGCCGCGCGGGCGGCGCGGGGTGGGGTCGGCGCTGGCGCGCTCCGCCCGCTGGAACCGCGTCGACGATTACCTGCAGAACGCGGATGCCTACGTGTCGGTGTTCGTGCAGGTGGAGACGATCGAGGCCGTCGACGCGGCCGCCGAGATCGCCGCCGTCGACGGCATCGACGGCGTCTTCGTCGGACCGAGCGACCTCGCGGCATCCCTGGGACTGCTCGGTCAGCAGACGCACCCCGAGGTGACGGATGCCGTGGCCCGCGCCTTCGCGGCTGTCATCGCCGCGGGCAAGCCGGTCGGGGTGAACGCCTTCGACCCCGCCGTCGCGCAGTCCTACCTCGATGCCGGCGCCGCGTTCGTCCTCGTCGGCGCCGACGTGGCCCTGCTCGCCCGCGGCTCGGAGGCCCTCGCCGCCCGGTGGATCCCCACCGCCGACGACACCCTCCGCGCCGGCTACTGACCGGGTTCGAGGAGCGCAAATGGCTCTCGACGCGCCGCCCCGGCAGCCATTTGCGCTCCTCGAAACGCCTGTGCACAACCTCGACGCCGCTCTCACCGATGGGTGCAGAGTCGACTCATGGATGGTGAACAGCTCCCGGACCAGCTGGGTGACGGTTTCTCCGTGCACACGGCGAAGATGTACGGGGTCGGGCGCGGGCGCCTTCGCAGCGCCGATCTGCGGACGCCCTTCCACGGAGTGCGCATCCGAACGGAGGCCGATGCGCCCGTGGACGACAGTACGGATCTCGATCCCTTTCAGCTGCAGCGCCGCGACCGCGTCGCGCGAGCGCGCGACTACGCCCCACGGCTGCACACCGGACACTTCTTCAGCCATCACACGGCGGCTTCGATCTGGGGGGCGCCGTTGCCCCTCGAGCTCGACGACCACGGCGAGCCAGCCGTCGGTACGGCGCTGAGGCTGCACGTATGCGCACGCGGGGACACGCCGCTCCCCCGCGCAGCGGGGGTCACCCGCCATCGCACGCGGGACTCTTTCACCTCGATCTGCGACCACGACGGGCTGCGCGTCTCCACGGGAGCCGCCACTTGGGTATCCCTCGGGGAGCTGTCGGTCCACCAGCTCGTCGCGCTCGGCGACTTCTTCTGCCGTCGATGGCGTGCGGGCGTCGGTCGGCGCCATGCCGGGCGTCCGCCGCTGGCGACGCTGGACGAACTGCGCGAGGCACTGGACACCGGACGCCGACGTGGCGCGCACCGCTTGCGCACGGCCATCGAGCTCATCCGCGAGGACTCCTGGTCGCCGCGGGAGTCGGAGTTGCGCTGTCTGCTGATCGATGCAGGGCTTCCCGAGCCCGAGCTCAACATCGACGTCTTCGATAAGAGCGGGCGCTTCCTCGCGTGCGTGGATCTCGCGTACCGCGACCAGCGCGTCGCGGTGGAATATCACGGCGTGCAGCACAGCGCTCAGTGGGCCCACGACGTCGAGCGGGCCGCCGCGCTGCGGTCCGCCGGGTGGGTCGTCATCGAGGTCACCTATCCCTTACTGAAGGACCCTCGCCGCCTCGTCGCGCGCGTCGCCGCCGCGCTCGCGCGCTGACCTCGTTCGAGGAGCGCAAATGGCTCCGAGATCGCAGGTTCGGGAGCCATTTGCGCTCCCCGAAACGGCCGTCGGCGTGCGACCCTGAGTCCATGCAGCGCACCGTCAGCAGTCGCATCGTCCTCGACGTCTCGGCGCGGGCCGACCTCGTCTTCGCCATCGCGGTCTCGTCGGCGTACGCCCCGGCATCCGAGACCCTCACCGCCCGCCTCGACGGCGAGCCGGTCCCGATCCGCGAGCTCGCCGACGCGCACGGCACGCGCCTGCACCGTCTCGACGCGCAACCCGGCCGGCTCACGGTCGACTACGCCGCGACCCTCGACGGACCCGCCGCAGCGCTCGAGACCGACGAGACGGAATTGCTCGTCTACGGCCGTCCCAGCCGCTACGCCGAGTCCGACGCGCTCGCCCCGACGGCCGCGGCCGAGTTCGCCGGCATCGACGACCCCGTCGCGCTGCTGGCCGCCGTCTCGTCCTGGGTGGGCACGCGCCTGGCCTACGTCAGCGGATCGAGCCTTCCCACCGACGGCGCGACCCGGACGCTCCTGAACCGCCGCGGCGTCTGCCGCGACTACAGCCACCTGTGCGTCGCGCTGCTGCGCGCCCGCGGCATCCCGGCGCGCCTCGTCGCCGTCTATGCACCGGGCCTTGACCCGATGGACTTCCACGCGGTCGCCGAGGCGTGGGTCGACGGAGCCTGGCGCGTCGTCGACGCCACGACGCTCGCGCCGAGGCAGAGTCTCGTCCGCATCGCGACGGGGCGGGATGCCGCGGACACCGCGTTCCTCAGCGTCATGAGCGGCCGCGCCGACCTCGCCGAGCTGACCGTCACGGCGACCGTCGACGCGCTCCCGGCCGACGACGTCCGCAACCTCGTCTCGATCGGGTGACGTCAGGGGACGGCCGTGCCATCCTGAACTCATGAAGAGCTGGATCGTGCGCTTTGCGTCGCTGTACGTGTTCAACGTCGTCGTGCTGCTCGTGATCGGGCTGCTCACGCCCGCGCACGTCGGCTGGGCCGTCATCTGGGCGGCGCTCGTCATGGCGCTGGCGGAGCTCGTGGTGCGACCGCTCGTCACGAAGGCGTTCCAGTCCGCAGCGGCGAGATCGGCCGGCGAGCGCACGAAGACCGGCGAGTGGCCGGTGCAGGCGGTGATCGTCCTCCTCGTCGCGGCGATCGTCTGGCTGATCACGGTGCTCCTGTCGGGCGTCGACCTCGGGGGCAGCTGGTTCTGGGCGTTCGTGCTGCCGCCCGTGATCATCACGATCGGCTGGTTCGTCTACGCACGCGTCTCGGGGCGCCTGGAGAAGACCGCGGGCGACCTCTACGACCGGGCCGACGCCAGCCTGAGCGCGAGATCCGGCGCGGATGCCGCGGCCACGACCCCCGCTGCCGCCGCCGGCCGTCAGGAGCTGAACGACGGCCTGACGCCGGAGCAGCGCAAGATGCTCGACGACCTCGGCAAGAGCTGAGCGGGCGCGATCGCGCCGGGGTGCACCCGCGTGCGGTGTCCGCCGCGGGGTGCCCGGGTTCCATACCCGCTGGGATGAAGACCTCGTAACAAAGCGACGCCCGAGGCCCTCGCCACCACGCGTTCGCGCGAGGATGGGAAAGCCGGCTCGTCCACAGCATCCGACGCGCCGCGTGCACCCACACCCGGAGGTCCTTCCATGACGCGTCCTGCCCTGCGCACCGCCCTCGCCGCCACCGCGGCCGCCCTCGCCCTGCTCGTGACCGGCTGCGCCTCCGGCGGTGCGGCACCCGCGGCATCCGGCAGCGATGCCCCCGCGGTCTCCGACGCCGGCTACGTCACCCCCGGCAAGCTCACGATCGCGACCGGTGAGACGGCCTACGAGCCGTATGTCATCGACGACGACCCCGCCTCCGGCAAGGGGTTCGAGGCGGCCGTCGCCTATGCCGTGGCCGCCGAGCTCGGCTTCGACAAGGCGGATGTCGTGTGGGTGCGCACCTCGTTCGAGTCGGCGATCGCTCCGGGGCCGAAGAACTTCGATTTCAACATCCAGCAGTACACGATCACCGACGACCGCAAGCAGGCCGTCGACTTCTCCTCGCCCTACTACGAGGCGAGCCAGGCCGTCGTCGCCCTCAAGGGCAGCAAGGCCGACGGCGTCACCGACATCGCGGGCCTGAAGCCCCTGCTGCTGGGCGCCATGACCGGGTCGACGAGCGCGACGACGCTCGAGAAGGCCATCGCGCCGACGACCGCACCGCGGCTGTACGCCTCGAACGAGGACGCGCGCGCGGCGCTGGAGGCCGGCCAGATCGACGCCATGGTGCTCGACACGCCCACCGCCTACGTGGCCGCGAACTTCTACATCGAGAACTCGCTGGTGGTCGGGCAGCTCCCCGCCGCGGGCGTGCCCGACCAGTGGGGCCTGCTGCTCGCGAAGGACTCGCCGCTGACGGCCAAGGTGACCGCCGCCGTCGACACGCTCCGCGAGAACGGCACCCTCGAGAAGCTCCAGTCCGAGTGGCTCGGCGTCTTCACGGACGGCATCCCGCAGCTGCAGTGACCGACTCGGGTAGCGTCGTCGGCGTGACCGGCCACACGCCCAGCGCGCTCGAGCTCGATCGCCGCGCGTTCCGGCGCGGCCGAGAGCGCCGCTCGGTGCTGATGGCGGTCGCCTCGACGCTCGTGTTCGCCGCGATCGTGTGGGTCACCGTCATCAACACGCCCGGCTGGACGAAGGTGCAGGAGACGTTCTTCGACCCGGCGACGGCGTGGGAGGCGCTGCCGAAGGTGTGGGACGGGTTCCTGCTCAACCTGACGGTGCTCGGGATCTCGGTGTTCACGGTGGCGATCGTCGCCCTGCTCGTCGCGGTGCTGCGGACGCTGCGCGGCCCGGTCTTCTTCCCCGTGCGGGTGCTCGCCGCCGCCTACACCGACCTGTTCCGCGGATTCCCGTTCATCATCGTCCTGTACCTCATCGGCTACGGCGTGCCCACCATCCTGAACCAGCGCGTCGATGTCGTGCTGCTCGGGGTCATCGCGGTGACGCTCACCTACTCGTCGTATGTCGCGGAGGTCATCCGCGCCGGGATCGAGGCCGTGCACCCCTCCCAACGCCTTGCCGCCCGCGCGCTGGGACTCGGCTACGCGCAGACGCTCCGGCGCGTCGTGCTGCCGCAGGCCCTCCGCAAGATGACGCCGCCGCTCATGAACGACTTCATCTCGATGCAGAAGGATGTGGGGCTCATCTCGATCCTCGGAGTGTTCGACGCGCTCGCGGCCGCCCGCTCGGCGACCGCCCTGAGCTACAACTTCACGCCGTATGTCGTCGCCGGCATCCTGTTCGTCCTCCTCGCGATCCCGACGATCCGGCTGGCCGACTGGTACACCGCCGGGCTGCGCGAGCGCGAACAGTCGGGGGCGATCCTGTGAGCGCCGTCGACCCGGAGGCGGCGGTGCTGCCCGCGCCGGTGCTCCGGGCCGACGGCGTCTGGAAGGCCTTCGGTGACCGCGAGGTGCTGCGCGGCGTGTCGGTGTCGCTCGAGCGGCATCAAGTCGTGGCGCTGATCGGAGCATCCGGCTCGGGAAAGTCGACTCTGCTGCGCTGCCTCGGCCTGCTCGAGCCGATCGACGACGGGCAGATCTTCCTCGGCGACGAGGACATCTCCGACCCGCGTGTGGACGGCAACCGTGTGCGCGCCCGGCTGGGTGCGGTGTTCCAGAGCTACAACCTCTTCCCGCATCTGTCGGTCCTCGACAACGTGACGCTCGCGTCGCGCGTCGTGCACCGCATGCCGCGGAAGGATGCCGAGGCCCGCGCGCTAGACCTGCTCGCGCGCATCGGGCTCGGCGACTACGCGCGCGCGCATCCCGATCGGCTGTCCGGCGGCCAGCAGCAGCGCGCGGCGATCGTCCGCGCGATCGCGACCGACCCGGAGGTGCTGCTGCTCGACGAGATCACCTCGGCGCTCGACCCGGAGCTCGTCGGCGAGGTGCTGGAGCTCGTGCGACAGCTCGCCGCCGACGGCGCGACGATCCTCATGGCCACGCACGAGATGGCGTTCGCCCGCGACGTCGCCGACCGTGTCGTGTTCCTCGATGCCGGGACGATCGTGGAGGAGGGCGCCCCGGCATCCGTCTTCGGCGCCCCGCAGCATCCCCGCACGCGCGAGTTCCTCGCCCGCGTCACCGCCTGAGCGCGGTCGGTTGCGACGTTTCGTCTCGTCGCTGCGCTCCTCGCTCAACGACCGGCGGCGCGCCCGCCGACCGGTCGTTGAGCGAGCGAAGCGAGACGAAACGACGCCGTCAGGACAGGGAGCGCTCGGCGGCCTCGACGACGTTGGTCATCAGCAGGGCGACCGTCATCGGGCCGACACCGCCGGGGTTCGGGGACACGAAGCCGGCGACCTCCGCGACATCCGGCGCGACGTCGCCGTAGACCTTGCTCTTGCCGGTCTCGGGGTCGGTCTCGCGAGTCACGCCGACGTCGAGCACGGCAGCGCCGGGCTTCACGTCCGCCGCCTGCACGATGTGCTTGACGCCCGCCGCGGCGACGATCACGTCGGCCTGCCGCAGGTGGTGCGCCAGGTCGGTCGTCCCGGTGTGGGTGAGGGTCACGGTCGCGTTGATCTCCCGGCGCGTGAGCAGTAGCCCGATCGAACGGCCGATCGTGACGCCGCGGCCGACGACGACGACATCCTTGCCCTTCAGGTCGTAGTCGTTGCGGAGCAGCAGCTCGATGACACCCCGCGGCGTGCACGGCAGCGGCGTCGTGATCGGACCGTTCACGTTCAGCACGAGGCGCCCGAGGTTCGTCGGGTGCAGGCCGTCGGCATCCTTCGCCGGGTCGATCCGCTCGAGGATCGCATCGGTGTCCAGGTGGCGCGGCAGCGGCAGCTGCACGATGTAGCCGTGGCAGGCCGGGTCGGCGTTGAGCTCGTCGATCAGCGCCTCGACCTGCGCCTGCGTGGCATCGGCCGGCAGCTCCCGCTGGATCGAGTTCATCCCGATGGCCTCGGACTCGCGGTGCTTCATGCCGACGTACAACTGGGATGCCGGGTCGGCGCCCACCAGCACGGTTGCGATCCCGGGGGTGATGCCCCGCGCTCGCAGCGCCGCGACGCGCTCGCGCAGCTCGTTCTTGATCTCCGCCGCGGCGGCCCTGCCGTCGAGCCTCTGTGCCGTCATGGTTCCTCCCGGAATGGATTGTCGTCGGATCGCCCCGCCGGATCCGCGAGAGAACAACTCGGCGCCCAGAGGACGGGTGTTACCCGTACTCTCGGCGCGCCGTTGTTCTCTCGCGGTCGAGGAGAGGGCAGCGGATGCTGCCGGGCGGGCGCTACTGCTGCAGGCCGGGGTACAGCGGGAAAGCGGCGGTCAGCGCGGCGACGCGGGCGCGCAGCGCCTCGAGGTCCGCGCCGGGCTGCAGCGCGAGTGCGATGACGTCGGCGACCTCGGTGAATTCGGCGTCGCCGAACCCGCGGGTCGCGAGCGCCGGCGTGCCGATGCGCAGGCCCGACGTCACCATCGGCGGGCGCGGGTCATTCGGGACGGCGTTGCGGTTCACCGTGATGTGGATCTCGTGCAGCAGGTCTTCGGCCTGCTTGCCGTCGATCTCGGCGTCGCGCAGGTCGACGAGCACGAGGTGCACGTCGGTGCCGCCGGAGCGCACGGAGATCCCGGCATCCTTCACGTCCTGCTGCGAGAGGCGCTCCGCGAGGATCGCGGCGCCGCGCACGACGCGCTCCTGGCGCTCGCGGAACTCCGGCGTCGCGGCGAGCTTGAACGCCGTCGCCTTCGCGGCGATGACATGCATGAGCGGGCCGCCCTGCTGACCGGGGAAGACGGCGGAGTTGATCTTCTTCGCGATGTCGGCGTCGTTCGTGAGGATGAAGCCCGAACGCGGACCGCCGATCGTCTTGTGCACGGTCGACGACACGACGTGCGCGTGCGGCACGGGGCTCGGGTGCAGGCCCGCCGCGACGAGACCCGCGAAGTGCGCCATGTCGACCCACAGGAGCGCGCCGACCTTGTCGGCGATCTCACGGAAGCGCGCGAAGTCGAGCTGACGCGGGTACGCCGACCAGCCCGCGATGATGACCTTGGGGCTGTGCTCGACGGCGAGGCGCTCGACCTCGTCCATGTCGATGACGCTCGTCTCGGGGTCGACGCCGTACGCGACGATGTTGTACAGCCGGCCGGAGAAGTTGATCTTCATGCCGTGCGTGAGGTGCCCGCCGTGGTCGAGCGACAGGCCGAGGAGCGTATCGCCGGGGCGCGCGATCGCGTGCAGGACGGCGGCGTTGGCGGATGCCCCGGAGTGCGGCTGCACGTTCGCGAACTCCGCCCCGAACAGCGCCTTCGCCCGCTCGATCGCCAGCTCCTCGGCGACGTCGACCTCTTCGCAGCCGCCGTAGTAGCGGCGACCCGGGTAGCCCTCGGCGTACTTGTTCGTCAGCACCGAGCCCTGCGACTGCAGCACCGAGACAGGCACGAAGTTCTCCGAGGCGATCATCTCGAGGTAGCCGCGCTGCCGCTCGAGCTCACGCTCGAGCACCTGGGCGATCTCGGGGTCGACCTCGCCGAGCGGGGCGTTGAAGTACGGGTCGGTCATGGCGGCTCCTCCGGCTGGTGCAGTGGTTACGGGTTCCCGCGCGCGGCGGTGAAACCACGGCCGACCCAGGCGAACGGTCGATTGCCATGTGGTCGCTCCCCGGTGGTGACCCACCTCAACGCCAGTCGCGACCCTGCGAGCATAGCGGATCGGGCGCTGATAGGCTGGCCGCACCCGGTTTGTTAGGAGTCCTAACTTGAGCGTCCCCGCCCTCGTCCCGCTGCCCGCTTCTGTCGTGGTCGCCGATGCTCCCGGACTCCCCCTGACGCCCGCCACCACGGTCTCCGGCCCCGACGCCGACCTGCTTCGAGCCCTGGTCGCCACGCGGACCGGTATCGAACTCCACGGATCTGACGCGAAAGCTGGCGAAAACGGCTCAGAAATCACTTCCCGTGCTCGGATCGAAGGAGTTAGCCACAGCACCCCCGCCATCACCCTTACTGTCGCCCCCGGTGGCGCGCCGGAGTCGTACCGCATCGCGGTCGACGGCACATCGGCCGCCGTCACCGGTGCCGACCCCGCGGGGCTGTTCTACGGCATCCACACCCTCGTGCAGCTGATCCGGCCAGCCGGCGACGGCTGGGAGATCCCCGCCGTCGTCATCGACGACGTCCCTCGCTTCGCCTACCGCGGCGTGATGCTGGACGTCGCCCGCCACTTCCACCCGGTCGCCACCGTCACCGCCTACATCGACCGTGCGTCGAGCCTGAAGTTCAACCATCTGCACCTGCATCTCACCGACGACCAGGGGTGGCGGCTGCAGCTGCGGTCGCGCCCGGCACGATCGGCCAGTACTGGGGCTACGTCGCCCCCACCGACGGCATGGACGAGAAGGCACGCGGCTTCGTCCGCGGCGGCGGCCGGCTGATCATGTCGCCCGCCGACGCGATCTACCTCGACATGAAGTTCGACGCCAGCTCCCCGCTGGGGCTCACGTGGGCGCGCGGCGTCACGAGCGCCGAGCGCGCGTACGCGTGGGACCCTGCGGCGGTGATCGAGGGCGTGACGGATGCCGACATCCTCGGCGTCGAGGCGCCGATGTGGACCGAGACGGTGCGCACCCTGGACGACATCGACGCGCTCGCCTTCCCGCGGATCGGTGCTGCGGCGGAGGCCGCCTGGTCGCCGGCCGCCGGCCCCGACGGCGAGCGCACGTGGGAATCGTTCCGCACCCGCGTGGGCGCCCTCGCTCCGCTCTGGGCGCGTTCCGGCATCCGATTCACCGCCCTGCCGGGGATCGACTGGGCCCGCGAAGACTGACAGGATCCGTGCATGACCACCGTCCTGCATTCGCTGCGTCTCGTCGATGACGGCTTCATCACCGACGACGCCTGGGTCGCGTTCGCCGACGGCGTCGTGCTCGCCCGCGGGACCGGTGCGTCGTGGCGCGAGATGCCGGTGGCCGAGACCGTCGACGGCGGCGGTGCGTACCTGACCCCAGGGTTCGTCGACATCCACGGTCACGGCGGCGGCGGCGCCGCGTTCGACGACGGCGCCGAGGCGATCGCGACCGCCCGTGCCGTCCACCGGGCGCACGGCACGACCCGCGCCGTGCTGTCGCTGGTGACGGCGTCGATCGACGATCTCGCCGCGCGGGTGGGCGTGATCGCCGACCTCGCCGAGCGCGACGCGACGATCCTCGGCTCGCACCTGGAGGGGCCGTTCCTCGACGTCGGTCACAAGGGCGCGCACACCGAGGGTCTGCTGCGGGCGCCGGATGCCGAGAGCATCGCACGCCTGGTCGACGCGGGCCGCGGCACGGTGCGCCAGGTGACCCTCGCCCCGGAGCTTCCGGGCGGCCTTGCGGCCACGGCGCAGTTCGTCGCCGCCGGGGTCGCCGTCGCGGTCGGCCACACCGCCGCGACCGAGGACGAAGCCGCGGCCGCCTTCGATGCGGGCGCGACGCTGCTCACCCACGCGTTCAACGCGATGCCCGGCATCCACCACCGCGCGCCGGGGCCGATCGTCGCGGCGATGCGCGACGAGCGGGTCACGCTCGAAGTGATCGCCGACGGGTTCCACGTGCATCCGCATGTGATCGCGTTGGCGTTCGCGCAGGCGCCGGGCCGCATCGCGCTGATCACCGACGCGATGGCCGCCGCCGGTGCCGCCGACGGCCACTACGAGCTCGGCGGCCTGGCCGTGACCGTGATCGACGGTGCCGCGCGCCTCGACGTCGGTGGCGCGATCGCCGGCTCGACCCTCACGCAGGATGCCGCGCTCCGGCTCGTCGTGGCGGGCGGCCTGCCGCTGCCCGCCGCCGTCGCGGCGCTCACGACCGTGCCGGCGCGCGCGATCGGCGTCGAGGGGCGGTACGGCTCACTCCGCCCGGGCGCCGCCGCCGACGCCGTGCTGCTGGATGACGCGCTGACTGTCGCGGGGGTCTGGGTCGACGGCATCCGCATCTGAGGGGCGATCGCGTCACCCGCGCACCACCGACCACCGCGAGGACTCTCGCGAGGTGAACGGAGGGCGGCAGCGCCCCCGCGCTGCCGCCCTGCCTGCCCCCTCCGGCGCCGCGACGCCTCCCCCGAGGTGCGCGGCCGCCGCGTGGCGGTCGGGCCGAACCGGTGTCGGAGCCGACGCCCCCTCCGCGTCGGCGATCGCCCCCGCCGAGACGGAGAAGCCGTCGCGTCGCCGCCGTCGCGCCTGACTTCTCCCCCGCAGTCCGCCGCTCTCGCCCCGTCGGCACCGAACGGCGCCGCGTAAACTGGGCTCATGTCCGAACTGCCGCACGTCCGACCGAGCGCGCCCGAGGCGCCCCGTGCCGCTGACGCGTCCCCGGGACTCCCCGCCGGCACGCGTCCCGCGCTCGACGCTGTCGACGTGCTGGCGTTCCTGTGCGAGCTGTTCGCGTTCGGCACGCTCGCAGTGTGGGGGTTCACGGCGTGGCCGTTCCCGTGGAACATCGCGGTCGGCATCGGCGCCCCGGTGATCGCGATCCTCCTCTGGGCGCTGTTCGTGTCGCCACGCGCGGTCATTCCGGTGCACCCGTTCGTGCGGGCGCTCGTCGAACTGCTCGTCTACGCCGCCGCGACGATCGTCTGGTGGACGAGCGGCAACGCGTGGATCGGCCTGGCCTACGCCGTCGTCGCCGTCACCGTGGGCCTCGTCGCCGGCCGCCGACGCCTGGCATGACCGACGTCGTCGCCGCGCTCCGCGCTCAGCTCGGAGATCGCGTCGACACCGATCCCGACCTGCTGGAGCGGGCGCGCGCCGACAAGTCCGGGCACGCCGCCGCCGGAACCCCGCTGGCCGTCGTGCACGCGGCATCCGTCGACGACGTGCAGGCCACGATGCGCATCGCCACCGCGACCGCGACGCCCGTCGTGGTGCGGGGCGCCGGCACGGGCCTCGCGGGGGCAGCCAACGCCGGCGCGGGCGAGATCGTCCTGTCGGTGCGCGCAATGACCCGCATCCTGGAGGTCCGCCCCGACGACCTGCTCGCCGTCGTCGAGCCGGGCATCCTCAACGCGGACCTCAATGCCGCCCTCGCCGCGCAGGGCCTGTGGTGGGCGCCCGACCCGGCCAGCCGTGACATCTCCACCGTCGGCGGCAACATCGCCACCGGCGCCGGCGGGCTGCTGTGCGCGAAGTACGGCGTCGTCCGCGACGCGGTGCTCGGCGTCGACCTCGTGCTCGCCGACGGGCGGCTGCTGCGCCTCGGGCACCGCAGTGTCAAGGGCGTCACCGGCCTCGACCTCACGTCGCTCGTCATCGGCTCGGAGGGGACGCTCGGCGTCGTCGTCGCGGCCACACTCAAGCTGCGTCGCCTCGTCCCCGGCCACGCGCGCACGCTGACCGCGACCTTCCCCGACGCGCGGGCGGCCGCCGCGGGCGCCGCCGCCGTCACGGCGTCGGGCGTCCAGCCGGCGATCATGGAGCTGATGGATGCCGCGTCGCTCGCGGCTGTCCACGCGCTGCTGGGTCTGGAACAGGTGACACCGGGGCGCGCGCAGCTGACCGTGCAGACCGACGGCGCCGCGGCGGATGCCGAGGCGGAGGCGATCGCGGCGACGCTCGCCGCCGCCGGCGGAACCGTGCGCCTGGCCGCCGACGACGCGGAGGCGGAACTGCTGTGGCGCATCCGCCGGTCGATGCACCCCGCGATGGAGACCCTCGGGACGACGCTCATCGAGGACGTCTCGGTGCCGCGCAGCGCCCTGCCCGCGATGTTCGACGAGATCGCCCGCGTCGAGCGCGAGCACGGCGTGCGCATCCCCACCGTGTGTCACGCCGGCGACGGCAATCTGCATCCGAACTTCGTGTTCTCCGGCACCGAGGTGCCGCCGGAGATCTGGGCCGCGGCCGACGACCTCTTCCGCGCCGCGCTGCGGCTCGGCGGCACCCTCACCGGCGAGCACGGCGTCGGCGTGCTCAAGCGCCGCTGGCTGCGCGACGAGCTCGGCGACGATCAGTGGGAGCTGCAGCGTCAGATCACGCGCGTGTTCGACCCCGCCGGCATCCTGAACCCGGGCAAGGTCTTCGACCGCTAAACGGCCCCGACGCGACCCGGGCAGCACGGCCCCAGACGCGACCCGGGCAGAACGGCCCAGACGCGACCCGGGCAGAACGTCCCGGCGCGCCGAAAGCAGGCTGAACCGGCCCCAGCGGCCCCGAACACGGCCGCCCGCGTCGATCCAGCCTGCTTTCGAGACCGGCGGCACCGCCACCGGCCGCGCCGCCACCGGCGGCGCCGCCACTGGCCCAGACGCGACCCGGGCAGAACGTCCCGGCGCGACCCGGGCAGGACGTCCCGGCGTGCCGAAAGCAGGCTGAACCGGCCCCAGCGGCCCCGAACACGGCCGTCCGTGTCGATCCAGCCTGCTTTCGAGACCGGCGGCACCGCCACCGGCCGCGCCGCCACCGGCGGCACCCGAGACGGGCGGCACCGACACCGCGTCCGGGCGTCGCGCTTACAGGCCCTGCCAGGCGGGCTTGTTCGCGAACGCGTAGCGGTAGTAGTCGGCGTGGGCCAGCTGCGAGGCGGCGGCCTCGTCGACGACGACGGTGGTGTGCGGATGCAGCTGGATCGCCGATCCCGGCAGCGAAGACGTCACGGGACCCTCGACGGCACCCGCGACGGCGGCGGCTTTGCCCTCGCCGAACGCCAGCAGGAACAGGTGCCTCGCCTCGAGGATCGTGCCGAGGCCCTGCGTGATGCAGTGCATCGGCACCTCGTCGACGGAGTCGAAGAAGCGCGCGTTGTCCTGCCGGGTCTGCTCGATGAGCGTCTTCACGCGGGTGCGCGAGGCGAACGACGATCCCGGCTCGTTGAAGCCGATGTGGCCGGAGGTGCCGATCCCGAGGATCTGCAGGTCGATGCCCCCGGCATCCGCGATCGCCCGTTCGTAGTCCTCGCCGGCGTGCGAGATCGTCTCGAGCGCGCCGTTGGGGGTGTGGATGCGTTCGGGGTCGAGCCCCAGCGGTTCCACGACCTCCTTCGTGATGACCGACCGGTAGCTCTCCGGGTGGTGCGGGTCGATGCCGACGTACTCGTCGAGTGCGAACCCGCGCACCCGCGACACGTCGACCCCGGCCAGGCGGGGGCGCAGCGCCTCGTACACCGGCAGCGGCGTCGACCCGGTCGCCAGCCCCAGCACGGCATCGGGGCGTGCGGTGATGAGCTTCACGATCTCTTCGGCGACGAGCTCCCCCGCCGCCGCAGCGGACGGGACGATCACGATCTCAGCCATGGACGACAGCCTCCTGCTCGTTCGTGTCGGAGCCGACGAGCCAGACCCGCAGCTCCGCTGCTGCGGGGGTGCCGCTGGACTCGCCGCCGGTGCCTCCGGCACATCCGGCGAGAACGACAGCCGAAGCGCCGAGGAGCGCGAGGGCTCCGAGCTTCTTGTTCATGGTGTCTTCCTTTGTCTCTCTTGGTGGTTCCCGGGGCCGGGTGACCCATCCGGGGGATGAGGGGTGTCAGGACACCCCGAGCTGTCCTGACAGGACCATGACGGCCGCGCCGCGGAGGACGATGTCCTCGCCTTGCGTCGTCATTCGCACCTGCACGCCGTCATGGAACTGGGCGAGCGTGCGGGCACGCAGCGTCTCGACGGTCGCCTGCGCGAGGGTCCCGTCGAGAAGATCAGGGATGCCGGAGAGCACGATCTCCGACAGGTCGAGGGCGCCGACGACCGGCGCGAGGGCGATGCCGAGGCGATCGCCGGCGTCGCGGAGGATGGCGTCGCGGTCGGCGCCGGACTCGGCCAGGCGCGCCTCGAGGGCGGGCACGGACAGCCACGCCTCCAGGCAGCCGATCTTGCCGCAGACGCAGACCGGTCCCCCGTCGGTGCCGACGGTGACGTGGCCGATCTCCCCGGCCGCGAAGCGGCTGCCGCGCAGGGGCTGACCGCCCGCGAGCAGGCCCGAGCCGACGCGGCGGCCGACGCGCACCACGAGGACGTCGTCGGCGGCGCCGCCGAAGGTGTACTCGGCCAGCACCGCCGCATTGGCGTCGTTGGCGACGAGGACCGGCAGATCCAGCCGGGCGCGCAGCGCCCCCTCGACGTCGACATCGGTCCAACCGAAGTTCGGCGCCGTGAGCACGACGCCGTGATCGTCGACGACACCCGGCGTTCCGACGCCGATGCCGAGGACCGGCGCGTGGGCGTCGGCGACCAGGCGGGATGCCAGTTCCACGACCGCTTCGACGACGTCGGCGGTGTCGGCGGGCACCGGCGCGTCGTGGCGGGCGACGATCTCGCCGTCGAGGGTGAGCACGGCGCCGAGGAAGCGGTCGGTGCCCGAGAGGTCGAGCCCGACGATGCGGTGGCCTTCCCGGTCGAGATCGACGAGGATGGCGGGCTTGCCGGGTCCGGTCACCTCGCGCAGGCCGCGCTCGGCGACGTAGCCGTCGTCGATGAGCTCTGCGACGAGGTCGGAGATGGTCACGCGCGTCAGGCCGGTCTCGCGCGACAGGTCCGCGCGCGACATGGCACCCTGGTGGAAGAGGGTCCGCAGCACGAGCGATCGGTTGTGCGCCCGCGCGTACTCGGGCAGCACCTTGGCGGCGTGGCGCATCCCGCGTCCGCTGCGCTGCAGATCCGATCTCGACATGATTGTTAGTACACCTTACGAACAAACGGACTGCAAGCCGTGCAGCGTACTTGGCAGGAGCGTCTACAAAATCGTTACATTCGAGAAATCCGTCCGGATGCCGGCCGTCGCGGCCCTGTTCGCCGCCACCCTTGCCCTCGGGGCGTGCGCGGGATCGACGCCGGAGCCGTCGCCCTCCCCCACCTCTTCGGACACGCAGACCGTCGCCGAGGCATGCGACACCGTCCGCGCCGGCGTGGATGACGCCGTCACCCAGCTGCGGGCCATCGACCCCGGCGATCCCCAGGCGGCGGTGACGGCGCTGTCGGGCGTCGCCGACCGACTCGGCGCCGCCGCGGGAGCGGTCGGCAACGCGGATGTCGCCGCGCTCCTCCCCGAGCTGCAGCAGGGGTTCGCCGCGGCATCCGAGACCCTCACCGCCATCGCCGGCGGCGACCTCTCACAGCTGCCGAAACTGCAGCAGATCACCACCGACATCCAGGACGGCTTCACCCGCTTCGCCGAGCTCTGTACCACACCGTGACGACGATCGGCGCCGATCCCGTACCATTGAGGGGCGCGGGAGCGCAGAACACGGGGGTGTCGCGGTGACCGATCTCGCCACGAAGAACGAAGCCGACGGTGGGGCGGAGCCCTCGGCGTTCGCCGACACCACCGCAACGACGGCCGCAACGGCCGTGCTCGATCACCCGGACGCACCCGCCGCGCCCGGCGCGCTGACGCCGGGAAGTTCCGGCGACGGCGCCGCGCCCGTGCAGTGGGCTCCGGCCGAGCCCGCGCCCAAGAAGAAGCGGCTCTGGCTGTGGATCGGCGCACCGGTCGCGCTCGTGGCCGCCGGCGCCGTCGCGGCTTCGCTCGTGCTGATCGCGCCCGGGACGGCCGTCGCCGGCGTGCCTGTGGGCTTCATGACTCCGGGGGCGGCGACCGACGCGATCGATCAGCGCCTGGCATCCACATCCCTCGTCCTCGGCGACGGGGGCCCGACGGTCACCGGCGCCGACCTCGGCGCCACGGTCGACGCGGCCGCGCTGGCATCGGCCGCATTCGACGAGCGGCCGATGTGGAACGTCACGCAGTGGTTCGGCGACGCTGTCGACGCGCCGATCACCCTCGACGCCGACGCCGCCACGGCCGCGCTGCGCGCCGCCGTGCCCGCCGCCTTCACCGATCCGACGCCGGCCGCCGTCTCGTTCGACGGCACCGCGTTCGTCGTGACCCCCGCCGTCGACGGCACGGGCATCGATGTCGACGCCGTCACCGCCGCCCTCCACGACGCCTTCGTCGCGGGCAAGACCTCGGCCACGATCGACCTCACCTCGAGCCCGGTCGCCTCCCCGGCGACGACCGAGAAGGCGCAAGCCGCCGCCGACCAGGCGAACGCGATGCTCGCGAACATCGGCTTCTACGTCGGCGACGAGCGGACGGTGCCGGTGGATGCCGCGACCGCCGCGAGCTGGCTGACGATCACCCCGGCCGCCGACGGCGACTTCACGATCGCCGCGGATGCCGCGAAGATCCAGCCCGTCGTCGACACGCTGGCCTCCCTCGTGAACCGCGATCCCGTCAACGGCACGGTCATCACGAACTCCGACGGCACCGTGCTGGAGACCACCGTTGCCGGCGCCGACGGGCGCGTCCTCGGCGACACGAGCGGCGTGGCGAACGACTTCGCGAACCAGCTGGCTTCGGGCAACGGCGCGTACGCGCTGCCGGTCGAGGTCACCCCGGCGGTCACCACGACGCTGCAGCGGCTGCTGGAGGTCGACCTCAGCGAGCAGCGGCTGTACCTGAAGGAGAACGGCAACGTCGTCGACTCGTGGGCGATCTCCAGCGGCGAGTCCCGCTCCCCCACCATCACCGGGCACTACCGCGTCAACAGCCACTACCGCGTGCAGACGATGAGCTCGACGTCGGCGACCGATCCGTACTGGAACTACGAGGTCCCCAACATCGAGTGGATCATGTACTTCAACGGCAGCCAGGCCTTCCACGGCGTGTACTGGCACAACAACTTCGGCACGCCCATGAGCCACGGCTGCGTCGGCATGCCCAACTCCCGCGCGAAGCAGATCTACGACTGGTCGCCCAACGGCGTCGACGTCTGGATCCACGCCTGAGTCGGGAGCGCCAGCGACGAGCCGAAACCGCTCCGCATCGCGTGCACGACCGAAGAGGGCGGATGCCGCAGCATCCGCCCTCGTGTCGTGCGCTCGTCAGAGTGCGTCGATCACCGCGTTCAGGGTCTGCGACGGGCGCATGACCTGAGCGACCTTCGCCTCGTCGGGGTGGTAGTACCCGCCGATGTCGACGGGGTGGCCCTGCACGCCGTTGAGCTCCGCGACGATGGTGGCCTCGGCATCCGCCAGCTGCTGCGCGATCGGCGCGAAGGCCGCGGCCAGCTCGGCGTCCGCCGTCTGGCGCGCGAGCTCCTGCGCCCAGTACAGACCGAGGTAGAAGTGGCTGCCCCGGTTGTCGATCGTGCCGAGCGCGCGGCCCGGCGAGCGGTCCTCTTCGAGGAACGTGCCGGTCGCGGCATCCAACGTGTCGGCGAGGATCTTCGCCTTCGCGTTGCCGGTGAACTCCGCGAGGTGCTCGAAGGATGCCGCCAGCGCGAAGAACTCGCCCAGGGAATCCCAGCGGAGGTAGTCCTCCTCGAGCAGCTGCTGCACGTGCTTCGGGGCGGACCCGCCCGCACCGGTCTCGAACAGGCCGCCGCCGGCGAGGAGCGGCACGATCGAGAGCATCTTCGCCGACGTGCCGACCTCGAGGATCGGGAACAGGTCGGTGAGGTAGTCGCGCAGCACGTTCCCGGTGACCGAGATGGTGTCTTCGCCGCGGCGCAGACGCGCGAGCGTGTACGTCGTCGCTTCGGCCGGCGGGAGGATCACGATCGTGATGTCGTGGGTGTCGAGCGTCGCGAGAGCCTGGTGCACCTTGCCGATGAGCTGCGCGTCGTGGGCACGGTTGACGTCGAGCCAGAAGACGGCGGGGACGCCGGTCGCCCGCGCGCGGGTGACCGCGAGGCGCACCCAGTCCATGATCGCGATGTGCTTGGTCTGGGTCGCGCGCCAGATGTCGCCCTGCTCGACGCGGTGCTCGATGAGCACGGTGCCGTCGGAGTCGAGCACCTCGACGACGCCGTCGGCGGGGATCTCGAACGTCTTGTCGTGGCTGCCGTACTCCTCGGCGGCTTGCGCCATGAGGCCGACGTTCGGGACGGTGCCGATCGTCGCGGGGTCGAGCGGGCCGTTGGCGATGACGTCGTCGATCACGGCCTGGTAGACCCCGGCGTACGACGAGTCGGGGATGACGGCGATCGTGTCGTCCTCGCCGCCGTCCTTGCCCCACAGCTTGCCGCCGTTGCGGATGAGCGCGGGCATCGAGGCGTCGACGATGACGTCGGAGGGCACGTGCAGGTTCGTGATGCCCTTGTCACTGTTGACGTAACTGAGGCGGGGACCGTTCTCGAGGTCCTGGGCGATCTTCGCCGAGATGGCGTCGCCGCCCTCGATCTCGCCGAGACCGGCGAGGATCGCGCCGAGGCCGTTGTTGCCGTTCAGTCCCGCCTCGGTCAGCTGCGCGCCGTAGGTGTCGAAGACGTCGGCGAAGAACGCGCGCACGACGTGACCGAAGATGATCGGGTCGGACACCTTCATCATGGTGGCCTTCAGATGCACCGAGTACAGGACGTTCTCGGCCTTGGCCTGGGCGATCGTGTCGGCCAGGAACGCGTCGAGCGCCTTCGCGGAGAGGAACGTCGCGTCGATGACCTCGCGCGGCAGGACCTTGAGGCCCTCCTTGAGCACCGTGACGGTGCCGTCGGTCGCGGTGTGACGGATCGTGAGGACGTCGTCGTGCGCGGCGATCCAGCTCTTCTCGTTGCTCTTGAAGTCGTCATGACCCATCGTCGCGACGCGCGTCTTCGAGCCGGCCGCGAACGCCTTGTTGCGGTGCGGGTGCTTCTTGGCGTAGTTCTTCACCGCGAGCGGCGCGCGGCGGTCGCTGTTGCCCTCGCGCAGCACCGGGTTCACCGCCGACCCCTTGATGCGGTCGTAGCGGGCGCGGATGTCCTTCTCCTCGACCGTCGACGCGTCGTCGGGGTAGTCGGGGATGTCGTAGCCCTGCGACTGGAGTTCCGCGATCGCGGCCTTCAGCTGGGGGATCGATGCCGAGATGTTCGGCAGCTTGATGATGTTCGCCTCGGGGAGCGTCGCGAGCCCGCCGAGCTCGGCGAGGGCGTCGCCGACCTGCTGCTCGGGGGTGAGGCGCTGCGGGAACGCCGCGAGGATGCGGCCGGCGAGGGAGATGTCGCGGGTGTCGATCTCGACGCCGGCCTGCCCGGCGAAGGCCTTCACGATCGGCAGGAACGACGCCGTCGCCAGCGCGGGAGCCTCGTCGGTGTGGGTGTAGATGATGGTGGACTCAGGCACGGATGATCTCTCTTTTCGAGCGTCGCGGGGTCGGATTCAGCCTACCGCACCACGCGAAAGTATCTCGACGTCAAGATATCTTCGCGCCCGCACGCCCCGGCATCCGCGAGACGGAACATTCGTGCCGAGACGGGACGTGGCGCACGCCGTCTCGTCATCGACGTGCCGTCTCGCGCAGCACCCGGGCCGCCCACTGCGCACGACCTATACTGCGCTGAGCAGGAAGGAACCGTCATGACCACCAGGAGCGTGCTCGCCATCGACGCCGGCCAGACCGGCATCAAGGTGCGTCTGGAGACCCCGAGTGTCCAGGACGAGCTCGTCTTCCCCGGCATCGAGACACACCGGCCGCTGCTCCCCCAGCTCGCGGACGTCGCCCGCGCCTCGCTCACCCAGACCCGGGCCACGCCCGCGCTGGTCACGGCGGGCGTCTCGGGGCTCACCGCGCGTGACGCCGACGCCGACGCGCTGCTGGCACTCGTCGCGGACACCGGCATCCGCGGCGCGATCCTCGCTCACGACTCCACGACCTCGTTCCTCGGTGCGCTCGGTGACCGGCACGGGGCGGTCGTGGCCGCCGGCACCGGCGTCGTCACTCTCGCGGTCGGCCCCCGGGCGACCGCGCGCGTCGACGGCTGGGGCTACATCATGGGCGATGCGGGTAGCGGGTACTGGATCGGCCGGGAGGCGCTGGACGCGGTGATGCGCGCGTACGACGGCCGCGGTCCGGCGACGGTGCTCACCGACGCCGTGCGCGAGCGCTGGCCCGACCTGTCCCAGGCGTACATGGCACTCCAGGCGGAGGAGGAACGCGTACGCATCGTCGCCTCGTTCGCCACGCCCGTCGCCCGCGCCGCCGACGACGGCGACGCGGGCGCCCTGCGCATCACGCAGGCCGCGGCGACCGAGCTCGCGAGGAGTGTGCGGGCGGCGATCGCCCGAGTACGCGACGACGACGAGCGGTTCGCCGTCTGCGCGCTGGGCGGCGTGTTTCGTTCGCGGTCCCTGCAGACGGCGTTCGAGGACGCCCTCACCGGTGGATCGACCGGCGACGACGTCGAGATCGTCCCCGCACGCGGCTTGGGGATCGACGGCGCTGTGGCGCTGGCCGATCTTTCGCCGGCCCACCCCCTGACGGCGGTGGTGCAGCGCGCAGGCTCAGCCTGACCGCGGGGGTGCCCGACGCGCTCGACAACGGGCGTGCGCCGCGGTGCGCCTGGTGCCTGGCGCCCACTCAACCGGCGCAAACTGCGGCGAAACCCCCGCGACAGCACCACTTGCGACGGATGAACCCCGGACGCCGCCCCGCACCCGCTACCGCCCGCACCCCACCGCGCGCACCGAGGCGAATATTCCTGACGAAAGTCGGATGCCGGGGTGCGACGGCTACCGATACCCTGTCGTCATGACCGAACTGCGCCTGGTGGAACTGTCTGCCGCGACCATCGTCGCCGTCAACGCGCTGTCGCTGAAACCAGGGCAGGAGCAGTTCATCGCCCCGACCAGCTACGCCGTCGCCGGGGCCGTCATCAATCCCGCGACCGCCTGGCAGCGGGTCGTACTCGACGGCGACGAGGTCGTCGGATTCGTCAGCGCGAACTTCGATCCCGAGGCGGAGCAGGAACGGTTCCACTCGGTGCTGTGGCGGATCAACGTCGACGCCGACGACCAGGGTCGCGGCGTCGGCCGCTTCGCCGTGGAGAAGCTGATCGAAGAGGCTCGCGCCCGCGGCATGGACCGGGTCAACGTGATCTACGAAGCAGGCGAGGGCGGCCCCGAGGCGTTCTTCTCCCGCGTGGGCTTCGAGCCGGTCGACGAGACCGAGTACGGCGAGGTCGTCGCCGAGATCCGCCTGTAGCGATGTGGTGAGCGGATGCCGGGGCGCGCGCCCCGGCATCCGTCATCACACCAGCGACTCCCGCCAAGCGGCGTGGAGCTTGGCGAACTTGCCGGTGCCGGCGATCAGGACATCGGGCGCGTCGTCCTCGATGATCTCACCGTGCTCCATGACGAGCACGCGATCGGCGATCGCGACCGTCGACAGGCGGTGCGCGATGATGATCGCGGTCCGGTCGGCGAGCAGGGTCTGCAGCGCGTTCTGGATCTGCCGCTCGCTGGGGATGTCGAGCGACGCGGTCGCCTCGTCGAGGATCAGCACGGCCGGGTCGGCGAGGAAGGCGCGCGCGAAGGAGATCAGCTGGCGCTGTCCCGCCGACACGCGGCCGCCGCGCTTGTTGACGTCGGTGGCGTACCCGTCGGGCAGGCGCTCGATGAACCCGTCGGCACCGACCGCGCGCGCGGCCGCCTTGATCTCCTCGAGCGTCGCGTCGGGCTTGCCGAGCGCGATGTTGTCGGCGACCGTGCCGCTGAACAAGTAGGCCTCCTGCGTGACCATGACGATCGCGCGGCGAAGATCCTTCGGGTGCAGCGCCCGCAGGTCGACGCCGTCGAGCGTCACCTGTCCGCGCGTCGGGTCGTAGAACCGCGACACGAGCTTGGCGAGCGTCGACTTTCCGGCTCCCGTCGTGCCGACGAGCGCGATCGTCTGCCCCGCGGGGATGTCGAGCGAGAAGTGCGGCAGAATCGTGCGGTCGTCGGAGTACCCGAACACGACGTCGCGGAACTCGACGTGCCCCCGCGCCTCCCACAGGTCCACCGGCTTCGCGGGGTCGGGCACGGTGGGCTCTTCGTCCAGCACTCCCGACACCTTCTCGAGCGCTGCCGCGGCTGACTGGTACGAGTTGAGGAACATCGCGATCTCCTGCAGCGGCGAGAAGAAGTTCCGCACGTACAGCACCGCCGCCAGCAGCGTTCCGACCAGCAGCGACCCGTCGGCGACCCGGATGCCGCCCCACAGCAGCACCGCCGCCACGGCGAACGCCGAGACGGCCATCATGCCGGGCTCGAACGTGCCGAACAGACGCAGCGAGCGCATGTTCACATCGCGGTACTGCCCCGACAGATCGCCGAACTCCTCGTCGTTGCGCGGCTCCTTGCGGAACGCCTTGACGGCACGGATGCCGGTCATCGTCTCGACGAACTTCACTATGACCTTCGCCGAGACCACCCGCGACTCCCGGTACGCGCGCTGCGAGTTGCGGTAGAACCACCGCATCAGGAAGTACAGCGGCACGCCCGCAACGGCCAGCACGAGGCCGGAGCGCCAGTCGATCAGCAGCAGTGCGACGAGGGTGAAGGCGCCGTACAGGATGCCGGAGACCAGCTCGTTCAGGCCGCCGTCGAGGAGCTCCCGGATGGAATCCAGATCGCTCGTCTGCCGCGAGATGATGCGACCCGACGTGTACGACTCGTGGAACTCGAGGCTGAGCCGCTGCGTGTGCAGGAAGATGCGCTTGCGGAGGTCGAGCATGACCGCCTGCGTGAGGCGCGCCGCGACGACGGCGTACCAGCCGATGAGCGCGGCGCCGCCGATGCCGGCGACGAGGTAGACCGCGACGATCATGATCGTCGGCATCCAGTTCGCGTCGCTGACCACCTGCGGCAGCGCCGTGTTGATTCCGTACGCGATCAGCGCCGGCCCAGCCACGCGCAGCGCCGTCGAGATCACCAGCACGAGCGCGGCGAGCGCGAGCTGCCAGCGCAGCGGCGCGACGAGCGAGCCGAGCAGGCGCAGCGAACGGCGCCGGATCGACCGCGACTCCTCGCGGGTGTAGTCCGAGCGGTCTTCGCCGGTGGTCCCGGCGACCGTTGCGGTGCTCATCGATTGACCTCCGTGGCCTGCTGGCGGGCCTGTTCGAACTCGAGGCTGGAGATGACGTAGCGGTAGTGCTCGCTGGTGCGCAGCAGCTCGGCGTGGGTGCCCACGGCGGTCACGCGGCCGGCCTCAAGCAGCGCGACGCGGTCGGCGAGCATGACGGTCGAGGGGCGGTGCGCGATCACGAGCGTGGTCGTGTCGGCCATGACCTCCCGCAGCGCGTCCTCGACGAGCGCCTCGGTGTCGACGTCGAGCGCCGACAGCGGGTCGTCGAGCACGAGCACGGCGGGCCGAGCCGCGACGGCGCGCGCCAGCGCGAGACGCTGGCGCTGCCCGCCGGAGAGCGAGAGTCCCTCTTCACCGATGATCGTGTCGACCCCGTCGGGCAGGTCGTCGACGAACCCGGCCTGTGCCACGGCGAGCGCCTCGCGCAGCACCGCCTCGGCCTCGGGGCTGCCGAGCACGAGGTCCTCCCGGCCGAGCAGCACGTTCTCGCGGACGGACTGCGAGAACAGCGTCGAGTCCTCGAAGGCCATGCCGACGTGCGTGCGCAGCTCCCGGAGCGTCAGATCGCGCACGTCGACGCCGTCGATCGTGACCCGCCCGCCGGTGACGTCGTACAGCCGCCCCGGCAGCGTCGTCAGCGTGGTCTTGCCCGATCCGGTGAGTCCCACCAGGGCCATCGTCTCGCCGGGGATGAGGTCGAGGTCGATGCCGTCCAGCAGGTCGCGCTCGCTGTCCGCGGCATCCTGGTAACGGAAGTGGACGTTTTCGAAACGCAGCGCACCGCGGGGCGCGGTGATCGTGGCGGGCTCCGCGGGGTCGGTGATGGTGTTCTGCTCGTCGAACACCTCGAAGATGCGGTCGGTGGCCGTCCGCGCGTCGAGGAGGAATGAGAACAGGAAGCCGATCGATTCCATCGGCCAGCGCAGCACCGTCGCCATCGCGAAGAACGCGACGAGCTCGGCCAGCTGCAGCTGCCCCAGCTGCTGCAGCACGATGCCGACGCCCAAGCACAGCGCGAAGGCCATGTCGGGGAGCAGCACGAGCCAGAACCAGATCCAGCCGACCACGCGCGCCTTGTTCAGCTCGGTCTCGCGCAGCGTCTCGGCCTGCCGGGTGAACTTGTGCAGGGCGTGCGAGCCGCGACCGAAGGCCTTGAGCACGCGGATGCCGTGGACCGACTCCTCCACGCTGGTGGCGAGGTCGCCGGCCTGGTCCTGGCTCTGCCGCGCAAGCGTGCCGTACGTCTTCTCGAACCGGTAGCCGGCGTACCACAGCGGCGCGCAGACGATGAGGAACGTCACCCCGAGGGCCCAGTGCCAGCGGAACAGCAGTGCCATGCCGACGAGGATCGTCAGCATGTTCACCACCAGCAGCACGATGCCGAAGGCCATCCACCGCCGCAGCATGCTGATGTCCTGCATCATGCGGCTGAGGAGCTGCCCGGACTGCCAGCGGTCGTGGAAGGCGACCGGCAGACGCTGCAGCATCTTGTAGAAGCCGGTGCGCAGGTCGTATTCCACGGCGGTGGACGGCGCCAGCACGAACCAGCGGCGCAGCCACACCATCGCCGCCTCGAGCAGGCCCAGCACGAGAATGGCGACGGCGCCCCAGACGAGCTGGATCTGGTCGCCGGAGGCGATCGGTCCCTCGACGAGCACCTCGAGCACGAGGGGGATGGACAGCGCGAGCAGGCTCGCGACGAGCGCGCTCGCGGCGCCCATGACGAGACGTGGCAGCACCGGTTTGGCGAACGGGTAGAGCCGGGCCAGCGCCCGGGGGGTGGAGAGTCTCTCGGTGGAAGAGGTCATGATCCTTGCGAAGGGGTGGTGCGGATGCCGGGGTCACAGAGCCGGCGGAGGTGACAGAAGGCGCGCGGAGGCGCCGCAGGACGAAGCTGGCCCTGGCGGGGAGAACGCGACGAGCGGCGGGACGATTCCGCCGAAGGAGGACGCGAGCGCGTGTTATCCCCGCCGGCTCCCGGTGGCGCCGGCGACGGCCGGGGCACGGAAGGAAGCGGGCTTCGCGATGACGATGGCCGTGGACATGGCTTCCTCCAGGAGTCGATGAGCGGGGACCGCCGCGCCGGTGACGACACGACAGCCCTTCAGCCTAGACCTGGGAGATCGCTGGACGCAAGACGGACGAGCGCGGATTCACGCCGACGGACGCCCCAGGCCCGCACGCTCGGCGACGGCCTGCTGGGCCGCGACCGTCGATGTGGTGGTCGGATCGACCGGCGCAAAGGTGTCGACGACGGCGTCCGCCTCGGCTCCGAGGCGGTAGGCGGCCAGGCCTCCACCCTGGTCGCGCGCCATGCCGCTCGGCCACACATCGGCTTGTGCACCTGCCACGCCGACGCGCCACCCTTCCGGCTCCAGTCCTTCCCTCACGCGGCACAGGGCTTCGAAGGCATCGGCGGCGTGCGCGGCCACCGCACCGGTCGCGGCTGAGGCGAGCTCGACCGTCCACCCGTCGCGTTCGTACCGCCAGGAGATCACGGCCTCGGCGGCTATGCCGCCACGGTCGATGCGAATCGCCTGCGGACTCGCGATCACGGCGCCGTCACCTCCGTCGGATCGACGGCGGCACTCCACTGCGCGATGCCGGGCAGGAGCATCGGCCCCGGTCCGTTGCGCGCAGCCACGCCGGTCACGTCGCGGTCGGCGAGCGTCACCACCGGGTTCATCGCGAGCGGCCGTGCGACGGCGGCGCGGACGATCGTGGCTTCGATCTGGGCGAGCAGGTCGCGGGAGTCGTACACGTCCACCGTGTGGGCGTACTGCGCGATGAGGGTGTCGCGCTCGGCATCCGCCTGCAATGTGAGCGCCGTGGTGCTCGCGCTCCCCCACTGCTCGGCGATCTGCGCCGGGCTCCGCGGGATCGGAACACGGGCGAGGGCGGCGACCCAGCCTCCCTGTGCGAGGGCGGCGTCGATGTCGTCGGCGCCGCAGTCGGTCACCGTCCATCCTCCCTCGGCCGCGGCGTCGCGCAGCGCGGCGAACGCCCCGGCGGCGAACGGGCTTGCCCGGTCGTAGAGCACGCACACCGTCGCGCCCGCCGGCACACCGGCGGCCTCACGGTCCAGCGCGGCGTCGTCTGCCGGGGTGCCGATCGCGGCGGCGAACCCGGAGTCTTCCGCGACGACGTCGAACGCGCGGGAGCCCGGCATCGCCAGCATCGAGGTCGTCTTGGCGTATGCCGCCGCCCACGGTCCCGCGCCACGGTCAACCATGTCACCCACCGGCGCGAGGCGGAGGAACGCCGCGCGCGCCGCCGCATCGGTCAGCACGCCCGCGGGGCGCAACAGCAGGCTCCACACCGTGCCGTCGTGCGTCGTCGCCACCGTCGCATCGCGGCGCTCCAGCTGGCGGATCGGTGCGTCGTTGGCGGCCGTGGGCGCCACCTGCACGACGTCGAGACGAGCGCCCACCTCGGCCACCGCGTCGGCACCGGCCGGCACCAGATCGACGCGGGCGACCTGCGCCGCCGCACCGCCGCGATAGGCGGCGTTGGGCACGAGCGTCACGCTCTGCCCGGTCGCATCCCGGGTCACGTCGTCCACCCGGTACGGGCCGCTGGAGAGCAGCAGGTCGGCGGAGGGATCGTCGTCCTCGCCCCACGCGAAGCCCTCATCCCACGCCTCGCCGATCTTCGCGAGGGCGGCGGCGTCGTCGTCCTCGATCGCCCGGACCACCGCCTGCTTGGCCTCCATCGCGTCGTCGAGTCCGAACGCGAGGCGCCCGACGATGTGCGCCGGAACCTGCGCCGTCACGGCGGTCTGCCACAGCATCGTCGGCGCGGCGAAGCGCACCACGATCGCGCGGCCGAACTCGTCGAGTTCCGGCACGCCGGCCATCTCCGGCTCGAGGCTCGCCTGCGCACCGGCATCCGTCGCTTCGGCCTCCGCACCGGCATCCGCGTCATCGGCGGGCAGGATGCCGGCCGCCCAGGCCCAGCCGAGGAGGAGATCGGCGGCGTCCACCGGGGTGCCATCCGACCAGGACGGCTCGGCGAGGTCGTATCGGACGGTGAACGGATCGTCGCCGCTGATCGTCACTGCACCGAAGCTCGGGTCGGGGACGAACTCGCCGTCGACCATCGCGCCGAAGCCGGCACGCGTCGCCGCGGCGAGCTCGAGATTCGCCGGTGTCGGCGAGGCGAGCGGGTTGCTGGAGGTGACCTCGCCCGTGACACCCACGACGGCGTGCGTCCCGGGCACCACCGACTCCGGCAGCGCCGGAGCGCACGCGGCGAGCGTCACGGCGACCAGCGCGACCGCGGTGGCCGCGACGCGGCGACGGAGCCCCATCGTGCCGGTCAGCGGAGGTCGGTGTCGTCGTCGAGTTCAGCGGCCATCTGCCGGTACGGCTCGCTCTCCTCGCTCTCGAGCCAGGCGCGGGCGTACTCGACGAGGACCGCGGGCGACTCCTCGGCTTCCTGCGCGCTGCCGAACGGGCCGAGGCAGTCCTCGGAGGGGCGCACGTCGTCACGCACCACCGATTGGGTGCTGAGGTTGTACCAGTAGCTCTGCGAGGGGGTCATCGGCTGCGCGCTCCGTCCGTCGGAATGATCCTAATCGTCACCGGTGACGACGAAGGGTCGTGGGGCGATCCTGCGATCCCCCCACGACCCTGCGTCGTTGGTGCGGCTCAGCCGCCGGCGAGCTCCGCGTCCGTGTCACGGATGCGGTCCGCCATCCGGTCCAGAGCCTGCGCCATGTCGTTGACAGCCTCCGCGGCGTCATCGAGCGACGTCGTCAGCTCCGAGTACGCGGTCGAGAACGCCTCCGACGCGTTCTCCGTCTTGAAACCGTCCTGCACCAGGTCATCGATGATGCCCTGCAGCTCCTTCAGCGTGTCGGTCACAGTCTGGCGACCGTCGCGCAGACGCTGCGCCGCGCTCTCCATCTCGCTGTACGTTGCACCGAAATCGTGTGCCATGAACCCGCCTCCCAGCGTGTCGTCCTACGTCGTCCGGAGTCCGAACGACCCCGCCATCCCGAGGCTAACCAACGACCTCGCGAAATCCCATGGGCAGAACTACCCATCCGCTGCCGCGCGGCGGGCGCGAAGTCGCGCCATCGCCTCACGTGCCCGCGCCGTCTGCCGCAGCTTCTCGAGTACGTGCTCGAGCGCGTCCGAGCGATTCTCGAACTCACGAACCGTCGAAGAGATGCGACCTCCCCGCTCGTTGGCGAGGAAGACGGTCCACCCGCTTCCCTCGCGCTGCAGCACGACGGCCTCATTGCGCAGGACGCCGTGCCCTTCCAGCACCGGCTGGTCAAGGCCCTCCTCGCGCACGATCGTCATCAACGCGTCGGCATCCATCAAAAGACCTCCCGGATCATACCCATCACGTCCAGCAGCTCGACACTCGTGGGGAGCAGATCCTGCGTCGCCCCACCCGACGTCCCCCACTCCAGGATCGCGGCCGCTTCGCCTCGGAGGACCGTCGTCAAATCGGAGACGTCGAGGCTGTACTGCTCGAGGACCAGATCGACATCGCCTCGTGTCGCGTCATCGAGCGAATCGTAGACACTGCGCACGTCAGCGGGCGAGTGCAGCCATTCGTAGGCGTGATACGCGTTCGGGTTCTCGACGTAGGGCAGCGATCGACTGTCGTAGGAGAAGGGGCCATCGGCCGAGAGCGGCGAGACGAATCGTCCGCTCGGCTCTCCGTAGCGGTCGAACCTGTCGCCCGCCTGCGGGACATGTTCGGAGAAGATCGGCTTGCCGTCTGCGTCGAGCACGAAACCGTCCCCCGGCGCACGAGACCAATCGATGCGCCCATCCGGGGTGAGCGTCTCGGGCCGCGGAACGAGGGTCGCGTCGGGTAGTGCCGGCGCGTTCTTCGTCGCGTCGGGGGCGTCGAAGTGATCCTGATCCCTGACGCGCCGAATGACGGTGTCGAGATGGTCGTCGAGATGGTCTGCGACCTGGTGCAGCTTGTCCTTCGCGTGCGCCATGCCGTCGAGCACGGCCTGGCGTAGCTCACGGATGACGGGTTTGATGCTGCTCATCCGTGGCCGCCGACGTCGAGGGTCACGAGATCAGCATCCTTTCGAACCCCGCCCTCGTCAACATCCGCCACGGGAACACGCTTCACCATCACCCACGACCGCCTATGCAGCGGCATCGCCGCTACCGCCATACGTTCTCACTCGCTCATGTCGGGCGCCGCTCCCACTCATGCGGTGCGGCTCAGCCGCCGGCGAGCTCCGCGTCCGTGTCACGGATGCGGTCCGCCATCCGGCCATGAACCCGCCTCCCAGCGTGTCGCCCTACGTCGTCCGGAGTCCGAACGACCCCGCGCGATCGATGCTAGCGAACCGGTCCCGCGCCACCCATGGGGAGAACTACCCATGCGTCGCGGGGGTGCCGGCCGGCGCCGTGGCGCGCGCCGCCGCGCGCGTCGACGGCGCCTCGGCCTGCACGTCCTGCACGTCGGCAACGAACGGCATCTGCATCGTGACGGCCTTGCCGGCCTGCACGAAGATCCCGCGCCCGACCGGGAAGTCGCTCCGCTTGACCCGTCCGAACGGCGTCTTGAAGATCGCCTCGCCGTCGTACGTGTCGGGCTTGAGCACGATGCCCTGACGGGCCGACTTCCATTCACCGAGCACGCCGATGCTGCCGCTGGCGCGCGTGATCTCCGCCTCGCCGACGAGCAGATGCTCGCTGTCGTTCATCGCCTGCAGCAGCGCGCGCATCGGGCGGTCGGCGACGCCGTCGGCCAGGTGCGGCATGTCCTCGATGACGATCATGATGCGTCCGCCCGGAGACTCGCTGACCACGAGTTCGGCAAGCTCCGTCGCGAGGTCCCGCTCATCCTCGGGCCGGGTCGCGCTGCGCACCCACGGCCGGAAGTCCTTGAGCTCCGACCGACGGCTGCCGAAGTGGTACAGGCGCACGCCCGGATCGAACCGCTCCATCGCGACGACGAGCGCCTTCAGCGCGTTCGTGCGTCCCGACGCCGGCGGACCCGACACGACGAACGAGCCGATCGGCTCGAAGCCGCGGGCCGCGAGGGTGTCGTCGGCGACGCCGAACACCGGCATCCCCTCCACGCTCGCCGGCATCTCGTTCGCCGGGACCAGCGTCGGCAGCGCGCCGATCTCGGGCAGGTCGCGCACCCCCTGCTCGCGCAGCCGGGCACCGAGAGCGCCGAGCACCTTCGTCTGCTCGACGGCGTTGGAGGTCCCGCCGAGGACCGCGATCTGCGCCTCGTGACCGTCGATGACCGCCCGGCCGGGCACGGACTGCTCGTCGAGCACGTCGCGCGGCACGCCCAGCAGCATGTACTGCGAAGGGTCGCCCATGCGCAGCACCACCTTGCGCGAGACGTTGGCCGCGACGGCGCTCGGCACCGCGTTTCCGCGGTCGGCCGTGATGACGGTGTGCACGCCGAGCGTGCGCCCCTCCCCGAGGATGCGCATGAAGGTGCGATACGAGGGACCGCGACCGGGCGCGACCTCCCAGTCCTTCTTGAAGTCGGGGTAGTTGTCGATCAGCAGCAGGATGCGGGGCAGCGCGGCATCGGCGAGCTCACGGTACTCCTGGATCGAGGCGGCGCTGACCGCGGCGAACGCCGCCGCCCGACGGTCCATCTCACCGTCGAGCGTGCGCAGCAGGCGCTGGATGCGCTCCACATCGCCACCGTCGACGACTGAGCCGACGTGGGGTAGTGCGGCGAGCGCGCCGAGCGCGCCGGTGGCGAAGTCGAGGCAGTACACGTTGACGCGGCCGCGCTCGGGGCGCAGACCTGCGGCGGCGCCGATCGTCTTCAGGAGCGTGGACTTGCCCGAACCGCTCGTCCCGTAGATGACGAGCGAGCCGTCCCGGTCGGGGACGAACACCGCCGCCTCCTGCTGCTGCTTCTCCGGCACGTCCATGAGCGCGATCGGGATGCGGGTGTCGCCCTCGTTCGGCAGATCCTGCACGTCCACGAGGGGCGACAGGTCATCGAGCCAGGGGCGTCGCGGGCGCGGGAGGCCTGCGACCTCGCTCGCGCGCACGAGCGTCGACACGATGCGCTTCTGATCGGTGGGACCGAGGTCTTCGGCGTGCGCGTCCGACTCGGCGGGCCGGTCCGGCTCCCACTCGGGGGCGGCACCGAAACGCAGCTCGGCGACGCGCACCTCCGCGACGGCCGTGTCCTCGCTCGTCGTCCAGCCGCCGGTGTAGGCCGACTGGAAGGGCACGAGGCGCCCCGGACCCGTCTTGGCGATCGCACGCCCGGGGACGCTCGCGGGGAAGGTCGCCGCGATCGGGTCGTCGACGACGTCGCGGGAGTCGGCCTCATCGGCCATGCGCAGCGCGATGCGCAGATTGGTGTTGGCGCGCAGGTTGTCCTTGATGACGCCGGCGGGACGCTGCGTCGCCATGATGAGGTGGATGCCGAGGGAGCGGCCGCGCTGCGCGATGTCGACGACACCGTCGACGAATTCCGGCATCTCCGACGCGAGGGCGGCGAACTCGTCGATCACGAGCACGAGCGAGGGCGGGCACTCCGGGTCCTGGCGCTTCTCCAGCTCCAGCAGGTCCTTGGCCTTCTTGCGGTTGAGCAGATGCTCGCGGTGCTGCAGTTCGGCTCGGAGACTCGTCAGGGCTCGGCGCACGAGGTGCGGGTTGAGGTCGGTGACGAGGCCCACCGTGTGCGGCAGGTCGACGCAGTCCGCGAACGCGGAACCGCCCTTGTAGTCGACGAACAGGAAGGTGACCCGGTCGGGGCTGTGCGCGGCGGCCATGCCCAGCACCCACGCCTGCAGGAACTCGCTCTTGCCCGAGCCGGTGGTGCCGCCGACGAGCGCGTGGGGCCCCTGCGCGCGCAGGTCGAGCACCATGGCGTCGCTCACGCCCTGACCGGTGATGGCGCGCAGCCCGCCCGCCTTCTTCAGACGCGGGCGCGGTGCCGTGGAGCGGTCGACGATCGTGTTGTTCTGGCGCCACCGTTCGATCACGACGGCGGGGTCCTCCGCGATCGCCGGGTCGATCAGCTGCAGCAGGTTCACCGAGCCCGGGATGTCGGACGCGTCGTGGACGACGGTGCTCGCGTCCACGACCGGCGCCAGGCGCCGGGCGAACATCTGCATGTACGCGTGGGAGACACCCTCGACCTTCACATGATCGTAGGCGGCGCCGCTGCGGACGAGGCCGACGCGTGCATCGTCGAGGTCGGTGGTGAGCTCGATGTAGCTGCGGCACACCGCGGGGAGGGACTCCACGGCGTGGGAGACGAAGACCGCGTGCACGCCGTGGTCGGCCCCGCGCTCGAGCACATCGGTGAGGCGCCCGCGGTCGACCGGGGCGTCGCCCGTGATGAACACGATGACCGAGACGGGGGGCGTGCGGCCGCGGTCCTCCGCTGCGCGGGCGACGTCGGTGCCGTACTGCAGCGGGTTCCACTCGTCCTTGAACGGGCCACGCGGCTCGCCGCTGCCACCGGCCGCGGCGCGCTGCACGTAGTCCTCGAGGGAGTTCAGCAGCGCGGCGCCGGTGGGAGCCGAGTCGGCCAGCGGCATGGTCTGGAAGGGGCTGCGCTCACTGGTGGTGTGCGGCAGCCACTTGAGCCAGTCCAGTTCGCTGGTCCACGTGGAATCGGCGAACGCGACGGCGACGACGTCGTTGGGGGCGTGCAGCCCGAACAGCTGCACGGCAACGCCGCGCATGGCGTCGGCCACGAGGGCGCGCGGCCCGGCGATGCCGATCGAACCGGCGGCCGGCAGCGTCTCGAACACCGGCACGTCGTCGACGAACGCATACCGCTCGCGGAGTCGATCGACGCGGTCGATGAACTCCGGCAGCCCGTCCGGGGCCTCGGCGTCGTCGATCGCGTTGCGCGCCGGCAGGCGGCAGGTTCCCAATCGCAGACCGAGGAAGTTCCAGTGCTCGGGGCGCCGGGTCCACAGCATCGGGCCGAGGCGCATGGCCTGGTCGAAGACCTCGGCCACGGGTGGCGCCTCGGCGTTTCGTGCCCGCTCTTCCTCGGGCTTGCCGTGGAAGAAGTCCTCCTCGAGCTGTTCAAACTGCCGCTCGAACAGCAGGAACTCGTGATTCTGGCTCTTCTTGCTCTGGACCGACTGGTTGACGAGGTTGAACAGCGCCATCATCGGTGTCATCACGATGAGCAGCAGCGACCGAGGATTGCCGTTGAGCGCGAACAGCGCCGCTCCCATGAGGATCGGGGCGATGAGGATCGGCCAGGGGAAGACCTTGCCGATCTTCTCGGTGGGCAGTCGCGGCGGCTTGAACTTCGTGCCGGGATAGCGCACCTCGACACGGGGGCTGCGGTTGAACAGCAGTCCGCCACCGCGCTCGATGATCGGGTCCCCCTCGCCCGAGCCGTCCCATGCCCGGGTCAGGTAGAGGGCGAGCGTGGTTCCGCCGATCACGAACGGCGTGCCGTCCTCGATGCGCACGCGCTGCATCTGCACGCCGTCCACGAGCACGCCGTTGGCGGAGTTGAGGTCGACGACCTCGACGTACGCGCCGACCTCGAGCCGGGCGTGGCGCTTGGAGACCATCGGGTCGGCCAGCACGATGTCGTTACCCTCGTCGCGCCCGAGCGAGACGGGGCCCGCCGACAGCGGGAACTCCTGCCCGGCGAGCGGCCCCGCCGTCGCGCGCAACACGCCGACGACCTCGCGTCGGTCGGCGGCGACGTACCCGGCGCCCACTTCGACGATGGATGCCGCGAACCCCGAGCCGATGGGCGCCTCGCCGATCGCGACGTCAGGGTGCAACGGCACCATGCGCGCGTCGGTCGGCGGCGCGACCGCGAGAGTCAGCGCGCTGCCCTCCGCGAAGGCGAGGGTGCGCGTCGGGTCGGACTCGGCGATGTGGCGCGCCACGTCTCCGGCCGTCGCGGTGGAGTCGGTCGTGACGACGATGTCGACCGGATCGCCCTCACCGCGATGCAGGGTCAGCTTCAGTCTCACGAGACTCCTCCGATGCACTCGTCGGTCATGTCGGCGTCGGTCATGTCGGCGTCGCTCATGTCTGCGTCGCTCATGTCTGCAGCGGCGCGATCTGCACCACGTCGGCGGTGCGGTCTCCGAGACGGATCGCGTCGCCCTCGGCGACCGTCGCCGATCCGCCGGAAGCGAGCTCGGTCTCGATGCCGCCGCGGATCACCCCGCAGCCGTTGGTGGAGCGGCGATCGATGATCTCCAGACCCCCCGCGACAGGCTGGATGAGCGCGTGCGTCTTCGACAGCGTGCGAGTGGTGTCGGCGAGGGGAACGGCCTGCGCGCCCGGGTGCGCCGCGACGTCGGGATCGCGGCCGAGCAGGATCGGCGCCGTCACGGGGATCGTCTCCCCGGTATCGAGCCTGAGTGCAAGCCCGACCATCCGGCCGCGGCGTCGGGGACCGGGGGCATCGGCGACGGCCACCGCCGGGGCCGCCGTTGCCACCGCCGGGGCCGGCGTCGCCACGGCCGGAGCGGCGGGCGTCGCCGCGGGCGACGGGGTCGTCGGGTTCACCGGAGCGGATGCCGGTGCCGCGGCCGCCGCGGGCGCCGGCATCGCCGGGGCTTCGGGAGAGCGCGGCACTCCGACGACGCCCGCGCTGATGCGGCTGCCGGGGCGGTATTCCGGCTGCGCAACGGGGTCGCGCGGCGTCGCGAGGGACGGCAGTTCGACGCGCTCGGGGGCCGGCTCCGCCTTGACCGTCTTGCGTGCGACGCGCATGCGCTTCTCGTCATACGGGTTCAGGCCGTGGCGCACGTCGACGAGCCAGACCTTGCCGATACGGTCGTGCCAGCCACGGCCACGCCGCTCGAGGTCGAACGTGGGCGACAGCAGCACGAGCGCGGGGCCGACTGCTGGAAGGATCCCGGATGCCGCCACGATGACGTACCGCAGGAGCACCGCCCAGACGCCCGGGCGCTCCAGGGTCATCACGTTGACGCTGCGGACGCCGGAGACCGCCTTGCCGATGGTGATCCCCTTGAGCCCGTGCAGCATCCACTGCACGACGACGTAGACGAGGGACAGCGCAACGGAGACGGTGGCCATGATGACGGCCAGCACGAAATCGGGATGGTTGACGAACCCGTAGGGCGAGATGGCTCCTGTCGCGAGCTTGAGCAGCAGGGGGATCGCCCCGAGCCACAGCGGCAGCTGCAGGATCAGCCAGATCGCGATGTCGATCGCGAAGGCGAGCGCGCGCCTGCCGAACGGCGCCGGTACGAGGCCGAGGGCGGCGGCGTACGCGGGGTCGGGCCGGCCCTGCGCGTCCAGACCGTCGACGACCCGCGTCTCATGCTCGATCTCCCAGATCATGCCCCGGTGTCTCGCGGTCGCTCGCCGGGCACGAAGTAGCGGGCCGGCGACAGGCCGGTGCGCACGACCGCATCCCCCGCGGCATCCAGGAACTCGGCCATCGTCGCGACGCTGAGCTGGCCGGACGGGTCGGCGATGATGACGTTGTCCACGACGGGGAGCAGCGTCGCGGTGCCCTTCGGCCAGGTGGCGAAGGTGACGGTGACGCCGTCGTCGAGCACGCGGATCTTCGGGTCGGCGATATGCACGTCGGGGCGCTGCAGCGCGACCGTCTGCGCTTCATACGCGCGAACGCTGAACAGGCGCAGCACGCGCTCGAACCGCGGGCGGAGCGACGGGACGCGCTCGCGCCAGTCGAAGGGCGCCCAGGCATCGTCCTGCAGGACGATCGGGTGGGCGCTGACCAGCGGGCCGCCGGCGTCGTAGAGCTCTTCGGCGAGGTCCAGCGCGCGGGTGAGCGCGGCCTCGTCGTCGGCGCCGACGAGGACGACACGATCCCGCGCGAGGGCGAGGACCACGGGCGCACCGGACAGCTGACGGCCCGCCAGCCGGGCGGGCTCCAGGAGGATCGCCGCGGCATCCGCTTCGTCGGTGATGACGGTCGCGCCTTCGACGGCGTCGGGAAGCGCCGTGGCGGCTCCCAGCGCGGCGAGCAGCGCCTCGCGGAACGGCTGCGGCCACGCGTCGGCCTGGCCCTCGGTCACAGCCGTGGCTGCGCCGTCTCGGCGTTCGTCGAGACCGACGAACAGATCCCCGCCGACGTACTCGACACGCGGGTGCGCCGGTCCCGGCGCCGTCACCGACAGCACACCCAGCTGGCTCGCGCCGTAGATGTGCGGCACCAGCGCCACCCCGATGCCACCGATCGTGTCGGTCATCCGTCCCGCCCCTCGTCTTGCGTTCGCTTCAGATTATCCGGTCCCGCCGCACCGCCCCCGGCGACCTCGACGGCGTCCGCCCACGACCAGGCGAGGTCCATCGGGGGGAACCGCTTCGGCGCCCGACGCTCCGATACCCAGCCGATCGGCACGACGTGCAGAGCCATCGCGCGCACCGGCGCCGGGATCGGGTCACCATAGACGACCAGCACCAGCGCCGCGTCCTTCGATCCCCACCAGTCCGCGCGGCGCGCTCCCGTGCTCACCAGTTCCCGCAGATACGCGCTCCACAGATCCGGGTCCTCGAGGTCAGGAATGATCGGAACGCCGTGCGCGTACTCCGCCCACGCTCGAATGCTCGACCAGAGTTCGCTGCCCCGTCGCGACAGTTCGCCGTCGACGGGCTGGCCTTCGGTGAGCGGATTCCACATCAGCGGGATGATCCACGCATCACCGCGCGCCAGTAACGGCACGCCGTCGAGCAGCCGGCTCCTCGACGGGTCTGCCTGCACGTCCGGATCGACCAGCTGCAGATCAGCCTCTTCGATGATCCTCCCGCCGGATGCGACCAAGGTGTCCCCGCTGAACGACACGACGGCTCCCTCGAGCACCGCATCCGGGGTGAGGGCTGAGTAACGACGTGCCCCGGCGTGATGATTCATCAGCTTGGCCGAGCCTCGCGTCGCTTTCTCATCGCCAGTTGTAGGTGAACGTCCAGTAGAGGGCTTCGAGCGCTGCCGCCGATAGCTCCGGATGACGCTCTGCCATGACGGCCTGCGCCTCGCGCCCGCCCTCCGAGAGCGACCGCGTCGTCCAGTCCACGGGCACGGCGAGGCACTCAGCAACGAGCGCCTTCACCGTCGCCAACAGGTCAGGACGGCCCACGGCGCCCGCCAGCGTCGCGACGGCATCCTCATCGGTGCGCGGGAAGGAGGACCTGCCCTTGCCCAGATAGGCGATGACCGCCTCGCTCAGTCCTTCATCCACCACAGCGTCTCCCTCGCTCATTCCGGCCAGATCACAGACTCAGCCAGAGTGTCCGGATCCACCCGGATCACCCGGGTGACGTCGTCGTTCGCCTTCAGCCTGTCCAGCTCCCTCCACCAGACGGCATCCGGTCGCAGATTGTCGCCCAATACTGCGCGCACCTCGCCCGAAGCGCCAGCCGCGTAGGCCTCCGACGCACGGGTCCAGGTGTCGACGACAGCCGGGTTGTCGGCATCCCACTCCGGCATCTCGATCCCACGCGAATCGATTGGTGAGCATCGCGACGAGCGCGATCATGGTGGTCGTCACATCGACGATGACCTTGATCTTCAGCGCGAGCACCGGGCCGGCGGCGACCTCGATCCCCGCCGGCACCGGGCCGAGCAGGTCGAGCAGCTTCTGCAGGTTCTGCGAGCGGTTCGTGTTCCAGGCGCTCACATACGCGGGCCCCGGCCTGCCCCTGCAGCGCCGCCGCGAGGTCGCCGTTGACCTTGCGATCCATGGCCTGCAGCTTGCCCTCGAGGTCGTCGCGGAACGTTCCGACCATGTGCCCGCCGCGGCGCAGCTCGTCCTCGTCGATGTCGGGCCACTCGAATCCGAGTTTCTCCATCACCCAGATGAGTTCATTCGGCAGCATCATTCCCACGGTGCCACCTCCCTGCGAAGACCCTACTCGACCGCGGCGGAGGCCCTCGATGGGGAGAACTCCCCATCGCGCGGTCCCGGCGTCAGCCGGCTGCCGCCTCGCGGGTCAGGAGCGCGCGCTTGACCTCGAGCCCCCACGCGAACCCACCCAGCGACCCACCGGTGCGCAGCACCCGGTGGCACGGCACGAACAGGGCGGGGGCGTTGCGGGCGCAGATGGATGCGGCGGCCCGCACGGCGGCGGGGCTTCCCAGGGCGGCGGCGAACTCCGCATAGGTGAGCGGTGCGCCCGGCGCGATTGTGCGCAGCGCCGCCCACCCGGCGCGCTGCAGCGCCGTGCCGGTCTGCACCACCTCGACATCGTCGATGGCCGCCAGATCGCCGTCGTAGTACGCCCGCGCGGCGGCCGCGGCATCCGCCTGGCCCTCGCGCGCCTCGGCGGGCGGTGACGCGAGCCGGGCGAGGATCGCGGCGGGGTCGGCGGTCCACCCGCTCGCCAGCACGCGCTGCCGGTCATCGGCGAGGATCGTGAAGGCGCCGTCGGGCGTGTCGATGGTCTGGATCGTGGCGGTCATGTCGTCTCCCGGCGTTGCGGTTTCAGGGTGGGTGTGCTCGCGCGCCAGAGGTGCGCGGTCAGGTAGCTGCGCCACGGCGCGGTGCGTGCGGCCCACTCCGCGAAGCCGCGCGGGTCGGCGGGGATGCCCGCCGCTGCGGCACCGGCGCGGACGGCGACATCGCCGGGCAGGGTGGTGTCGGGGTCGCCGAGCACCCGCATCCGCACGTAATCCGCCGTCCACGGCCCGATGCCGGGCATCGCCAGCAGCGCCGCCCGCTGGGACGGGCCGTCGTCCCCGCTCGTGAGCGTCAGCGTCCCGTCGGCGAGCGCCGCAGCGGCGCCGGTGACGGCGCGGATGCGGGCGGCAGGCCCGCGCAGCACCTCGGCACCGCGCTCCGCGATCGCCGCCATCGTGGGGAACAGCCGGTCGAGCCCGTCGTGGCCCTCGATCCGCTCCCCCAGCGCGTCGGTCAGCGCCGTCAGCGCCGTCGTCGCGGCCGCGACGGTGATCTGCTGGCCGATCATCGCGCGGATGAGCATCTCGTGCGGGTCGGCGGCGCCGGGCACGCGGATGCCGGGTACGCGCGCCACGAGCGGCGCGATCTCGGCGTGGGTCGACAGCGCGGCATCCACCGCGATCGGGTCGGCGTCGAGATCGAACAGGCGGCGGGCGCGGGCGACGAGCACCGGCAGGTCGCGGAGGTGCGCCAGGCGGGCGCGCAGCCGGACGCGCCCGGCTGCGTCGACGCGCAGTTCGAACCACGCCGGCCCACCGGGCAGGCGCAGGGTGCGGGCGAAGCCGTCGGCCGTGGTCTTCTCCGCGCCCGCGACGGTGCGGGCCGCCATCCAGGCGAAGAGCCCCCGGGCGTCGAGGGGACCGCGGTGCGGCAGCACCAGATCGATCGCGCCGAGCGCGGCCGCACCGGCCCCGGCGCTCGCCGCCGAGGGGCGTCGCGCGCGCAGCGCGAGCGGGGTCATGCCGAACACCTCGCGGATGGTGTCGTTGAACTGGCGGACGCTCGCGAATCCCGCCGAGAAGGCGACGTCGGCGGCTGGCAGATCCGTCGCCACGAGCAGCATCCGCGCGGTGTGAGCGCGCTGGGCACGGGCGAGGGCGAGGGGACCCGCACCGAGCTCGGCCGTCAGCAGCCGGGTGAGGTGGCGCGACGAGTAGCCGAGCCGGGTGGCAAGGCCGGGCACGCCCTCGCGTTCGACCACCCCGTCGGCGATGAGCCGCATCGCCCGGCCGGCGACGTCACCGCGGAGGTTCCACTCCGGTGACCCCGGCGCCGCCTCGGGCAGGCACCGCTTGCACGCGCGGTAACCCGCCTCATGCGCAGCCGCCGAGGTCGGGTAGAACGTGACGTTCGCGGGTTTCGGGGTGCGCGCGGGGCAGCTCGGCCGGCAGTAGATGCCGGTCGAGCGCACCGCCGTGACGAACTGGCCGTCGAACCGCGCGTCGCGCGCGTCGATCGCGCGGTAGCGCTCGTCGAAGGTCATCGCGGCGGTGGACATGCCTCCAGCCTGCCACCCGCCGCGACCTGGCGCTCGCGGTTTTCGGACACGACGGTGACGCGTCCGAGAAGCGCCGCGTCAGTGGAAGAAGTGACGCTCGCCGGTGAAGAACATCGTGACGCCCGCCGCGCGCGCGGCGTCGATGACCTCCTGGTCGCGCACCGATCCACCGGGCTGCACGATGGTGCGGATGCCGGCGTCGATGAGCACCTGCGGGCCGTCCGCGAACGGAAAGAACGCGTCGGATGCTGCGACGGACCCGGCGGCACGGTCCCCCGCACGCTCGACGGCCAGACGGCACGAGTCGACGCGGTTGACCTGGCCCATGCCGATGCCGACGGTCGCCGACCCCTGCGCGAGGACGATCGCGTTGCTCTTGACGGCACGGCAGGCCTTCCACGCGAACGCGAGGTTCGACTTCGCGTCGTCGGCGGGCATCTCACCGGTGACGAGCTCCCACCCGTCGACGAGCGACACGATCTCAGCCGGGAAACGATCGGCATCCTGCAGCAGCAGCCCGCCCGACAGCAGCCGCACATCCATGGGCTCCTGGCGCCAGTCGGCGGGCAGGCGCAGCACGCGCAGATTCTTCTTGAGCTTGAAGACCTCCAGCGCCTCGGGCTCGAAGTCGGGGGCGACGATGACCTCGGTGAAGATGTCGCGGAGATTCTCGGCCATCTTCAGCGTGACGGTGCGGTTGGCGGCGATGACGCCACCGAACGCCGACACCGGGTCGCACTCGTGCGCACGCAGGTGGGCCGAGGCGATCGGGTCGAGCGCGTTCGGAGCGGCGATCGCGATGCCGCACGGGTTCGCGTGCTTGATGATCGCGACGGCCGGCTTGACCATGTCGAAAGCCGCCCGCAGCGCGGCATCGGCGTCGACGTAGTTGTTGTACGACATCTCCTTGCCCTGCAGCTGCTCGGCCTGCGCGATGCCGTGACCGCCGACGCGGGTGTAGATGGCGGCGCGCTGGTGCGAGTTCTCGCCGTAGCGCAGCGTCGAGAGGCGTTCGGCGCGGATCGTCAGGTGCTGCGGCAGATCCTCGCCCGCGAGCGTCTGCTCGGCGAACCACGTGGCCACGGCGCGGTCGTATTCGGCGGTGTGCGCGAAGGCGCGCGCGGCGAGGTCGCGGCGCTGCGCGAGCGACGTGCCGCCCTGGCCCACGGCCTCGATGATCGCGGGGTACGACGAGGGCGAGACCACGATGGCGACGTTGGCGAAGTTCTTCGCCGATGCCCGAACCATCGCGGGACCGCCGATGTCGATCTGCTCGACGACGGCGTCGCCGGTCGCGCCCGAGGCGACGGTCTCCACGAACGGGTACAGGTTCACCACGACGAGCTGGAACGGCTCGATGCCGAGGTCGGCCAGCTGGGTCTCGTGGTCCTCCAGTCGGAGGTCCGCGAGCAGCCCCGCGTGCACGCTCGGGTGCAGCGTCTTCACGCGGCCGCCGAGCGATTCGGGGAAGCCGGTGATCTCGGAGACGTCCGAGACGGCGATGCCGGCCTCGCGCAGCAGCGCCGCGGAGCCGCCCGTCGAGACGATCTCCACATCCGCGGCCTGCAGCGCCTGCGCCAGGGGCAGCAGGTCGGTCTTGTCGCTGACCGAGACGAGTGCGCGGCGGACGGGCACGACGTCGCGGGGACGGTAGAGGGCGGGATCGACGGCGGGACCGGCCATGCGGGACTCCAGGTTCGGGTTGGGGTTCAGTGAGGTTCGGGAGCGGGTAGCGCGAGGTCGCCCGCCGCAATGGCGCGGACCACCTCGATGAGCAGGCGCCGCTCGACGGGCTTGATGCGCTCGTGCAGGGTGTGCTCGGTGTCGCCGGGCAGCACCGGCACGCGCTGCTGCGCCAGGATCGGGCCGGAGTCCACACCGTTGTCCACCACGATGACGCTCGCGCCGGTCTCGGCGACGCCGGCGGCCAGCGCGTCGCGGACGCCGTGCGCTCCGGGGAATTCCGGCAGGTACGCGGGATGGGTGTTGATCAGGTGGGGCGCCCAGGCGTCGACGACGGATGCCGGCAGCAGCCGCATCAGGCCGCTCAGCACGACCAGGTCCGGACTCCACACCTCGAGCTGGGCCTGCAGTTCGCGGCCCCACTCCTCGCGGGTCTCGAACTCGCGGAACGGAACGAGGAAGGTGGGGATGCCGAAGGCCTCCGCGTGGGCGAAGCCGTCGGCCTGCCGGTCGGCGCCGACGACGACGACCCGTGCGGGGAATCCGGGGTCGGCGGCCGCCTCGAGAAGGGCCCGGAGATTGGAGCCGGTGCCCGAGATGAGAACGGCGACCCTCAGCACCCGGTCAGTCTACCGGCGGGCGCGGACCGCGCTGCGGCCCGCCGTCGTCGCCCGGGTCGGCGGTGTCCGGGTCTCCGGCGTCCGGACGCGCGCCGTCCGGACGCGCGTCGTCCGGACGCGCGTCGTCGAGAAAAGCGGGATCCAGGAGGGCGAAGGGCTCGGTCTCCTCATCCGATGCCGACGTTGTCGACATCGGCGCCGACGTCTGCGCCGCTGCCGCTGCCGCTGCCGCTGCCGCTGCCGGCGCGACCGTGGCATCCGCTCGCGCCGTCGCACCGGCTGTGGCCGTGACAACCGCGGTGACGAACAGCGCGTCGGCGAATGCCGCGGCATCCGTCACGGCCTCGTCGTCCTCGGCGGACCGGGTCTGCGCGCGGACACCCGCGGAGGCATCGGTGCGGGCGGGGCCGAACAGCGCGATCGCGGCACCGACCGCCAGCTCGAGGGCGACGGCGAAGGCGAACGGGCCGGCATCCGGGCCCGTCTCGGTGAGCCGGCCGGGCCCGATCGAACCCGACGCGCACGCCGCGAGCAGCGCCGCGGCCACGCCGCCCAGCACCGCCAGCGCCGCAAGCACGGTCAGCCGTGGGGCGGCACCCTCCCCCTGCTCGGGGGCCAGGCGCGCTCGCGCGACCGCGCCCGCGACGAACCCGACCGCGACGATCGCCAGCGCGAGCAGCAGCAGCCAGGACGAGGGCGATTCCGGGATGAGGCCCAGCGCGGGAACGCCGGGGACGAGGCCGAGGCTCGTTCCCGCCGGCGCCACCGTCGTGCCGGTGCCGACCGCGAAGCCCGGCCCTGCGGCGAACGCCGCTCCCCACACGACGAGCGTCGGCAGGTAGGCGAGCTGTCCGAGCGCGATGATCGTGGCGCCGGTCGCGTCGACGTGCGCGGCTTCGAAGAGGGCCACCACCTCGCCCCCGCGGGTGATCGTCGCGACGGCGACCAGGAGCGCGCCCACGCCGACGAGCCCGGCTACGGCGATGCCGAGCGCGCGGGCGGATGCCGCGGGCACCGCCGTCCACCGCGGGTGCGCGTCCAGCCGGTCGCGCAGATCGTCGATGAGGCCGTCGTCGCCGTGGCGCCACGCGCCGACGAGCGCACCGCTCAGCGCCGGCAGGGCGAACACGAGCGTCGGCAGCAGCAGCGACTGCCAGCCGTAGACGGCGGCGACGGGGTTGCCCGCCGTCGCCCACATGCCGGCGGCGAGCGCCGCGAAGGTCACCGTCCCCGCGCCCACGCCGACCAGCCACGCGCCGGCCCGGGCCGCGCGCGCGCCCGACCGTGCCGCGAAGACGGCGGTGAACACGGCGAAGGCGAGGGGCGCCAGCGACACGACGAACCGGGCGCCGTCCACCGGGATGCCGGTGGCGATCAGGTAGTCGTCCCCGAGGGTGATGTGCAGCGGGACGAGGTGCCCGAGCTGCCACACACGCACCGCGGCCGGCCACAGCGCACCCCAGTCGGCGGTGCCGCCGAGGCCGAGCACCCAGAAGAGGGTCAGCGGTGCGAGCGCCGCGGCGACGCCGACGGCCGCCGCGATCACAGCGTCGATGGCGGCCAGGACGGCGACGAGAAGGCGGTTCATGCGGCTTCGACCCTAACCTCCGTCGGTGCCGGTCGTCGGTGGCCCCGCCGACCCAGTACGTTTTTCGCAGGAGGATCAATGTCAACCACATCCGCGGCCACCCGCCGTCCCGCCGAGCAGGAGCCCACCGGCGCCCTCGACCGCTTCTTCGAGATCACCCGCCGCGGCTCCACCGTCGGAGCGGAGGTGCGCGGGGGCGTCGTGACGTTCATCACGATGGCCTACATCGTGATCCTGAATCCGTTGATCCTCTCGACCCCCGATGTGGAGGGGACGGTCCTCGCCGGCAGCGCGGTCGCCGCCGCCACCGCCCTCACGGCGGGTGTCATGACGGTGCTGTTCGGCCTCATCACCCGCCTGCCGTTCGCGTTCGCCGCCGGCCTCGGCATCAACGCGTTCCTGGCGTTCTCGGTCGTCGGCTCCGTCTCGTGGCCCGAGGCGATGGCGCTCGTCGTGATCAACGGTGTCATCATCGTGATCCTCGCCGCGACGGGACTGCGCAAGATGATCTTCGACGCCGTGCCGGTTCAGCTGAAGCTCGCGATCACCGTCGGCATCGGCCTGTTCATCGCGTTCATCGGCTTCGTCGACTCGGGCTTCGTCACGGCGACCGAAGGCGGATCCCCGCCCGTCGGCCTCGGCATCGGCGGATCGGTCGCGACCGTGCCGACGCTCCTGTTCGTCATCACCCTGCTGCTGGGCGGCGTGCTCATCGCACTGCGCGTGCGCGGCGCGATCCTGATCGCCCTCGTCGCCGGCACCGTGCTCGCGGCGATCGTGAACGCGATCTGGCCGTTCGGACTCGACTTCGGCTTCTCGGGCGGGATCGTCTCCCTGCCCGACCTCAGCCTCGTCGGCAAGGTCGACTTCGCCTTTGACCTCGAGCGCGTGAGCGTCGTGGCGCTCATCATGTTCGTGTTCACACTGCTGTTCTCGAACTTCTTCGACGCGATGGGCACGATGACGGGCCTCGCGAAGGAAGCCGGTCTCGCCGACGAGAAGGGCGACTTCCCGCGCATCAAGTCGGCGCTGGTGGTCGAGGGCGTCGGCGCGATCGTCGGTGGCGGCACCTCGTCGTCGTCGGCCACGGTCTTCGTCGAGTCGGGCGCTGGCATCGCTGAAGGCGCCCGCACGGGTCTCGCCTCGGTCGTCACGGGCGGGCTGTTCCTGCTCGCGATGTTCTTCACGCCGCTGACGTCGCTCGTTCCCGCCCAGGTCGCCGCGGCGGCCCTCGTGCTCGTCGGCGCGATGATGCTGGCGCAGATCAAGAACATCGACTTCAGCGACTTCCGGGTTCTGCTGCCGGTATTCCTCACGGCGACGGTCATGCCGATGACGTACTCGATCGCCAACGGCATCGGCGCGGGCTTCGTCAGCTGGATCGTGCTGCACGCGTTCTCGGGCAAGGCCAAGACGATCCATCCGCTGCTGTGGGTGGTCGGCGTCGGGTTCGTCCTGTTCTTCGCGCGCGGCCCCATCGAGGCGCTCTTCGGGGTCGCCTGACCTCGCCGCAGCCCCCGGCATCCATCGCCGAGTGCGCTGGTTCGCGCCGAGCGCGCCCGTTGCGCGCCTGTTGCAACCGGCCCGCTCGGCGCGAACGGGCCCGCTCGGCGACGTAAGGGGGCGGGGCACGAAGAAGGGGTCCGGATGCCGCGGCATCCGGACCCCTTCTTCGTAGCGGGTTACAGCGTCTCGATGATCTCGCGCATCAGGGCGGCGGTCTCGGACGGGGTCTTCCCGACCTTGACGCCAGCGGCCTCGAGGGCCTCCTTCTTCGCCTGCGCGGTGCCCGCCGAGCCCGAGACGATCGCGCCGGCGTGGCCCATCGTCTTGCCTTCGGGAGCGGTGAACCCGGCGACGTAGCCGACGACCGGCTTGGTCACGTGCGCCTTGATGTACTCGGCCGCGCGCTCCTCGGCGTCGCCGCCGATCTCGCCGATCATGACGATCGCCTTCGTCTCGGGGTCGGCCTCGAACGCCTCGAGGGCGTCGATGTGCGTCGTGCCGATGATCGGGTCGCCGCCGATGCCGATCGCGGTCGAGAAGCCCAGGTCGCGCAGCTCGAACATCATCTGGTAGGTCAGCGTGCCCGACTTCGAGACGAGGCCGATCGGCCCCTTGCCCGTGATGTTCGCGGGCGTGATGCCGACGAGCGCCTCACCGGGGGTGATGATGCCGGGGCAGTTCGGTCCGATGATGCGGGTCTTGTTGCCCTTGCTCTTCGCGTACGCCCACGCCTCGGCGGTGTCGCCGACGGGCACGCCCTCGGTGATGACGACGAGGAGGGGGATCTCGGTGTCGATGGCCTCGACCATCGCGTCCTTCGTGAACGCCGGCGGCACGAACGCGATCGACACGTCGGCGCCGGTCGCCTCGATGGCCTCGGCGACGGAGCCGAAGACCGGGAGCTCGACCGCGTTGCCCGCGGCATCCGTGTGTGAGACCGTCGTGCCGGCCTTGCGCGCGTTGACGCCGCCGACGACGTTGGTGCCCGCCTTCAGCATGAGCGCGGTGTGCTTGGTGCCCTCGCCGCCGGTGATGCCCTGGACGATGACCTTGGAGTCCTTGTTGAGGTAGATCGACATTTCTGTTCTCAGTCCTTGTGTCTCAGCTGTCTCAGCGCGGTTCAGGCGTTCGCCAGCTCGGCGGCCTTGTCGGCGCCCTCGTCCATGCCGGCGGCGAGGGTCACGAGCGGGTTGTTCGCGGCGGCGAGGATCGCGCGGCCCTCTTCGACCTGGTTGCCGTCGAGGCGGACGACGAGGGGCTTCGTCGCCGTGTCGCCGAGGATCTCGAGCGCCTTGACGATGCCCTCCGCGACCGCGACGCACGACGTGATGCCGCCGAACACGTTGACGAAGACGCTCTTGACCTGCTCGTCGCCGAGGATGACATCCAGACCCGCAGCCATGACCGTCGCCGAGGCGCCGCCGCCGATGTCGAGGAAGTTGGCGGGCTTCACGCCGCCGTGGTTCTCACCGGCGTACGCGACGACGTCGAGGGTCGACATGACCAGGCCCGCGCCGTTGCCGATGATGCCCACCTGGCCGTCGAGCTTGACATAGTTGAGGCCGGATGCCTTCGCCTTCGCCTCGAGCGGGTCAGCGGCATCCTTGTCCTCGAGCTCTTCGTGCTCGGGGTGACGCACCTCGGACGCGTTGTCATCCAGCGACACCTTGCCGTCCAGGGCGATGATGTTGCCGGAGGCGTCGAGGATCAGCGGGTTGACCTCGACGAGGGTCGCGTCCTCGCCGGTGTAGACGTTGTAGAGCTTGACGAAGACGTCGGCGACCTTGGGGGCCAGCTCGTCGTCGAAGCCGCCGGCCTTGGCGATCTCGAGCGCCTTCGCGGCGTCGATGCCGGTCAGCGGGTCGACCTCGACCTTGGCGAGCGCGTCGGGGCGCTCCACCGCGAGCTCCTCGATCTCCATGCCGCCCTCGACGCTCGCGAGCGACAGGTAGGAGCGGTTGGAGCGGTCCAGCAGGACCGAGAAGTAGAACTCCTTCTCGATCTGCGCGCCCGCCGCGACCATGACGCGCTTGACGATGTGGCCCTTGATGTCCAGGCCCAGGATGGCCTTCGCGGCCTCGTAGGCGTCCTCCGGGGTCTTCGCGACCTTGACGCCGCCGGCCTTGCCGCGACCGCCGGTCTTGACCTGAGCCTTGACGACGACGACACCGCCGAGCTTCTCCGCGGCCGCCTTCGCCTCCTCAGGAGTGTCGGCGATGATGCCGGCGAGCACCGGCACCTCGTACTTTTCGAACAGGTCACGTGCCTGGTACTCGTAAAGATCCACGCGCAATCCTCCGCTGGGCGTCTGTGGGTTTTCGGGGTGTCCCGCTGCCGAAGAAATCTCGATGTCGAGAGATCGACCGATCCCCCAGCCTAATACGTGCACCTGGGTGACTCGACCGGGCTCACTCCGTCTGCAGGGGCGCTTCCGCGTCGCGCGACACGGGTTCTCCCGCGGTCCGCGGCAGGCGCGCGAGGTCGGTGAGGGCCGGCCCCTCGATGCGCCGGCCGTCGGGCGCGAATCGCGACGCGTGCAGGGGACAGTCCCACGTGCACTCGGCGTCGTTCCACTCCAGCACGCCGCCCAGGTGCGTGCACACCGCCCGCACGGCGCGCGTGCGTCCGCCGACGGTCGAGACCCCCACCGGGACGACGCCGCGGTGGGCGATGACGCCCTCGCCCTCGGTCGGCCGCGGCACGGGAACCGGGCGACGCGCGGCGCCGATCCAGCCGGATGCCGCGACCCGCGCCACCGCGACGTTCTCCGCGCCGCCGCGCGCGAGGTCCGCCGGCACTGTCAGGCGGGTGCCGAAAGCGCGCATCCACGCCGACCGCTCCCGCCACGGCACGCCGGTGATCTCCGCGGCGATCCGCAGTGCGGCGGCGGGGGCGAGCGCGAGGCCCCACTTGCCGTAGCCGGTGGCGAACCACACCCGGCCGCGGGTGCGGGGCATGACACCGATGAACGGGATGAGGTCGTGCGACTGGTAGTCCTGCGCCGACCACCAGGTGACCGGCTCGGCGCCGGCGAAGTGCGCGCGCGTCCAGGCGACGAGGTCGTCGACCGCGGCCCGTTCGGAGCCCTGCCGCCCCGATGGCGACCTGATCGTCGAGCGCCACGGCGTCGGCGACCGGGAACGGGAGGTCGCGCTCCGGCATGACACGGTGCACCGGGAGCCCGGCCTCGGCGGCCGCGGCGGCCTCCGCCGCGACGTCGGCGGCGCCGGCCGCGGTCTGCGCGTACGAGTACGCGGTGCGTCGCGAGAACGGGACGCCCTCGGCATCCGCGAACGCCGTCAGCCACGCGGCCCCCTCGCTGTTCGCCTCGACGTAGGCCCGGACGAGGGATGCCGGGTGGTGCGCGCGCAGCGTGGACATCACCGTCCCCTGCAGCAGCGACACCTTGCCCGTGTTGGCGCCGCTCGTGAGAGAACCGGGGGTCCCGGCATCCACCACCGTGACGTCGCGACCGGCGCGGCGCAGCAGCAGTGCCGTCACGAGCCCCGTGAGGCCCGCGCCGACCACCAGCACATCGGCGTCTCGCGGGCGGCCGGGGGTGGTGGGGAGGGGGTGCGCGCCGCGGCGCCACAGCGAGGTCGGCTCCGATTCCATGCCCTCCACGCAACCGGCACGACGGCCCGGCGGCAACCGCCTTGACAGGCCGCGCGTTAGGCTCACCGTCATGAGTGACCCCGCGCCCACCTCCGCCCGCGACGCCGTCGTGGCCGCCGCGCTCGACCTGTTCGCGACGCACGGGTTCGAAGCGACGTCGGTCGAGCAGATCGCACAGGCCGCCGGGGTGTCGCGCTCGACGTTCTTCCGGCAGTTCGGCGGCAAGGACGACGTCGTCTTCAGCGACCACGACGTGCTGCTCGCCCAGCTGCGCGAGTTCCTCGCGGTGGCGGGGCGGGAACCGCACGAGAACCCGTGGGCGGCGGCGTGCGCGGCATCCGTCGAGGTGTTCCGTCACTTCGCGGCCGAGCCCGAGCTCGCCCGCCGTCGTTATGCGGTCGTGCGGCAGGTGCCGGCGCTGCGCGAGCGCGAGATCGTGACGGTGTTCCAGTACGAGCGCCTGTTCGACGAGTACCTGCGCTCCGCGCTGCCGGGCCTCGACCCCGTGGACGCGGTCGCGTTCTCGGCGGCGGTCACCGCGGTGCACAACCATGTGCTGCGGCGGCTGCTGCGCGGCACCGAGGACATCCCCGAGTCGGTGCTCACCGACGCCTACGACCGGCTGATGCACCGCTTCGGTGTGCACCCCGGCGGGGACGAGGCCCAGGAGGACGATCTGATCGTCGCGGTCTTCCCGCGGCGCATGCCCGGCGCCGAGGTCGCCCGCCGGCTGCGCGAGTCCCTATAGCCCGCGCCCTGGTGGTGCCCGCGCGGCGCCGTAGCCCGAACCCTTACCCCTGGGACGAACCCTCACCCCCGAGCGCGCCCGGGGATGAGGGTTCGGCGGGGAGGTAAGGGTTCGACGAATGCGCGCCGCCCGGCGCTCAGGTGCCCGGGCCCCGTGGCCGCCGGTCAGGCCGTCTCGCCCGAGGCGACCGTCTCGGCAAGCGCGTGCACCCGCGGCAGGTGGTGGGCGCCGTAGAAGTCCGCGAGGGTGAGCCGGCCGGCATCCTCCGCCGCGGCGTCGTCGTGCGCGGCGACAGCGACGACGGCCAGCCCGTGCATCCACCCGCCGGCGAGCACGCCGAGCAACATGAGGTACGGCACGCTCACAGCGTGCGCGTCGCGGGGCGACTCGGCGAAGCCGATGAGGTCGGCGGTGGCACGGCGGGCGGATGCCGCGGCGCGCTCGAGCCGGTCCGCGGCACGCCCGGCGACCGCGCCCGTCGCCCCGGCGGTCGCCCCCTCGTCCCCGGCAGCCGCCCCCGCGTCCGCCGCGCCGGCGACGGCCCGCAGATCCGCCACCGTCTGCTCCACCTGCGCGAACAACTCCGCCGCGGTGGCGCCCTGGTTGCGGATCACCTTCCGCCCGATGAGGTCGTTGGACTGGATCGCCGTTGTGCCCTCGTAGATCGGCATGATGCGCGCGTCGCGGTAGTGCTGCGCGACGCCCGTCTCCTCGATGAACCCCATGCCGCCGTGCACCTGGATGGCGTCGCTCGTGAGTGCCACGGCATTCTCGGTCGCCCAGCCCTTGAGGATCGGGACGAAGAACTCCGCCAGCGGCAGCAGCGCGGGGTCGGACTCGGCGCGGTCGAACAGGTCGGCGACGTACACGCCGAGCGCGCGCATCGCGAAGACGTCGCTGCGCATCGACAGCAGCAGACGCCGGACGTCGGGGTGCTCGGCGATGGGGGCGACGCCGTCGCGTCCCAGCACCCGACCCTGTATGCGATCGGCGGCATATGCCTGCGCCTGCTGCAGCGCACGGTCGGCGATGCCCGTCGCCTGGAAGCCCATGCCGATACGCGCGGAGTTCATCATGACGAACATGCCCGCCAGTCCCCCGCCGAGCTCGCCGACGAGGTAGCCGGTCGCGTCCTCGTACGACAGCACGCAGGTGGGCGAGCCGTGGATGCCGAGCTTGTGCTCGAGCGCGACCGTCGTCACGGCGTTGCGCGCGCCGAGCGTGCCGTCAGGATTGACGAGCACACGGGGCGCGACGAACAGCGAGAGCCCCTTCGCCCCGTCCGGCGCGCCGGGGGTGCGCGCGAGAACGAGGTGCACGATGTTCTCGGCGACGTCGTGGTCGCCCCACGTGATGAAGATCTTCTGACCGCGGATCGCGTACGAACCGTCCTCCCGCGGCGTCGCCATCGTGCGGATCGCCCCGAGGTCCGTCCCCGCATCGGGCTCGGTGAGGTTCATCGTGCCGGTCCACTCGCCGCTGACGAGCTTCGACAGGTAGGTCTCGCGCAGGGCGTCGGATGCCGCGGCATCCAGCGCGTGGATCTGCCCGGCCGTCAGCAGCCAGCACAGCGCGAACGCCGCGTTGGACGCGTTCCAGATCTCCCCGAGGCCTGCGCGCACCGAGCCGGGCAGGCCGTCGCCTCCCGCGGAGACGGGAGCCTCGGCGGTGACCCAGCCCGCCTCGACGAACGCACGATACGCCTCGGCGAAGCCTGCGGGCAGGCGCACGTCGCCGTCGACCAGCCGCGCACCTTCGCGGTCGCCCGCTTCCTGCAGCGGTGCGAGGACGGAGGCCGCGAACTCGCCGGCCCCGGCGATGATGTCGGTCGCGTCCTCGGCGGTGAGCTCGCCGCCGGTCGCGCGGGCGACGACGTCGAGGCCGAACGCCTCACCGTACAGGAAGGCGTAGTCGGCGACGGGGGGCTGGTACTCGGTGGCCATGGGTCCTCCTCGGTGAGACTCCGGCCCATTCTACCTGAGACTCAGTCCCACGGCGTGCGGCTTCGGGACGCGCAGGCGGCTCGGGAATCTGGCATCCGAGGACCATTTGCGCTCGTCGAACGCCAGACTGGCCCCATGTACGAGATTCCGGCGCCGATGCTCGCGAAGTCCGTCCCTGCCATCCCCGACCCGGCGAAGACGCCCGGCGGCCTGTCGTTCGAGCCGAAGTGGGACGGGTTCCGCGCCCTCATCGCCTGGGACGGCACCGATGTCGAGATCGGCTCGCGCGGCGCGAAGCCGCTGACGCGCTACTTTCCCGAACTCGTCGCCGCGTGCCGCGCGCTGCTGCCAGAGCCCTGCCTGATCGACGGCGAGATCGTCGTGGCGGCCGGCGACCCGGCTCGGCTGCAGTGGGAGCTGCTCTCGCAGCGGATCCACCCGGCCGCTTCGCGGGTGCGGATGCTGAGCGAGACGACACCGGCGATGTTCATCGCCTTCGACCTGCTCGCCCGCGGCGAGCGCGACCTGCAGCCCGAGCCGTTCCGGCTGCGGCGAGCGCAGCTCGAGGACCTGCTCGACGGCGTCCCCGCCCCGATCCACATCACCCGGACGACCGGCGAGCGCGCGCTCGCCGAGCGCTGGCTCGCGCTGTTCGAGGGAGCGGGTCTCGACGGCGTCGTCGCCAAGCCGCTCGATGCCCCGTATGCGCCGGGCAAGCGGACGATGTTCAAGATCAAGCACGCCCGCACCGCCGACGTCGTGCTGCTCGGCTACCGGGTGCACAAGAGCGGCAGCGGCGTCGGCTCGCTGCTGCTGGGCCTGTACGACGAGACCGGCGAGCTGCAGAGTGTCGGCGGCGCGTCGGCCTTCAGCGACGCCCGGCGCCTCGAGCTCGTTGACGAGCTGGCACCGCTCGTCGAGACGGATGCCGCGGGTCACGCCGTCACCGGACAGACCGACCGGTCGCGGTTCACGGCGTCGAAGGACACTTCGTTCGTGCGCCTGCGTCCGGAGCGCGTGCTGGAGGTGCGCTACGACCAGATCGAGGGCCGCCGTTTCCGCCACACCGTCCAGTTCGACCGCTGGCGCCCCGACCGCGATCCCCGCTCGTGCACGTACGACCAGCTCGAGCAGGTCGCCGCGTACGACCTCGCCGACGTGCTGACCTGACGCCGTCGGCCCCGGACGCAGCTTCGGCCCGCGCAGCACCGCGCGGGCCGAAGCCGGTCTCCCGCAGGCGGGCCCGCACCGGCGCCGGAGTCCGGCGGCCTGCCGCGCGGGCCCGATTCTGCGGAGGTGGCGGTAACCCGCCTTCCTTGACCACGACGATAGCGGGCGCCGCCGGAGGCCCGATGGGCCGGCGACCGTGAATATTCCGCCGCCGTCACCCCACTGTTTTCCCTGCCGCGGCGGGTGCGCCCGGGGGCGTCGCGGTGCGAGGATCGGAGCATGGCCGACGCCCCCGACGCCCCTGACGGGCCGGACCGCGACGACGATCCGGTGCCCACCCACACGCAGGAGCTGCGGCTGGAGCCTGTGCAGTTCATCGCGCGGACCGACGCCGTCACCCGGCTGGGCGCCCTCATGCTGGGTGCCGGCGCGTCGTCTGCGCGCGTGCGCGACAGCATGGAACGCGCCGCCGGCGCGCTCGGCATCGAGCAGCTGCACTGCCGTGTGGGCATGACCGACATCGTCGCGACCGCCGGGCGCGGGCAGATGTTCCGCACCCGCGTGGCGGAAATCCGCCAGCCCGCCGTCGACGCCGATCGGCTGACGGCGCTGAAGCGACTGACGAACGAGCTCGTCGACGGCACGACCCCGGCCCAGCTGCAGGCGCGACTGACCGAGATCGAGCGGATGCCGCGGCGCTCCTCCCCGGCGCTGCGCGTCGTGGCGGCGGCGCTCGCGTGCGCCGCGTTCGCGCTGCTGAACAACGGCGGGTGGCAGGAGTTCGTCGCGGTCGGCATCGCCGCCGGGGCCGGTCAGGCCGTGCGCATGGCCATCCATCGCCTCCGCACCAACGAGTTCCTGACCGTGTTCGCCTCGGCCGTCACGGCGCTGCTGGTGTATCTCGCCGTCGCCGCGGTGTTCGTGCTCGTCGGCCTTCCCGGCGCTCAGCACGACGCGGCGCTGACGAGCGCGGTGCTGTACCTGGTGCCCGGCTTCCCGCTGGTCACCGGCGCCCTCGACCTCGCGCGGCTCGACCTGAACGCCGGCATCGCGCGCGTCACCTACGCGGCGCTCATCCTGCTCGCGACCGGGACTGCGGTGTGGGCGGTCGCGACGATCTTCCACGCCACGGTCACCCAGACCGCCGCGCCCGAGCTCGGCGAACCGCTCCTCTCCCTCATGCGGCTGATCGCCGGGTTCGTCGGCGTGCTGGGGTTCGCGGCACTCTTCTCGACCCCGTGGGCGATCGCCGTGACGGCCGCCGCCCTCGGCGCGGTCGCCAACGTCGGCCGCCTCGCCCTCGTCGACGCGCAGGTGAACCCGGCCGTCGCCGCCGCAGCGGCGGCGCTGGCGGTCGGCCTCGGCGCGTACCTGTTCGGCGACCGGCTGCGCGCGGCGCGCGTGACGCTGACCGTGCCCGCGGTCCTCATCATGGTGCCCGGCGCCGCCGCCTACCGATCGATAGCCGGCGTCATCGGCGGTGACACGCTCGCAGCGATCCAGAACGCGATGACGGCGCTGTTCGTCGTCGTCGCGCTCGCCATCGGCCTCACCGTGGCGCGGGTCTTCACGGAGCGGGAGTGGGGTTCGCGCTGACGACCTGCGGCCGGGAGCCCCGCGCACGGCGGCGCCGGATCACGAGCCAGACGACGACGCCGGCCACGACCGCCAGCAGCACGATGCCCGTCCACGACACCGCGAGCACCTGGAAGCCCGACGAGACCGGCCCGGGTGCGTCGACGGCATCCTGACCCGCCGCGAACCCGGTGACGTGCACCCGACCCGACAGCAGGACCACCGGCCACGCCTCGGTCTCGACGGTGACGGTGGCCTCTCCCGCGGGCAGCACCTCGTCGGTCACCGCCGACGCCGTGACCACGCCGGGAGTCGACACCTCGCCGCGCGCGCCGAGGCGCACGTTGCCGGGGTTCTCGACGGTGTAGGTGACCGAGAGGATGCCGGGGGCGAACGGAATCCACGACGGCGTGAACGTCGCCCGCGGCTCGGCGACGGCCAGCCGCGGGTGGCGGCGTCGAACTGGTTGTAACCGGCCCCGTCGGAGATCATCACGATGATGTTCTTCGGTGTGGTCGGCGCTGCGGCGGTCGCTCCCACCGCGGGGATGACACCGCAGGCGAGACCTGCGACGGTTCCCAGGACGGTCAGGCGCCGTGCGGGCCCGAACGTGCTCGTAGACTTGTTTCCTCGTTCCGTGTGTGCGTACGTGACGTGACGCGGTCCCGGATGGCCCGGGCCGCACCTCCACCGTCCCGAGCGCCCGGTGGCCTCTCGGAGACATCGGAGGGAACCGCCGGTGAACGGATGCCGACGCAGGTCCCGGCCGCCGCGCAGGTTGTCAACCCACGCCGGCGGGCACGCGGCATCGGTTAGCGTCGGAGCATGGGACTGTTCAGCTCAGCGCCGAAGACCGTCCGCGTCGACACCTCCGCCACGGCCCTGCGGGTCGCCGCCGGCGGCGGCAAGCCGTGGAGTCTGTGGTCCGACGGGCTCGGCGTGCTCGCGATCCGCGCGTTGCAGATCATGATCGTCGTGGCGATCGCGGCGGCGATCATCGTCGGCATCCAGCAGGTCACCGTTGTGACGATCCCGCTCGTGCTCGCCCTCATCTTCGCCTCGGCGTTCGCTCCCGTCATGACGTGGCTGCGCCGGCACGGCGTGCCCTCGCTCGTGGCCACGCTGATGGCGCTCCTGGCGATCCTCGTGATCCTCGGCGCGGTGTCGTGGCTGATCGTCTGGGCGGTCCGCGACCAGTGGGACACGCTCTCCGCGCAGGCCGAGGCGGGCTTGCAGGACCTTCTCGCGTGGGGCCGGACGCTGCCGTTCGACATCGACCACGACCAGATCGACGAGTGGATCGCGCAGCTGCAGAGCTTCGTGACTAGCCCCCAGTTCGGCTCCCGCGCGATCGCCGGGGTGAGCGCGGTCGCGAACTTCGTCACGGGGCTCGTGCTCATGGTCGTCATGCTCTTCTTCTTCCTGAAGGACGGCCCGCAGATGTGGGCGTTCCTCCTGCGCCCCTTCCGCGGTGATAACTACGAGCGCGCGGTGCGCATCGGCGACAAGACGGTGCAGACCCTCGGCTCCTACGTCCGCGGGACGGCGACGGTCGCCGCGGTCGATGCCGTCGGCATCCTCATCGGACTGCTCATCCTGCAGGTGCCGCTCGCGATCCCGCTCGCGGTGCTGGTGTTCCTGCTGGCGTTCATCCCCATCGTGGGTGCGACCCTCGCCGGCATCCTCGCGGCCCTCGTCGCGCTCGTCGCCAACGGCTGGGTGATCGCGCTCCTCGTGGTGGGCGTCGTCGTGCTCGTCAACCAGCTCGAGGGGAACCTCCTGCAGCCGGTCCTCATGGGCCGGTCGATGAAGCTGCACCCGTTCGTCGTGCTCGTCGCCCTGACGATCGGGACGGTGCTGTCGGGCATCGCCGGCGCCGTGCTCGCGGTGCCGATCACCGCCGTCGCGTGGGGCATCGTGCAGGTGTGGGACGGGCCTCACACGCCCGCGCGCTGGGCGCGCCCGAAGCATCGCGAGGACGCCGCGGCCACCCGCGCCCGCATCGCCGACGCGCCCGTCGCGTAGCGTCAGTCGGGCTTGCGCGCGCGGCTGGGCTGCACGCGCGGCGGCTCGCCGGGCATCTTGGGAAACTCGGGCGGGAACGGCAGCTCGCCGAGCCCGTCGTCGAGGTCGCGCTGCCACCACTCCAGCAGCGTGTCGATGCGGCCGGGGGCGGCATGCAGGTCAGCCCACGGGTCACCGATGTCGGCGAGCCGCTCGGGCACCGTCCGCACGGTGAAGGATGCCGGGTCCACACCGTCGGCCAACTCGTCCCACGTGATCGGGGTCGCGACGGTCGCGCCGGGGAGGGCCCGCGGACTGTACGCACCCGCCATCGTGCGGTCGCGGTTGGCCTGGTTGAAGTCGACGAAGATGCGCTCGCCGCGCTCCTCCTTCCACCAGTTCGTCGTGACATGGTCGGGCATCCGGCGCTCGAGTTCGCGCCCCGCCGCGATCACCGCGTGCCGCACGTCGAGGAACTCGTGGGTGGGTTCGATCGGGCAGAAGACGTGGATGCCGCGGTTTCCGCTCGTCTTCAGCCACGGCTCCAATCCCGCTTCGCGCAGCACGTCACGCAGGGCCGGGGCGACGGCCGCGGCATCCGCGAAATCCGTTCCGGGCTGCGGATCGAGATCGATCCGCAGTTCGACGGGATTGTCGGTGTCACGCGCGAGCGAGGCCCACGGGTGGAAGACGACGGTGTTCATCTGGATCGCCCAGACGATCGCGGCCGCCTCGTCGAGGACGACCTGCGGATGCCGCCGCCCGCTGTTGTACGTGCACATCACCTCGTGCACATAGTCGGGCGCGCCCTTCGGCGGGTTCTTGGAGAAGAAGCTCTCCCCGTCGACCGAGTCGGGGAACCGCTCGAGCGACACGGGCCGGTGGCCGTTGGCGCGCAGGAACGGCTCCGCGACGGCGATGGCGTACTCGGCGAGCTCGCGCTTGGTGATCCCGACCTCCGGCCAGATGACCCGGTTCGGGCTCGACAGCGACACCTCGCGCTCGCCGTCGGGGCCGGGGATCGTGAGGGTGATGCGCTCGGAGGCCATGGCTCGACCCTAGGGCGGCCGCGGCACGCGCAACACCCCGCCCGCGGCGCGCGGCGGGCGGGGACCGTCGCGCATCGGGGCCCGCGGGCGCGCGTCGCGGGCGCCTGCCGTCGCGAAAGCAGGCCAGATCGACCTCGACGACCCGCCCGCGGCCCCGGATCGCCGTTTCAGCCTGCTTTCGCGACGCCGTCGGCCGACAAGCGCCAGCACCGGCGCGACCCCGTCAGCCGGCGAGCGCGAGCACCGGGCGAGGACGTTGCGGTCGAGCTCGATCCACGGGCCGCCCGGGTCGACGACGACGCCGGTCAGGTCCGGCTCGGAGGCGAGCGCCTTGGCGAGCTGCTCGGGAAGCAGCGGCAGCGGCCGGTCGCCGCGGCCCAGCACGATCACCTCGAGCGGGTGCGAGAACACCTCAAGGCGCCGCTGGCCGTCGGAGGCGCGCGCCTCGGCCAATCCCATGCGCCCCTGGTCGTCGGTCCCGCCGGCGACCCATACCTTCACGCGGGTGAGCGCCTCGGCCACCTGCAGCGCCGTCGCGTCGCCGCGGGCGCCGGCGAGCAGAGCCTTCAGCTCGAACCCGGGCTCGCCCTCGTCGAGCGCCTTCTCGATGAGCGGCTTCGGCAGCACGAGCCGTGCGCCCGGCGTGGCGTGGTCGAGATAGATGCCGTCGTATCCGCCGGTGACGGCGCCGCGCAGCACCGCGATCGCCGGCTGACCGATGACGGATGCCGCGGCGGCCCCCTCGGCCTGCGCGCTCGCCTGCAGGGCCGCGCCGCCACTGAACGCGAGCAGGAACCGCTTGTCCTGGAACGTCGTGATCGCGAGGTTCAACGGCTGTCCCGCCGCCAGCAGCGCCTGCGCATCACCCTGCGCACGCACGAACAGCTGTCCCTGCAGCGCCTGCCGCATGACGTTCATGATGTCGGTGTTCTGCGGCTTCTCCGGGAGAGCCGCCAGCGCGGCCTGCACGAGGGTGTTGTCGACGAGCCCGGGCACCGTCGGCTGCGGTGCCGGCGCGGTCGCCGGCGGCCGGCGCACCGGGGCCGCAGGCGCCGCCGAATCCGCAAGCGCGCCAGGCGCTGCCGGAGCCGCCGCGGCCGGCGCCGCCGAATCCGCAAGCGCGCCAGGCGCGCCAGGCGCTGCCGGAGCCGCCGCGGCCGGCGGGGCCCCGAACGTGGAGACCGAGATGCCGACGTGGGGCACGTGCTCCTCGCCGGCGTGCGCGTCGACGGTCTCCTCGACGGCGTCGGATGCCGCCTCCGGCACCGCCTCGGGAGAGACACCGTCGGCGGGCGTGCGCTTGCCGCGCGAGAAGAAGGCCATGCCTGTCAGCCTAACCGCGGCATCCGGGACGGCGTCGGTCAGAGCTTCTCGATCGGCGCGATCTTGATGAGGAGCTTCTTCTGTCCGGCGCGGTCGAACCGCACGTGCGCGACGCGCTTCGGGCCTTCGCCGGTGATCTGGTCGACGCGGCCCTCGCCGAAGTCGTCGTGGCGGATGCGGTCACCGGGGACGAGTTCGAGGTCGCCGTTGTCGCGCACCTTCGCGGGGATGCGGTTGGCGAACTTCGTGAGGTCGCCCGCGGGCCGCTCCCGCCGCGGCAGCGGCACCAGGTCGTCGCCGTACCGCGAGCCGCCGCCGTGACCAGCGCCGCCGAAGCCGCCCGGGCGCCGCGCGTTGAGCGCGCGGGACTGTGACCCCCCGCGGGAGTTGACGTCGCCCGGCGACTGCCGCCAGTCGATGAGGTCGTGGGGGATCTCCTGCAGGAACCGGCTCGGCATGGCCACCGAGACCTCGCCGAACTGCGCGCGGGTCATCGCGAGCGACAGGTGCAGGCGCTTGCGCGCACGCGTCAGCGCGACGTAGAACAGCCGCCGCTCCTCCTGCGGGCCGCCCGGCTCCCCCGCGGAGATCCGATGCGGGATCAGGTCTTCTTCGACGCCCGTCACGAACACGGCGTCGTACTCCAGGCCCTTCGCCGTGTGCATCGTCATCAGCGACACCGAGCCGGACGCGTCGGCGAGATCGTCGGCATCCGACACCAGGGCGACCTCGGTCAGGAAGTCGAGGATGGTGCCCTCAGGGTTGTTGCGGGCGAACTCGCGCGTGACGGCGAGGAGCTCGTCGAGGTTCTCGACGCGTGCCTCGTCCTGCGGGTCCTTCGACATCCGCAGGGCGTCGTAGTAGCCCGACTTGTTCAGCAGCAGGCTGAGGCCCTCGGTCACCGCCGTCGGCGGGGCGACTTCGCCGGAGCTCGGCAGCATGAGGGCCGTCGCCTCGGCCAGCACCGCGTCGAGCTGCGCGATCGCGGCCTGGATCTTCGGGCCGACGCCGAGCGCCGACGCGTTGGCGAGCGCTTCGCGGAACGTGATGCCCTCCTCCGCGGCGTACCGCGCGATCGAGGTCTCGGTGACGTCGCCGATCCCGCGACGCGGCTTGTTCAGGATGCGGCGGACGCTCAGCTCGTCGGCGGGGTTCGCGACAGCGATCAGGTACGCCAGGGCGTCCTTGATCTCCGCACGCTCGTAGAACTTCGTGCCGCCCATGATCTTGTACGGCACGGCGGAGCGGATGAGGATCTCCTCCAGCGCGCGCGACTGCGAATTGGTCCGGTAGAAGACCGCCATGTCGCCATAGGCGAGCCCGGCACGGTGCAGCGCCTCGACCTCGTCGGCGACGAACTGCGCCTCGTCGTGCTGCGAGTAGCCGGTGAAGCCGACGATCTTCTCGCCGGCGCCGACATCGGTCCACAGCTTCTTGTCCTTGCGGTCGTAGTTGTTGCTGATGACGGCGTTCGCGGCGCTGAGGATGTTCTGCGTCGAGCGGTAGTTCTGCTCGAGCAGCACGACCTTGGCGCCCGGATAGTCGCGCTCGAACTCGGTGATGTTGCGGATGTCCGCCCCGCGGAACGCATAGATCGACTGGTCGGAGTCGCCGACGACCGTGAGCGATGCCCCCTCCGTTTCATCCAGGAGCGCGCCCACGTCCTCGATGGGCCGGGTGAGCTCGTGGATGAGCGCGTACTGGGCGTGGTTGGTGTCCTGGTACTCGTCGACGAGGATGTGGCGGAACCGCTTGCGGTAGACGTCGGCGACGTGCGGGAAGGCGCGGAACAGGTACACCGTCTGGGCGATGAGGTCGTCGAAGTCGAACGCGTTCGCGCGCTGCAGTGAACGCTGGTAGTCCGCGAAGATCTCGGCGAACAGGCGCTCGGCCGGGTCGCTGAGGTTCGCCGTTCGGGCGAACGACTCGGCATCCGCCAGCTCGTTCTTGAGCTTCGAGATGCGTCCCTGGACGGATGCCGGGGTCAGCCCGAACGCGTCGGCCTCGTACTGCTTGACGAGTCGCTTGATGAGCGCCCGCGAGTCGCCGGAGTCGTAGATCGTGAAGCTCTTCGTGAAGCCGAACTGCTCGGCCTCGCGGCGGAGGATCCGCACGCACGCGGAGTGGAAGGTCGAGATCCACATGCCCTGCGCCGTGTCGCCGATGAGCTGCTGCACGCGCTCGCGCATCTCGCCAGCCGCCTTGTTGGTGAAGGTGATCGCGAGGATCTGGCTCGGCCACGCCTCGCGCGAGCGCAGCAGCGACGCGATGCGGCGCGTGAGGACGCTCGTCTTGCCCGAGCCGGCCCCCGCGACGATGAGGAGCGCCGGGCCGCGGTAGGTGACGGCCTCGCGCTGCTGCGGATTCAGACCCGCGAGCAGGTCCTCGTCGGGGCGGGCGGCGTCCGGGTTCGGGATGCCGACGATGACGGGCTTGATGGGGTCTGGCATGGCCCGTCAAGTCTAGGCTCGCGCACCGACACTCGCGGGCGTGCTCCGCGTGGACGACCGGGGCTCACTGCCCCCGCGCGCGCCGATGTGCTCAGAGCAGCCGGCGCTCGCTCGCCCAGGCCGTCAGCTCGTGCCGCGACGACAGCTGGAGCTTGCGCAGCACGGCCGAGACGTGCGTCTCGACGGTCTTGATCGAGATGAACAGCGCGGCGGCCACCTCTTTATAGGCGTAGCCGCGCGCGATGAGGCGCATGACCTCCTGCTCGCGGGCGGACAGGCGGTCGAGCTCATCGCCGGCGGCCGCCGTCTCCCCCGCGACGGCGCCGAACGCGTCCAGCACGAACCCCGCGAGGCGGGGCGAGAACACCGCGTCGCCGCCGGCGACGGCGCGCACGGCGCGGCTCACCTCGACGCCGGACGATCCCTTCGTGATGTAACCGCGGGCGCCCGCGCGGATGACGCGGACGACGTCCTCCGCGGCATCCGACACGCTCAACGCCAGGAACCGCGTGGCGACGCCCGCCGACGCCCGGATGACCTCCTCGCCGCCCGTCGCGTCGAGCCCCGAGCCGCCCGGCAGGTGCACGTCGAGCAGCACGACGTCGGGACGGGTCTCGGCGATGACCGCGATCGCGGCGGGCACGTCGGCGGCCTCGCCGACGACGGCGACGGACTCATCGAGGTCGCTGCGCAGCCCCGAACGGAAGATCGAGTGGTCGTCGACGATCACGACCCGGATGGACTCAGCCACGGCCGTCCCCGAAGCTCTGGGTGGGGGCCGGGTACTGCAGGTGCACCTCGGTGCCGCCGGGACCGGAGCGGAGGTTCGCGATGCCGCCGGCGCGACGCATCCGCCCGATGACGGACTGGCGGATGCCGAGGCGGTCATCCGGCACGGCACCGACATCGAACCCCGCGCCGCGGTCGCGGATATAGACGTCGACGCCGTGCTGGCCGCCCTCGATGTACACCGACACCTCCCCGCCGGCGTGACGCGCGGCGTTGAGCATCGCCTCGCGGGCCGCCGCGGCGACCTCGCCGCTCGCGCGCTCGGTCGATGCGCCGGCGGCTACGACGTCGATGCGCACGGGATAGTCGAGTTCGAGCGCGCCGGCGTAATCGCGGAGGTCGGTCGCGAGGTCGCTGTCGGCGGGCTGGTCGCCGTCGTAGAGCCACGCGCGCAGCTCCCGCTCCTGCGCCCGGGCGAGGCGCGCCGCCTCGCTCGAGACGCCCGCCCGGTTCTGGATGAGGGCCAGGGTCTGCAGCACGGAGTCATGCAGGTGAGCGGCCATCTCGGCGCGCTGCTCCTCCCGGATGCGCTTGACGCGTTCGCCGGACAGCTCCCGGAAGCGCTCCACGAGCGTCGACGAGAGGACGAGCAGGATGCCGACGGTCGGGACAAGTGTGCCGACCAGCGTCTGCAGCGGCGGGCCGCCCACCCAGACACCGGCGACGAGGCATCCGGTCAGGAGCACGATCGCGCCGGCACGCGTCCACATCGCATGACGCGGTCCGCGTGCCGTGTCGGCGCGATCGACGAACCCCGCCCACAGCCCGGCCGCGGTCGCGGAGGCGACGGTGACGACGACGGCCGCGAGCGCCCGCGGCCGGATGGACGGCCCCCAGCCCCAGGCGGCCAGTTCGCCGAGCGCCTGGAGCGCGACGATGAAGGCGGCTCCGGCGAGGGCGAGGAGGATCCACGCGACCGGCCACGACCGGGTCGGCGCGCTCTCGCCCGGCTCCCACGGCATGAACGCCCAGCACCACAGATAGAGCAGGATGCCGGCCCCCGCGAACAGCGAGAGCACGACGAACAGGGCGCGCACCGCCCACACAGGCGCACCGAGGTGCCGCGCCAGTCCCGCCGAGACCCCCGAAACGGCGCATTCGCGAGCGCGCTGGAGCGGCAGCCGCGCGGCCGGCGCGGCGCGGGGCGGGCGCGGCGGCTTGACGGGCCGCGCCGGGCGCGCCGGCGGCACGGGGCGCGGGGCCGGCGACGCGGAGGTGGACATGCCGCCCATCACATCACACCGGGAGCGCGGACCCCTATGCCGAGCGATCGGAATCAGGGTCCGCTCAGGGGTTCACCGGATGGCGGGCGCCGGGCGGCCCGGGCGAGGATCGAGGCATGACCACCCCCCTCTCCGATCCCGGTCCTCCTCCCGTGCCGCCGACCGCGGCGACGGCCGCCCGCGCGCCGTTCGGCGACCGCTTCTTCGCGTGGACGGCGGGGCTCGGGATCGTCCGCGGCGACGGCTGGATCGGCGGGGTCGCGGCGGGCATCGCCGCGCGACTGCGTGTCGACCCGCTGATCGTCCGCGGCATCCTGGTCGTGATCGGGCTCTTCGGCTTTCCGGTGCTGTTCCTCTACGCGGTCGCGTGGGCGCTCCTGCCGAACCTCGACGGCGACATCCCGCTGCAGTATGCGCTGCGCGGCATGTTCGTGCCGGCGCACCTCGGGATTCTGGCGTTCGCCGTCCTCGGCCTGGTGCCGGCGCCGGTGCCGCTCTTCGTGGGGCTGCCGACGATCTGGAGCGTCGCCGGCTCCAGCGGCGGTCTTGCAGCCGTGATGGCGCTCGCGTTCGTCGTCGGCGTCGCCATCGTCGGCGCGCTGGTCTTCCTCATCGTGCGCGCGGCCCGCTCCGCGTCGCACGCCACCGACCCGGCCGTCGCGTCGGAGCAGCGAACGGCTTCCGCTGCTCCCGTGACCCCGGACTCGTCCGCCGCCGCGCCCGGTTCGGGTCCGGACGCCGCGCCCGCGGACGACGAGGGGGCGGATGCCGCCGGCTTCGCCGCATCCGCCCCCTCCCCCTCCCCGGGGTCGTTGGCCGAGCCCACCCAGTCGTTGAGCGACGACTCGGATCGCACCCGGTCGTTGAGCGAGCGAGGAACGAGCGAGACGAAACGCCCCGACCCCGACACCGACGCCTACGCCGCCTGGCGCGAGCAGCACGCCGCATGGAAGGTGCAGGACGACGCCTGGCGGCGGCAGCAGCAGGATGCCGCGCGTGCCGCCCGCGACCAGGCGCGCCGCGAGCGGCATGCGCACGCCGCGGCTTTCACAGCGGAGGCCGCCGAGCGCCGCCGCATCCGCCGCCTGACCGCGCCGCGCACGCCGTTCGCCTACGTCGCAACGGTGCTCGGCATCGCGGTCGTCGCGGGTGCCCTGGTCGCCGTGACCAGCGACGCGGAGCTCGCCGGGGCGCTCGGCCTGTTCGTCGGGGCGCTCGTCGTGGCGCTCGGAATGGTCACCGCCGGCATCGTGCGGCGCCGCAGCGGATTCCTCGCGTTCGTGACCATCGCCCTTTCAGCCGGGGGCTTGGCCGCGACGGCGGCGCCGGCGGTCGCCGCCCTGCACCTCGGGGGCTACGGGATCTCGAACGTCGGACCCGAGCGCTGGCCCGCCGCGGCACCCTTTGTTCAGCCCTGGGGGGACCTGTCCATCTCGCTCAGCGGAACCGACTCCCCCACCGAGCCGATTCATGTCGAGAAGGGCTCAGGAGGAACGACCGTCTGGGTGGATGCGGACGTGACCGTGCACCTGGACATCCGTGGCGGGGCAGGGACCGTTTACACGAACGCGAGCGCCGGGGAGTCGATCGACGTGAGCGAGGTTCCCGGGGCCGTGAGCAGTAGCATGCCCAACGGCGCCCCCCGCGTCGTCGCGACGATCCCGGCATCCGTCGACGAGAGCGAAGACATCACCGACCAGACCCTCGTGATCGATCAGCGATCGGGATGGATCGAGATCCTGCAGTGGCAATCGGAGGACGCACAGTGACCGACAACGACCAGACCCAGCCCCTGGGCGACCTCAGCGACCTCAACGATCTCGGCGACGCGGAGCCCACCCTCGCCGCGGAGCCCGCGCTCGCGACGGCGGAGCCGTCGGCGCCGACTCTCCGCCCCCGCACCCGCTGGGCCGGGATCGTCTGGGGGCTCGCCTTCGCGGTGCTCGCGGCCTGCGGGATCTGGCTCGCGTCCGGCGAGGGCCGCGTGGACGACCTCGTGTCATGGGTCCGGACGCTCTCCGCGACAACCGCCGTCGGCTACGGCGTGCTCGCGGTCGGTGCCCTGCTGCTGATCACCGGCGTGGTGGGGCTGCTCCGCCGCGCGCAGCGCGCCGTCGCCGCCCGCCGCGGCTGAATCCACCTCGCGCCTTCATACGCGCGACGTATGGTGCGGCGGGCCGATCCGCGGCGCGTCGCAGGGCACGATCGTCCAGGTCGCGCTGAGCCGCACGATCGCGGTGGCCGATCCGAATGAGCGGCCCCCGGCATCCGAGGCGCCCGTCCTCGTGGAACTGCGCGCGCGGCTGAGCGATCTGGAAGCCGAACTCGCGCAGCGCACCGGCGAGGCCGACGACCTGACCGCGGCGATGAGCACCCTCGGCTCCACCTGGCGCGACCGGCTCGCCGCGTGGGCCGCCGCTACGGCCGATGCGGCGGCCGCCGCGAATCCTCATCCCGCGACCGCCCTGCCGGCCGTCACAGCGGCCCGGGACGGAGTCACCGCCGTCACGGATGCCTTCGGCGCGGATTCGCAGCAGGCGGTCACCGCACTGCGCGACGCCGTCGCGGTGGCGCAGGCCGAGGAGGCCGCGTGGCAGACGGCCGAGGCGGCGCGGCTCGCCGCGGAGGCAAGCCGCGCACCGGCCCGGCAATCCGGCGGCGGAGGCGGGTCGGGCGGCGGGGACGGCGGCGGCGCCGTATCGGGTACCGACCGCAGGAGCGAGCTGCTCTCGCTCGTGAATCAGGCGCGCGCCGAAGCGGGGCTGGGTGCGCTCAGCTCCAGCTCATCGCTCACCGGCACGAGCTGCGCCCAGTCGCAGTGGATGAACGACACCGGCACCTTCGCGCACGGCGCCACCAGCGGCTGGTCGGGCGAGAACATCGCGTACGGGTCCGCGTCGTCGCAGGCCGTCTTCACCGCGTGGATGAATTCCAGCGGTCACCGCGCCAACATCCTCGGCACCGGTTTCACCCGAATGGGCGCCTGTCAGGTGGGCACGTACTGGACGCAGCAGTTCGGCTGACCCCGCACGATGTCACCCTGCGACATACACCGCAAGGAATCGTCATCCGCTCTGCAGACGCCGGCCCGTTTCGGCTTATGGTCGGAGGACATCGCGGCGATCCGGGCGGTCCCGGGCACCGACTCATACCCGGTTGCGTTGCGGGTTCGACTCCCGCCGCCGTGTCGATGCGCGAACGGCTGCGATCCCAGTGTTTCCAGGGGATCGGGGCCGATTTGCCCCTCGTCGGCGATGAACGGGTTGGACACGCCTTGAAGCGACCAGGGGGTGACGTCCCCTGGGGTGGTGGGTTTTCCGGCAGGGTCGTCGGCGTCGTAGACGTTGGTGAGCCATCGTGCGATGGTCAGTGAGTACCGATCAAAGTCACTCACAGGAAGACACAAACGCACGATGGCTCTTAACCAGTCTGCCCTCCTCGAGCTCCTCGGGGAACTGAAACTCACCGATGTCACCGACCGGATCCGAGTCGCGACCGAGACGCTCTATCAGGAGCTGATCGACGCGGAAGCGGCGGCGTTCATCGGCGCCGCCCCGTATGAGCGCACCGAGGGCCGCGTCGCGGTCCGCAACGGCTCCAGGCCCCGCACCCTGTCGACGACAGCCGGGGATCTGGAGCTGCGGATCCCGAAGCTGCGGGCCGGGTCCTTCTTCCCGTCGCTGCTGGAACGCCGCCGGAGGGTCGATCAGGCGTTGTTCGCGGTCGTGATGGAGGCCTACGTCCACGGCGTCTCGACCCGCAAGGTCGACGACCTCGTCAAGGCGCTGGGCGCGGACACCGGCATCTCCAAGTCGGAGGTGTCGCGGATCTGCGGCAACCTCGACGAGGACGTCGCGGCGTTCCGGGACCGGCCCCTCGCCGACAGCGCCTACCCGTACGTGTTCCTCGACGCGACCTATTGCAAGGCCCGGGTCGGCCGGCGGGTGGTCTCGCAGGCGGTCGTCGTTGCCGTGGGAGTCGCGGCCGACGGGCGGCGGGAGGTGCTCGGCTTCGAGGTCGGAGACACCGAGTCGCAGCCGTTCTGGACCACGTTCCTGCGCTCGTTGAAGGCGCGTGGGCTGGACGGGGTGAAGCTCGTGATCAGCGACGCGCACACCGGGCTGATCGCAGCGATCGAGACCGTGTTCGTCGGCTCCGCCTGGCAACGCTGCCGAGTGCATTTCATGCGGAACGTGCTCGCCAACGTCCCGAAGACGGCTGGCCCGATGGTCGCGTCGATCATCCGCACGATCTTCGCGCAGCCGGACACGGAGCACGTGTTCGCGCAGTTCCACGAGGTCGTCCGCATGCTCGCCAGGTCGCATCCGAAGGTCGCGGACATGCTCGAGGACGCCAAGAACGACATCCTCGCGTTCTGCGGATTCCCGCAGCAGCACTGGCGGCAGATCTGGTCCACGAACCCGCTCGAACGCGTCAACAAGGAGATCAAACGCCGCACCGACGTCGTCGGAACCTTCCCCAACCCCGCCGCGCTACTGCGCCTGGCCGGGCACGTCCTCATCGAGCAACACGACGAATGGGACGGCGCCGACCGCCGCTACTTCAGCGAACACTCCATGAAGCTCCTGCAAGTCGAAGCAGAGGAGGTCGCGATCCCCGAACTCGCTGCGGCATAATCACAGAAGCTGACCCGCACGGTGTCGAGAAACTCCACCAACCAGCGGGACGTCACCGACCAGGGACTCAGCATGAAAGAAGGCATCCGGCGTATCTGGAGTATGTCAGACACGCCGGATGCCGCCCGTGGTGAACCCCATCTTCGCCGAATGGGGTCACTATTGGTCTAGCTTCGATCCCCGTCGGAGGACTCTTGCTCCGCTGCCCGCATGATGTCGTGGTCCAGCCAAACAGATCCGAGGTAGAGCAATCCGAAGAGGAGCACGAATCCCACGACGGTTGTGAGCCACCACGGAACATACGGCTCGACCCACATCGCAAGCAAGTAGTAGGCCAGGAGAGACCCGAACACGATCAGCACCCGAGGAACCGATCCGAACAGTGCTCGTCCGGCTTGGAAGCTAAACAGTCGTCGCATCTGTCCTTACTTGCAGTAGCTGTCTTTGTACTCAACGCCGCCAAGGATGCCGGGCCCGATGAGAACCTGCATGCACTTGCCGCTGGCGTAGATCGTACCTGCTTTCGCGCTGAGTACCGCGAGGCTGGCAGCACAGGGGATCGCGAGCGCGACACCGGCGACGCCACCGAGCGACACGCAGAGTGCGAGCTTGCCGGGCATGGCCGAGTAGCGCATGTTGTAGGTCTCGCCACGATTCAGCTTGACGGTGGGCAGAACACCCATCCATGCAAACTTCGGGTCCGCGACGACCGGATAGGCAACGCCTGGCTGACGGTGATCAACGTACTGCACCAGTTTGTTGCCCTTGAGCGCGAAATGCGTCGACACCGCTACGCCATTCGCGTCGCGTGCCCAGGCCGGAAGGAGCATTGCGACAGGATTGCCCTCTTGGTCGAGGATGGCGAGCGTCCCGCCGCCCGTTTCTCGAAGCTCGGCGCCCTCAGGAATTGCGACGTCGTAGTCGTATTTGGTCGGGGAATCAGACCCGGAGAGACGGCACGACCCGCGTGATTGCGCGCTTCTCGAGCAGCCACGAAATCTGCGCAAGCGCAGTTTCGACTCCCGCCGTCGCGTCTACGTCCGCCCCGCCCCACGCCGGACTCCGAGGAGATGGCGGATTCCGAGGAGATGGCGGATTCCGAGGAGATGCCCGCGGCATCCGCTCCTCGGAATCCTGCACTCTCCTCGGCAACATGCGCGCGCGACGGTCGGATGCCGCGTGTCGCCCCCGCGGCCCGACAGCTCGTCAGGAGACTGACGGGATGACGCTCGACCGCGACCGGTTGCTCGCCGTGGGGTGGATCGCGCTGTGCGCGGGGGCGCTCCTCGCCCCCGCCCTCGACACCGCCCACATCGTGGGTTACCGCATCCTGTGCCACAACGTGACCTCGGGCTGGGGCGCCAACCGGACCAACCTGTGCGCCGGAGCGCTGGGCGAGAGCATCATCTCGGTCGGCGGGGTCGTCGTGTGGCTCAGCGTGCTCGTCGCCGCATTCGGCTCCCTCGCGTGCGGCATCGCGGCGCGACGCGCCCTGCCCGACCGGCGGGCGGCCGCGCGTCGGCTGATCGCCTCGAGCGTCGTCTATGCGGCGTCGGTGGTCGCCGAGTTCATCCGTCTCGGCATCGCCGGCGTCACCCCGCTGGCGGCAATGCCGTTCGCCTCGATCATCCCTGCCGGCATCCTGCTGGTGTGGCTGGTGCTCCTCGGCGTCGTGACGCTCGCGTACCGCGCGTGGGTGCGGCGACTCCGACGGCCGCGTCGCGGCATCCCCTTGCCTCCGTCTCCGCCCCGTTCCACGATGGAGTGATGGGCGCACCGCGCCCAGAGGGAGACGACGATGGCGACGACTCTGATGGTGGACTACATCATCTCGCTCGACGGCTACGGGGCGGGCGAGGGGTGGCCCGGCTTCTGGGGCCTCGAAGGCGACCCCGTCGGACTGCCGCACGCCGAGGAACGGGATCGTCACCAGGTACGGCTCGCCGGTGTCGGCGTTCGAGGTGATCACGCCCTCGTACGGCGGCAGATCGTCGGTGTTGTTCACCATGAGCACCGCGGCGGCCCCGGCCTGCTGGCCGTGGATCTTCTTCGCGACGCGGGCGCAGTCGCCGCGGTCGACGACCGCGAGCTGGTTGCCCCCCTCGACGACACCGGCGGCGGTGAACGCCTCCGGCGAGCACCCGAGGGCGTTCTCGCACGTCAGGCGCACCACCTCGAGCTCGCCGAGACCGTGGAGGTCCGCGCCGTTGGCGTTGATGGCTTCCACCGTCGCGCCCCCCCACGGTGACCGTGGCGCCCGGGAAGCTCTCGGCGCTGTCGACCGCCGAGACCGCGATGACACCGTCGCCGGTGCCCGGCGAGCTGGTGAGATACGGGTTGTGTCCCGCGTTGCCGGCCGAGGCGACCACCACGACGCCCGCGCCGACCGCGTTGGCGGCCGCCACGGCATCCGGGTCATCTCCACGCCCGAAGGAGGATCCGAGCGACAGGTTCACGACATCCATGCCGTGCTCGACCGCCCAGTCCAGGGCGGGCACGACGACATCCGTCGACCCCTCGCAGCCGAACACGCGCACGGCGTACAGGTCGACCTGGGGCGCGACGCCCGGACCGACGCGGAACGTGTTCGACGGCGTGGACTCGTCGTACGGACCCGGGTAGGTCGTCCCGTCGGCGAGGACGCCGGAGCCGCCGGTCGTGCCGGCGACGTGGGAGCCGTGGCCGTTGCAGTCCAGCGGGTTGTCGTCGGGGTGCGGGACGGGCTGGTAGGCGTCGCTGGAGGAATCGGCGTTGTAGTCGTCGCCGACGAGGTCGATGCCGCCCTTGACGCGCGGCGCATCCGGGCCAAACCATGCCGGGTCGGCGGGCTGGGCCTCCGCCGCGTGCGCCGCCTCGTAGGCCTCGGTCGCGCCGGGGCCGCCGAAGGTGGCGTGCGTGTAGTCGATGCCCGTGTCGATGATCGCGACCTTGACGTTCTGGCCGGTGTAGCCGGTGTTCTGGCACACCTGCGGCAACCCCAGGAACGGCACCGAGACGGCGTTGTCGACGGCGTAGGTGCGCACGGGGTGCACCGCCACGACGCCGGGCAGCGACGCGACGGCGTCGACCTGGTCGACGGGCACCGAGGCCTGGAAGCCGTTGTAGGCCGACTGCGTCTGGGCCTGGATCTCGCCGCCCTTGCTGGTGATCGTCCCCCGGATGGAGTCCTGCGCCTTCTTGAGCTTGCCCTTGACGTCGCCGCGCTCACCCGGGGTGAGCTCGCGGCCCTTCTCTGCCTGGACGACGGCGACGGGGTCGCCGGTCATCTCGATCACGACCGTCACGCGTCCGTCCGCGCCGATCGCCGCGGAGCGGAACGAGGAGTCCACGGTGCCGTGCGAGGCGGCCGCCGCGAATCGGGATGCCGGGTCGCCGTCCGGACTGGCCGCGAGTGCGGCGCTGGAGGGCAGGCGCAGCGCGATCGCCGGGTGTCGTCGACTACGCGATGCGGGTACCGGGCGGCAGCTGGCGAGCGGGCGTCCGGGTGCGCGCCCACGCCCACCACAGCAGCAGGACGGCCAGGGCCAGCTGCACTCCGAGCCCGACGAACCATCCCGGCACGGTCTGGTCGATGATCTCCTCGGGTGTCGGGTAGTCGCTCTCGCCGAAGGAGTACGTCGGATCGCACTCGTCCCAGCGCGTCTCGAGATCGGGCGTGCGCTGCGCGCTGCGCACGGTGTACTTCAGCGACCCGAACAGATCGTCCGGGTTGCCGTACCGGTCGAAGCTCGTCGGCACGGCGTCGGCGAGGATGACGAACGGATTCGCCGACAGCAACCACCACACCCGGTCGAAGCGAGGGACGGGGTAGGTCGTGCGGGTCCACTCGCCGCACACCATCTGCTCGGGGTCGTCCCAGCAATCGTCCGATCCGTCCTTGCACAGCGGGCCGTTGTCGCCGTACTCGGCCGACCGCGACAGGGAGACGCCCTCGCTGGCGGTGGCGGTGCCGATGAGCCCGAAGCCGATCACGGTGCCGACGGCGAGGGCGGCGACGACCAGATAGGTGACGGCGACGGAGAAGAGGGGACGGGCGAGGATGCCGGACAGCGCCACCCCGATCGCGGCGATGACGCCGGTTTCGACGACGAGGACGGCGAGCGAGATCAGGACGGTCCAGGGGTTGACCCCGCCCGCGAGCGTTGCGATCACGAGGAACGGCGCGGCGACGCCGGCGAAGGCGAGACCGGTGATCCACGCCGCGAGGAACTTGCCGAGGAGGATCTCGCCGGTGGTGACGAGCGTCACCTGCACGGGCGCGAGGGTCGCGGCATCCCGGTCGCCGTTGATGCTGTTGCCGCTGAGGGTCGGGGAGACGAGGAGCACCAGGAGCAGGGTGACGTACACGACGATCGAGTACACGCCCGGGCCGGCCATGCCCCAGCCGCCGTAGCCGAGGAACGACAGTGCGGTCACACCCACGAGCAGCAGTGCGAACACGCCGAGCAGCACGTACCACGACACCGTCCGCACGCGCTGGAGCAGCTCGAGGCGCGCGATCGTCCACAGACGCGACAGGTTCACGCGCGGCCCCCTTCGAGGTCGAGGAAGGTGTGTTCGAGCAGGCCCGTGGCGGCGGCGAACTCGGCGACCGGGAGTCCCGCGGCCACGAGCGCAGCCAGCGCCGACGCCGCCTCGACATCGCCCGCGAAGCCGACGAGCAGGTCGCGCCGGTCGATGGGGATGAGGGCGGCGTCAAGCCCGAGCGCCTGCGCCACCGGGAGGACGGCCGCGACGGGCTCGCGGTCGGCCAGGCGGATGCGCCACGTGCGTCGCCGCGTCGCGGCGGCGGCGACGCGGTCGCTGCTGACGGTCGCGCCTTCCACGAGGAACACGGCGTCGTCGACGACCTCCTCGAGTTCGGACAGGATGTGGCTCGAGATGAGGATGGTGCGACCCTCGGCGGCGAGGCGCCGCAGCAGCACGCGCAGGTCGATGCGCGCCTGCGGATCGAGGCCCGACGCGGGCTCGTCCAGCAGCAGCACTCGCGGGTCGTGGACGAGGGCGCGGGCGAGACCCAGCCGCTGCTTCTGCCCGCGCGACAGCACGCGGGCCGGCGCATCGGCCAGGTGCGTGAGCCCCACCTCGGCGAGCAGTCGCGCCGCGCCGCCCGCGGCCGCCGCGGCATCGAGCCCGTACAGTCGCGACGTCATCACGAGCGTCTCGCGTGCCGTCAGCGACGGCCACGCGCCGAGCGCGTCGGGCATCCAGCCGAGGATCGCGCGCGCCGCATCGGGCTGGGCGACAGGGTCGATGCCGCCGATGCGGATCGTCCCGGCGTCGGGCGCGAGCAGTGAGGCGAGCATGAGCAGCAGGGTCGTCTTGCCCGAGCCGTTGGGCCCGACGAGGCCCGTGACGGCTCCGGCGCGCGCCTCGAGGTTCACCTCGCGGACAGCCTGGACGGCCCCGAAGGAGCGACGTACACCGGACGCGACGATCCCGAGGTCGGTCATGACCTCACCCTAGGGGGTCGCCGCGGCTGCGCCCGTCATCCTCGGAAGAAGGCGACCCCGAGATCGGGATGGTCGACGAAGACGCCGTCGACCCCGGCATCCGCGATCATGCGCCACTCCGCGGCATAGTCGCCGAACTCGGCCTTCGCCCGCCCTCGCCGGAACTGCCCGACGAGAAACGCGTTCTCCGGGCGACAGGTCCACGTGAAGACGCGCAAGCCGCGGGCGTGCGCGTCGGCGACGACGGATGCCGGGCCGGTCGCCCGGCCGAGCTTGTCGGGAGCGAGGATCATACGCTTGTCGACGCTGATGCCGTCCACCCGGCCGACGAGGCGGTCAAGCCCCGCAGGCGTCGCCTGTTCGCGGTAGGTCGGCGCGGCGCGCCCCTGACGCGCGACGAGGTCGTACGGGCTTCCCGCGGCCTCGAGCAGGTAGATGTAGGTGCCGCGGACCCCCTCGGCGCGGACGGCCTCGAGCACCGTCTGCTCGAACGATTCCAGGTAGAGGGGCAGTCGACCCGTCGCCCAGCCGGCGTCGCGCAGCTCTGCCGCGATGGCGCCCGCGACGTCGTAGCCCAGCCCGGAGAAGTACGTCGCGTGCTTGATCTCCAGCACGACGCCGATCTCGCGCCCCTGGTCGAGCGAGGCCTGACGGACGAGGTCGAGCACGTCGCGCAGCCGCAGCGGCGGCTGCTCGCCGTCGAACGACGCGCTGGCGGCACGCAGCTGCGGCAGGCGCTCGCGGCAGCGCAGCGTCGCCAGCTCGTCCCAGGTGAAGTCCTCGGTGAACCACCCGGTGTGCTCGGCGCCGTCGATCGTCTTGGTCGTGCGACGCCGCGCGAACTCCGGGTGGTCGGCGACGTCGGTGGTCGCGCCGATCTCGTTCTCGTGCCGCACGACGAGCACGCCGTCGGCGGTGAAGACGACGTCCGGCTCGACGGCGTCGACGCCGAGGGCGAGCGCAAGGTCGTACGACGAGCGCGTGTGCTCCGGGCGGTACCCGGGCGCACCGCGGTGTCCGATGACCAGCGGCCGGCGTCGAGGCATGCGTCCAGGCTATCGACGCGGGCCGGCCCACCCGGCGCGGATGCCGGGTTCAAAGGGTGCTCACAGGGCCGCACCTGCCACCGAGAACCGCCGTCGGATACGCTGGAATCCCGCAGTACCCGCTGCGGCCATCCTCGTATTGGAGTGAGACCACAATGGCCTCGAGCAGCAACCCCGCATTCCGCCACCCCGCGTTCCAGGAACAGCGGCCCGGGCTGACCCCGCCGGCTGCCCAGACCCAGTTCGCCGCGACCACCGCGCAGTCCGTCGACGTCGCCGCACAAGCGCAGCTCGAGGGCGCGTTCGCCGCCCCCGCCGCCGGTGCGGTCCAGACCGGTCGCATGACCGTCGAGGACACCGTCGTCAAGACGCTCGCGCTCTTCGGCATCCTTCTCGTGACGGCCGTTGTCGGCTGGATCTGGACCATGTCGCCGGTCACCGCCGCGAACCCCGTGCCGACGATGATGCCGTGGATCATCGGCGCGATGGGCGGCTTCGTCCTCGCGATGGTCGTGACGTTCACCTCGCGCAAGAAGGTCCGCCCGGGCCTCATCTTCGGGTACGCCGCCTTCGAGGGCCTGTTCATCGGCGGCATCTCGGCGTTCTTCGAGTTCATCTGGCCCGGCATCGTCATGCAGGCCACCCTCGCGACGCTGTCGGTCGTCGGCGTGACCCTCGCCCTCTTCGCCAGCGGCAAGGTCCGCGCCTCGGCCAAGGCCACGAAGATCTTCATGATCGCGATGGTCGGCTACCTGGTGTTCTCGCTCATCAACGTCGTCATGATGATGTTCGGCGCGTTCCCCGCCGGCAGCGGCGGCCCCTTCGGCATGCTGTCGAACTACAGCATCGCGGGCATCCCGCTGGGTGTCATCATCGGCGTCCTCGTCGTGATCATGGCGGCGTACTCGCTCGTGCTCGACTTCGACTCGGTGCAGCAGGGCGTGCGCAACGGCGCTCCCCGCGAGTACGGCTGGCTCGGCGCCTTCGGCATCATGGTCACGGTCGTCTGGCTCTACATCGAGATCCTGCGCCTCATCGCGATCCTCCGCGGCAACAACTGACCCGCGGCTCTCGCTGACAGGCCCGTCCGGCTCCGCCGGGCGGGCCTTTCGCATCCCCCGCCACGCGCGCCCGCCGGCCCACCCCGCGCCCGCGAGACGCGGTGTGCGCACCGAGACACGCGCTGTGCACCCGTGTCTCGGTGCAGGAAGCGTGTCTCGGCGCGGGCGGATGCCGGGTGAGACGACGGATGCCGGGGCGCGCGCCCCGGCATCCGGTCAGATCACTCCCACTCGATGGTTCCCGGGGGCTTGGACGTGACGTCAAGCACGACCCGGTTGACCTCGCGCACCTCGTTCGTGATGCGGTTCGAGATCTTCGACAGCACGTCGTAGGGCAGGCGCGTCCAGTCGGCGGTCATCGCGTCCTCCGATGACACCGGACGCAGCACGATCGGATGCCCATACGTGCGGCCGTCGCCCTGGACGCCGACCGAGCGGACATCGGCGAGCAGCACGACGGGGCACTGCCAGATCTCGCCGTCCAGCCCCGCGCGCGTCAGCTCCTCGCGGGCGATGGCGTCGGCGTCACGCAGGATCTCAAGGCGGTCAGCGGTGACCTCACCCACGATCCGGATGCCGAGGCCGGGGCCCGGAAACGGCTGGCGGCCGACGATCTCGGCGGGCAGTCCCAGCTCGCGTCCGATCGCGCGGACCTCGTCCTTGAACAGCGTCCGCAGCGGCTCGACGAGCTCGAACTGCAGGTCCTCCGGCAGGCCGCCCACGTTGTGGTGGCTCTTGATGTTCGCGGTGCCCGCACCGCCGCCGGATTCGACGACGTCGGGGTACAGCGTCCCCTGCACGAGGAACCGGATCGGGTCGCCCTCGGCTTCCGCCTCCGCCAGGAGCTCCTGCTGCACCTTCTCGAATGCGCGGATGAACTCGCGCCCGATGATCTTGCGCTTCTGCTCCGGGTCGCTGACACCGGCGAGCGCGGTCAGGAACGTCTCGCGCGCGTCGACGGTGATGAGGCGCACGCCCGTGGAGGCGACGTAGTCGTTCTCCACCTGCTCGCGCTCGCCCTTGCGCAGGAGCCCGTGGTCGATGAACACGGCGACGAGCTGGTCGCCGACCGCCTCGTGCACGAGTGCGGTCGAGACGGCGGAGTCGACGCCGCCCGACAGTGCCGAGAGCACGCGGCCCGTGCCGATCTGCTCGCGGATGCGCGCGACCTGTTCGGCGATGACGTTGCCGCTGTTCCAGTCCGAGGCGAGCCCCGCGGCCTTGTGCAGGAAGTTCTGCAGCACCTCCTGGCCGTGGTCGGAGTGCTTGACCTCGGGGTGCCACTGCACGCCGTAGAAGCACTTCTCCGCGTTGCCGAAGGCGGCGACGGGGGTGGCGGCCGTGGAGGCGAGCACCTCGAAGCCCTCGGGGGCGCGGGCGACCTGGTCGCCGTGGCTCATCCAGACGTTCTGCTGGGAGGGCTGGCCGCCGAGAAGGACGCCGCCGTCGTTCGCGATCACGGCATCCGTCGCGCCGTACTCGCGCAGGCCCGTGTTCGCGACCTCGCCGCCGAGCTGCTGGGCCATCACCTGGAAGCCGTAGCAGATGCCGAGCGTGGGGATGCCGAGCTGCAGCACACCGGGGTCGAGTGCGGGCGCACCGGGCTCGTACACCGACGACGGCCCGCCGGAGAGGATGAGCGCGACCGGATTGCGGGCCTCGACCTCGGCGGCCGTCACGGTGTGCGGGACGAGCTCGCTGTACACACCCGCCTCACGGACGCGCCGCGCGATGAGCTGCGCGTACTGCGCGCCGAAATCGACGACGAGGACGGGACGCTGGGCGGTCTCGGTCTGAGTGGTCACCGGGTGCCTTCCGTGGTGGATGCCGGGGCGGCTCCGTCGACAGACTCGGGAACCGGATGTGCGAGCGCGGCCGCAGCCGCCTCGGAGGCCTCGCGCTCGGCGAGGTACGCCTTCACCTCGCGGCCCACGCGCGCCTCCATGAAGAACGACAGCAGCGGCACGATGCCGCCGAGCGCGAGCGTCACGAACCGGACGAAGCCCCAGCGCATGAGGCTCCACACGCGGAAGCACGCGAAGAGGTACACGACGTAGAACCAGCCGTGCGCGATGAGGATGCCGAGCGACAGGTTCACCCCGTCGCCCGTGGACTCGCCGAAGGCGTCGACCGGCGCGAACCAGAGGAAGCCGCCGGATCCGCCGAGGAACAACTCGTAGTGGAAGCCGTACTTGATGATCATCTCGGCGCACAGCGACAGCAGCATGACACCGGTGATCACCGACGCGATCTGGTAGAACTTCAGCGCCCCTCGGATCGCCGGAAACGTGGCGAGTTTGGGCTGAGGCATGCCCTCCAGTCTAGTCGCCGGGGGGCCCCGCTCCGGCCGCGGCCTCCTCGAGCGCCTCGACCTCCTTCTCCCACGCGTCGCGGGCGAGGCGGTACCACATGTAGAACGCGAAGCCCGCGAAGATCGCCCACTCCGCCGCGTAGAACACGTTCAGCCAGTTGACGCCGGAGCCCTCCTCGGGCGCGGGCGAATCGATCGCGACGAGCCCGTCGGGCAGGGTCTCCCCCGCGTCGGCGACGAGGTAGGGCCGGTACACGTTCAGATCGTCGACGTCGTGCCACCAGCCGAGGAGGGCCGCCGGCGACATCCGCGTCATCTCGGTCGCGGGGCCCTCGCGCGGCGGGGCCGCCGGTCCCTCGTCGGCGATGAGCCGGCCGACGAGCGTCACCGTGTCGGCGGGGGCGTCGTTGAGAGCGGATGCCGCGGCATCCGCGCTCTCGCGATCAGCGGCCCAGCCGAGCGCCACCGCGAGCGAGGTGGGCGCGGTCGCGTCCAGCCGCAGCTGACCGGTCACCCAGTACCCGGCGACGCCGTCGTTGTAGCGCGACGAGACGACGAGGAAGTCCCCCGGCACAAAAGTGCCGGTCACCTCGACCCGCTGCCCCACGAGCGGCTCCGGCAGGTAGGCACCGGGCGCCACGACGTCGGCGAGGGGTCGCACCTGCTCGGTTGCCCCGGGAGGCGGGGGATTCGTGTCGATCGCGCGCCCCAGCTGCCACTGCCCGAGCCACGCGAACACCGCCGCGACCAGCAGGGCGAACGCCAGCATCCCGAGCCACCACGGCCGCAGCATGACCTCGCGCAGCGTGGGCGGGAACACCTCGGCGCGCTCGGGCGGGCGCGCCGCGACCGGCTTCTCGCTCAACGACCGGGCATCCACATCAGTTCGCGGAGTACGGCGCGACGACGACCTCGACGCGCTGGAACTCCTTGAGGTCGGAATATCCGGTCGTGGCCATCGACTTGCGGAGCGCGCCGATGAGGTTGGCGGTGCCGTCGGCGACGGGCGCCGGGCCGTACAGGATCTCCTCGAGGGGGGCGACCTGGCCGACCTCGACGCGGCGGCCGCGCGGCAGCGTGGGGTGGTGCGCCTCGGGCCCCCAGTGGAATCCGCGGCCGGGCGCATCGGTTGCGCGCGCGAGCGCGACGCCGAGCATGACGGCATCCGCGCCCATCGCGAGGGCCTTCACGATGTCGCCGGACGTGCCGACGCCGCCGTCGGCGATGACGTGCACGTAGCGGCCGCCGGACTCGTCCAGGTAGTCGCGGCGCGCGCCGGCCACGTCGGCGACCGCCGTCGCCATGGGGGCATGGATGCCGAGGGTCGCGCGGGTCGTCGACGCCGCTCCCCCGCCGAAGCCGACGAGCACGCCCGCCGCGCCGGTGCGCATGAGATGCAGGGCCGCGGTGTAGGTCGAGGCGCCGCCGACGATGACGGGGACGTCGAGGTCGTAGATGAACTTCTTGAGGTTCAGCGGTGCCGCGTCGCTCGAGACGTGCTCGGCCGAGACGGTGGTGCCGCGGATGACGAACAGGTCGACGCCGGCGGCGACAACGGTCTCGTACAGCTCCTGCGTGCGCTGCGGGGTGAGAGACCCCGCGACGGTGACGCCGGCGTCGCGGATCTCGGCGAGGCGGTCGCGCACGAGCTCGGGCTTGATCGGCTCGGCGTAGAGCTCCTGCATGCGGCGGGTCGCCTCGTGCGGCGCGAGACCGGCGATCTCGGCGAGGAGCGGCTCGGGGTCGTCGTAACGCGTCCACACGCCCTCGAGGTCGAGCACGCCGAGGCCGCCGAGCTGACCGAGCATGATGGCCGTCGTCGGGCTCATGACCGAATCCATGGGAGCGCCGAGCACGGGGATCTCGAACCCGAAGGCGTCGATCGACCAGGCCGTGGAGACGTCCTCGGGGTTGCGGGTGCGCCGCGAGGGCACAACCGCGATGTCGTCGAACGCATACGCGCGGCGGGCGCGCTTGGCGCGGCCGAGCTCGATCTCCATGCTCACCCTGCCAGCCTACCGGGAGGGGCTGTGAGCGCGCGGGTTCCCGGCGTCGGGACGACCGGTCCAGCCGAACCCCTCCGGAGTCGCCGGTGGATGCCTCGCCTCATCCCCACCGGATCGCCTCCGGCCCTCCGGTGGGGGCCCCGGCATCCTGCTCGATCCACTCGAGGGCCACGTCGGCCACGGCGCCGGGGGCATCATCGGTCATGAAGTGAGACGCGCCGTCGACATAGGCGAAGTCGACCCGGTCGGCGTAGCGCTCGGGGTGGCGGCAGATGCGCCGCATGATCGCCTCATTCCAGAACCGATCCTCACGGCCGTAGACGAACCGGGTCGGCACAGTGAGACGGCGGCGGCGGTAGACACCGGCGGTCATCCGCAGCCCCTCGGGCACGATGAGCCGCCGGCTCGCCGACCGGATCGCGCGGTCGATCTCGGGGCGACGCAGCGGCGCGAGGTGGGCGTCGATGACGGCATCCGGAAGCGGCCGCGCCGCGTACTCGGACGAGAAGGTGCCGCGCAGCGAGGCGCCCGGTCGATGGAAGAGGAACGCCGGAAGGTGCTTGAAGCCCGGCAGTGTGCGCAGGCTGAACGCCATGAAGGCGGGCGGGACGGACAGCTGCACGGCCCTGCGGACGCGCTCGGGGTGCTCGTAGGAGAGCTGCATCGCGGTCAGCGCGCCCAGGTCGTGCGACAACAGGTGGGCGCGGGCGATGCCGAGCTCATCCAGGATCGCGAGGATGTCCTGCAGGCGCGTCTCCCTGTCCATGTGCTCGTCGGCGGCGGCGGTCCACCCCGCTCCCCGCAGATCCGGGCACAGCACCCGGTAGCCGCGGGCGGCGACGAGCGGGGCGACGGTCTCCCACTGCCACCAGTGCTCCGGGCACCCGTGCAGTAGGAGGACAGGGTCGCCCTCGCCGATCTCGGCCAGGTGCGTCCGCAGCCCCGGGGTCTCGACGATCGAATGCGTGAAGCCGGGGGCATCCGGCAGCGCGGGCCATTCGGCCGGAAAAAGCGTGTCGTGCTGAGGCGTGTCCATGGCGACCTTCTTCGCTCGCGGGATCTACTATTTTCATAGTAGACCGATCGGAACGGGGTGTCCATGGCCGCTGCCACGCGGGAGCGCGCGCTCGAGGCATCCGTCGACCTCCTCGGCACGCAGGGCGTCCGCGCGCTGAGCCACGCGCGCGTCGACGACCGGGCCGGACTGCCGGCGGGATCCACGTCGAACTGGTTCCGCACCCGACGCGCACTCCTGGCGGGTGTCGTGGACTGGATCGCGGAACGTGAACGGGCCGACTTCGCCGCGGCATCCGTCCCCGCCGTCACCGGCCCGGACGACCTCGCCGAGGGACTGATCCGGATGATCGAGACCGAGAGCGGCCCGTTCGCGTCGCGCACCCGCGCCCGATATGCGCTGTTCCTCGAGCTCGCGGGGGACGCCGAGCTCCTGGGTCCCCTCCGCCGACAGCGGCAGGAGTTCGAGCGCTGGACCGAGCGGATCGTGACGGATGCCGGCATCCCCGACCCCGCGCCCGCCACGCGCGCACTCATGGCGCTGGCCGAGGGGCTCCTCCTGCACCGGCTGACAGTCGACCAGGCCCTGGACATCCGACCGCTGATGACGCGCGCCGTGCACGGACTGGCCCGCTAGCCGCGGCGCCGCCGTGGGGTTCGCGAGGGGAAGAGGAGCGCTCGGACGCTCCCGGACTCAGTGCTTGTAGTTGGGGGCCTCGACGACGATCTGCACGTCGTGCGGGTGGCTCTCCTTGAGGCCGGCCGCGGTGATCCGCACGAACTTGCCGCGGGCCTTCAGCTCCTCGATCGTGCGGGCGCCGACGTAGAACATCGACTGCCGGAGCCCTCCGACGAGCTGGTAGGCGACGGCCGAGACCGGGCCGCGGTAGGCGACCTGGCCCTCGATGCCCTCGGGGATGAGCTTGTCGTCCGAGGGGATGTCGGCCTGGAAGTAGCGGTCCTTCGAGTACGACGTCTTCTTGCCGCGGGTCTGCATCGCGCCGAGCGAGCCCATGCCGCGGTAGAGCTTGAACTGCTTGCCGCCCTGGAAGACGATCTCGCCCGGCGACTCGTCGGTGCCGGCGAGGAGCGACCCGAGCATGACGGTGTCGGCGCCCGCGACGAGGGCCTTCGCGATGTCGCCGGAGTACTGCAGGCCGCCGTCGGCGATGACCGGGATGCCGGCCTCGCGGGCCGCCTGGTAGGCCTCCCAGATCGCGGTCACCTGCGGCACGCCGACGCCCGCGACGATGCGCGTCGTGCAGATCGAGCCCGGTCCGACGCCGACCTTGACGGCATCCACTCCAGCCTCGATGAGCGCCTGCGCGCCTTCCCGGGTCGCGACGTTGCCGCCGATGACGTCGATGTGCGCGAACGACGCGTCGCCCTTGAGGCGGCGCACCATGTCGATGACGCCCTGCGACTGGCCGTTCGCGGTGTCGACGACGATGACGTCGACACCGGCGTCGCGGAGGGCCTCGGCGCGCTCCCACGCATCGCCGAAGAAGCCGATCGCCGCGCCCACGCGCAGGCGCCCCTGGTCGTCCTTCGTGGCGAGTGGGTACTTCTCGCTCTTGTCGAAGTCCTTGATCGTGATGAGCCCGGCGAGCTTGCCGTCGTCGTCGATGAGGGGCAGCTTCTCGACGCGGTGCTGCGCGAACAGCGCGATGACCTCGTTCGCCCCGATGCCGACGCGCCCGGTGACGAGGCCCTCGCTCGTCATGACGTCGCGGACCTTCGTCGTCTGGCGCTCGAAGCCCGAGACGAACCGCATGTCGCGGTTGGTGATGATGCCGACCAGGCGCCCGTCCTCGTCGACGACCGGGAGCCCAGAGATGCGGTACTGCCCGCACAGGGCGTCGACCTCGTCGATGGTGGCGTCGGGGGTGGTGGTGATGGGGTCGGTGATCATGCCCGACTCGCTGCGCTTGACCTGGTCGACCATGGCGGCCTGCTCGGCGATGGCGAGGTTGCGATGCAGGATGCCGAGACCGCCCTCCCGGGCCATGGCGATCGCCATGCGGGCCTCGCTGACGGTGTCCATCGCGGCGGAGAGCAGGGGCGTCGCCACCGTGATGCGGCGCGTGACACGCGAACTCGTATCGGCTTCGGAGGGGATGACGTCGGTGTGCCCCGGCAGGAGCAGCACGTCGTCATAGGTCAGTCCGACGAATCCGAACGGGTCGTTGTGCTCCACAGGTCCTCCGATGCCTCGCGCGCGCGTGTATCGATTGTAAGTCGCGCGCACGGCGCGGCATTCCCCCGCGGTGAGCGCCTATGCCACGCCACGCCGCACCGAACAAGGTCTGTAGGTGAAACAATCCCGACACATTACGCTCGTACCGTCGTTGATCAACGTCGATGCGACCGCATCACCCGAAATGGTGCGCCGGACTGGAGGAACCTTTGAGTCCCACGACCGTCACCGCGCGAACTCCACTGAGGTGGATCGTGCTCTTCCTGGGGGCGCTGCTGGCTGCGAGCCTGTTCGTCCTCAGCAGCCCCGCGACGGCGGCACACGCCGCCGCACCGGACACTCCGGGGGGTGATCAGGAGCAGACCGACTATTACTTCGGCGGGGTCATCACCTTCGAGGACGAACCCGTCCCCGACGTGACGGTGTCGGTGAACGGCAACGGGTTCGAGGCTGAGACCGTGACGGATGCCGAGGGCAAGTGGCGCCTGTACGTCCCGGAGAAGGAGAAGTACACGCTCGTCGTCGACGAGTCGACCCTCCCCGACGGCGTGATCGTCGATCCGTCGCTGCTGCCCGAGGGCCTACAGCCGGTGCAGGGCACGACGGGATCGTTCGAGGTCGAGTTCGGCCTGACGAAGACGAAGATCGTGAACCTCTTCCTCGGCGAAGGGCAGCGGCAGACGACCTCCTTCGCCGACCAGCTCGCCATCCGGCTCGTCAACGGCCTGAACTTCGGCCTGCTGCTGGCGCTGGCCGCGATGGGCGCGGCGCTCATCTACGGCACGACGGGCCTGTCGAACTTCGCCCACGGCGAGATGGTGACGTGGGGGGCACTCGTCGCACTGCTGTTCAGCACGACGTGGCAGCTGCCGATCTGGCTCGGCGTGCTGGCGGCGGTGCTGGCCGGGGCGGGGCTGGGACTGGCGATGGATGCCGGGTTGTGGCGGCCGCTGCGCCGTCGGGGCCTCGGGATCGTCCAGCTCATGATCGTGAGCATCGGCCTGTCGCTGGCGCTGCGGTACGTCTACCAGTTCTTCGTCGGCGGCAAGACCTATCAGCTGCCCGGGGCGAGCCCGACGCCGATCCAGTTCGGCCCGATCTCGCTGTCGTACATCGACCTGGTCAGCATGGGCGTGAGCATCGTGGTCATTGTCGCGGTGGCGTTCTTCCTGCTGCGCACCCGCATCGGCAAGGCGACGCGCGCGATCTCGGACAACCCGCAGCTGGCCGCGGCATCCGGGATCAACGTCGACCGGGTCATCCGGATCGTGTGGGTGCTCGCCGGAGCGCTCGCGGCGATCTCCGGCGTGCTGTGGGCGTACTTCCGCCCCGGCGTGCAGTGGAACATGGGCACGCAGATGCTGCTGCTCATCTTCGCCGCGATCACCCTGGGCGGGCTCGGCACCGCGTTCGGCGCCCTCCTCGGCTCGCTGATCGTCGGCATCGTCGTCGAGGTCTCGACGCTGTGGATCCCGTCCGACCTCAAGTACGCGGGAGCCCTCGTCGTGCTGATCATCATCCTGCTGGTCAGACCCCAGGGTCTGCTGGGTCGCAAAGAAAGGCTCGGGTGACCGCCATGGAATGGGGCGCCATCCTCAGCAACACGCTCAGCTACCTGCTGAGCCCGGTCACGATCGCCTATGCGCTCGCGGCCACGGGCCTCGCCGTGCACTTCGGCTACGCGGGCCTGCTCAACTTCGGCATGGCGGGCTTCATGGCCCTCGGTGCCTACGGGTACGCCATCTCGATCCTCACCTTCGGGTTGCCCTGGTATCTCGCGATGCTCGTCGGACTGCTGCTGGCGGCTCTGTTCGCGGTGATCCTCGGCGTGCCGACCCTGCGGCTGCGGGCCGACTACCTCGCCATCGTGACGATCGCGGCGGCGGAGATCGTGCGGCTGCTGTTCACGACGCAGGTGTTCGACGAGTGGACGAACTCCGCCGACGGTCTCGGCAACTACAACGGCAGCTTCCAGTCCGCCAACCCGTTCCCCATGCTCCCCCGCGGCGAGCGCTACGGCTGGGGGCCCTGGCAGTTCACGGCGCAGCAGCTGTGGGTGGTGGTCTTCGGACTCGCCGTCCTCGCGGTGTCGCTGTTCGTCGTCTGGGCGCTCATGCGCAGCCCCTGGGGCCGGGTGCTCAAGGGCATCCGTGAAGACGAGGATGCCGTGCGCTCGCTCGGCAAGAACGTCTTCGCCTACAAGATGCAGGCGCTCGTCGTCGGTGGTGTGATCGGCGCGCTCGGCGGCATCGTCTACGTGCTGCCTTCGGCGGTCATCCCGTCCAGCTACACGACGGCGCTGACGTTCTTCCTGTGGACGATCCTGCTGCTCGGCGGCGCGTCGACCATCTTCGGACCGAGCCTCGGCGCGGTCATCTTCTGGATGGTGATGGCCCTGCTCGGCAACCTGCTGCCCGAGATGGCGAAGGCCGGCTGGTTGCCGATGAGCGACATCCAGGCCGGAACCCTCCGCTACATCCTGGTGGGCGTCTCGCTCATGCTGCTCGTGATCTTCAGGCCGCAGGGCATCCTCGGCGACAAGAGGGAGATGACCTTTGTCAAGTAATGCATCGAACGCCGGGCCCGACCCCGTCGCGGCGGATGCCGTGGCGGAGCCCGCTGCGGCCACCGGCAGCATCCCCCGCCCCAAGAAGACGGGCCTGGCGACAGGTCCCGCCGTCCCGGGCGTGGCCAAGGTCGACCCGATCATGGTGATCGACGGCGTCACCCGTCGCTTCGGCGGGCTCACCGCCGTCGACGTGGAGCACCTCGAGATCCCCCGCAACGCCATCACGGCGCTCATCGGGCCGAACGGCGCCGGAAAGACGACGCTGTTCAACCTGCTGTGCGGGTTCGACAGGCCGAACTCCGGATCGTGGTCCTACGACGGCAAGAGCCTGGCCGGCATCCCCGCCTTCAAGGTCGCGCGCATGGGTCAGGTCCGCACCTTCCAGCTCACGAAGGCGCTGTCACTGCTGACGGTGCTGGAGAACATGAAGCTCGGCGCTCCCGGCCAGAAGGGCGAGCGGTTCTGGACGTCGTTCATCCCGGCCGTCTGGCGCGGGCAGGAGGACGCGAACGAGGAGAAGGCCCGCGGCCTGCTCCGGCGATTCAAGCTGGATGCCAAGGAGAAGGACTTCGCCGCGTCGCTCTCGGGCGGCCAGCGCAAGCTCCTCGAGATGGCCCGCGCCCTCATGAGCGACCCGAACCTGGTCATGCTCGACGAGCCCATGGCCGGCGTCAACCCGGCCCTCACCCAGTCGCTGCTCGATCACATCCTCGATCTCAAGGACCTGGGCGTGACGGTGCTGTTCGTCGAGCACGACATGCACATGGTGCGCCACATCGCCGACTGGGTCGTGGTCATGGCCGAGGGCCGGGTCGTCGCCGAGGGACCGCCCGACACGGTCATGCAGGATCAGGCCGTGATCGACGCGTACCTCGGCAGCCACCAGGACGTCGACCTGGGCGTCGTGACCGGCCGCATCGAGGGCGAGCTCGACGCTTCCGCGCAGGAGCTGCTGGAGGAGATCCAGGACGAGGAGGCGTCGGCGATCGCCGAGGCCGAGGAGGAGAACAAGTGACCCCTTCGACAAGCTCAGGGACCGGCGCGGTGAGCTCGGAGACCGCCGCGGCGCCGACCCCGGCATCCGGTGATGTCGTCGTCGACGTGAAGGACCTGTTCGCCGGCTACCTCCCCGGCATCAACATCATCAACGGCGCGAACCTCGTCGCCCGCAAGGGCGAGCTCATCGGCATCATCGGCCCCAACGGCGCCGGCAAGTCGACGCTGCTGAAGGCGATCTTCGGCCTGGTGAAGGTGCGCGAGGGCGACATCACCGTCAATGGCGAGTCGATCGTGGGCCTCAAGGCCGACAAGCTCGTGCAGCGCGGCGTCGCCTTCGTCCCGCAGACGAACAACGTCTTCCCGTCGCTGTCGATCGAGGAGAACCTGCAGATGGGGCTCTACCAGAACCCCAAGATCTACGCGGAGCGCCTCGAGTTCGTGACGGGCATCTTCGCCGAGCTCGGCAAGCGCCTCAAGCAGCGCGCCGGGTCGCTCTCCGGCGGCGAGCGCCAGATGGTCGCGATGAGCCGTGCGCTCATGATGGATCCGTCGGTGCTGCTGCTGGACGAGCCGAGCGCGGGCCTGTCCCCCGTCCGTCAGGACGACGCCTTCATCCGCGTCTCCGACATCAACAAGGCCGGCGTCACGACCATCATGGTCGAGCAGAACGCGCGCCGCTGCCTGCAGATCTGCGACCGCGGCTACGTCCTCGACCAGGGCCGCGACGCGCACCAGGGCACCGGTCGGGACCTGCTGAACGACCCGCAGGTGATCGGTCTGTACCTCGGCACGCTGGGCGCCGACGAGGGCCACTGACCCCGCGTCCCGGCATCCCACGGGAAAGGGCCCCGGATCACTCCGGGGCCCTTTCGCATGCCGCTGGGATCAGCGGGTCTCGATGCGCGTGTGCGTGTTGTCGGCACCGTACTGGAAGATGCCGATGGACGCCTGCGTCGGGTCGCCGTTCTCGTCGAACGTGACCGGGCCCGAGTAGCCGTCGTAGTCCGCGACGCCACCTTCGAGGATGATGTCGGCGCACTCCGCGAACGAGGTGCACTTCGTGCCGTCACCCGAGCCGCCGGACACTTCCTGCAGCTTGGTGGCGATGTCCGCGCCCGTCGTCGACTTCGACGCGAGCGAGGCCAGCGCCAGCAGCACGACGGCGTCGTAGGACTCCGCGGCGTAGGAGTAGTCGTCGAGCTCGGTGTTGCCGGCGGCGGTCCAGGCGGCGTTCAGACGCTCCTTGAAGTCGTCCTCCAGCACCGGGCCGGGCGTCGTGCCCTTGGCGCCCTCGAGCGAGACCGACACGTCGGTGCCCCACTGCTTGAGGTTGCCGTCGACGAGGTAGAAGTTCTTCGCCTCGACACCCGCGTTCACCAGCAGCGGCGCGATCGTCGCGAACTGGTCGAAGGTGATGAGCACGACCGCGTCGGGCTGCGCCGCGGCGATCGTCGCGACCTGCGCGTCGAAGGAGCTGTCACCGTCGTTGTAGGACGCCTCGGCCACGACGCTGCCGCCGGTGGACTCGAAGACCTCCTTGACGACATCGTGCAGACCGGTGCCGTAGGCGTCGTTCTGGTAGATGATGCCGATGTTCTTGTGGCCGTCCTCCGCGACGAGGTTGCCGAGCACCTCGCCCTGGAGCAGGTCGCTCGGAGCGGTGCGCCAGTAGAGGTTGTCGTCGTCCCAATCGGTGAAGTCGGGCGAGGTGTTGGCGGGCGAGAAGGTGATGATGCCGGCTGCGACGTTGGAGTCGAGGAACAGCTTCGTCACACCCGAGGCCGCCGCGCCGACCATGGCCGAGACGCCCGCGTTCTGGAGCTTGGGCACCGTGGTCTCGAACGCCTTGTTGTCGGCGTCGCCCGAGTCGCCCGGGGTGAAGTCGATCGTGAGGCCCTTGGCGGCTTCGTTGACCTCGTTCACGGCGAGCTGGACACCGGCCTCCTCGGGCGGGCCGAGGAAGGCGAGGCTGCCGGTCTGGGGCAGCACGCTGCCGATCTTGAGGGTGAGATCCTCCGCCGGGGCCGCGCTCTCGCTGGGCTCGGTGGAACCTCCGCCGCCGGCGCAGCCGGCCAGCAGGACTGCGCTGACAGCGGCGACGGCGATACCGCCGAGTGCCTTGCCAGCACGAGAACGTGTGAAGACGCTCATGTTGCTCCTTGATCTGTATGAAACACGGGGCGGCATCGGGACGCCTCCCCAGTGGGTCAAACCTATGCGCGGAAGCGCGTCCGGATTGTTGCGTTCCGTTAACGGTGTGAAACCAAACGGTCACGGTGCGATAACGGCGCTTCGGGCCGCCCGGCCGCGTCAGACGAGGTCGGCGACGTCGGATGCCGCGCGCGTGCGCCGCGCCGAGATCAGCGAGTCGGCGCTCAGCACGATGAGGGCGAGCCAGACGAGGCCGAACCCGATCCAGCGCTCCAGCGGCATGGGCTCCTGCATGATCCACGCGCCGGTGATGAACTGCAGGATCGGGGCGACGAACTGCAGCAGGCCGATGACGGTGAGGGGCGCGCGCCGCGCGCCGGCCGCGAACAGCAGCAGCGGCACGGCGGTGATGACCCCCGCGAGCGGGACGAGGGCGGTATGCCACGCGCCCTGCGTGCCCCAGACGAGGCCGGTCGTCGCGCCGACGATGACGAGCTGGATGATCGCGATCGGGGTGAGCCACAGCGACTCCAGCGTCAGCCCGCTGATCGCGTCGACGCGGGGGCCGATCTGCTTCTTCACCAGCCCGTAGGTGCCGAAGCTCGCCGCGAGGGTCAGGGCGATCCACGGGAACGAGCCGTAGGCGACGATGATCACGATGACGGCGAGCGCCGCGAATCCGATCGCGACCCACTGGGCGGTGCGCAGCTTCTCGCCGAGCACGAGGACACCCAGCAGCACCGTGACGATGGGGTTGATGAAGTACCCGAGGCTGCCCTCGATGACGTGACCGGTGAGGATGCCGATGAGGAAGACCTGCCAGTTCACGTAGATCAGCAGGCCCGCGATGATCGTCCAGAACACCAGCCGCCTGTCCCGGAGGATCGCGAGGAGCTTGCCCCAGGTGCGGGTGACGGTCAGCAGGATGGCGCAGAACAGCAGCGAGAACAGGATCCGCCAGACGACGATCTCCCAGGGCCCGATCGGCGCGAGCAGCAGGAAGTAGAGGGGCATGAAGCCCCAGAGGAAGTAGGCGGCGAAGGCGTAGACCCCGCCGAGTCGTTCCTCGCGGGCGGTCTCGTCGGGTGTCATGAGACAAAGCCTAGAACGGTCATGACTCGTCGCGGGCCGCGACGGCCGCGGCATCCTGCCGTTCCTCGCTCATCTTCTGCCAGCACGACGAAGGCCCCTGGGAGAACCCAGGGGCCTTCGCGAGACGTTCGCTCAGCGGACGACGACCGCCAGGACGTCGCGCGCCGACAGGACGAGGTACTCGTCGCTGCCGAGCTTCACCTCGGTACCGCCGTACTTGCTGTAGAGCACACGGTCGCCGACGGCGACGTCGAGCGGCACGCGGTTGCCGTTGTCGTCGATGCGGCCGGGGCCGACCGCCACGACCTCGCCCTCCTGGGGCTTCTCCTTGGCGGTGTCGGGGATGACGAGGCCACTGGACGTGACCTGCTCAGCCTCGACCTGCTTGATGACGATGCGGTCCTCGAGCGGCTTGATGGAAACCGACACGGTCTACCTCTTTCTTGCGGGGCGTACTGCCGTTTGTCACTGAAAGACTCGTTAGCACCCACGAGGGTGGAGTGCTAACGCAAGTCTAGGGCGCGGTTGGCACTCGTGCAACGCGAGTGCCAACTTCCCGTCACAGCCCTATGGGGGCCGCGTGGGGGCTGGGGGACTCGCACACCTAGGCTGGGCGGGTGGAACTGGCCGAACTGACCGCCCTGCTCACCCCCGAGGGGCTGCGGCTCGTGGACGAGATCGGCGCGATCGACACGCCCGCCGATGTGGCGGCCACGGTGTCGCGGCTGCGCGCCGCGGGGCTCTCCCCCGAGCTCGTCTCCGCCGCCGTCGGGCAGGCGCGGCTACGCACGCGGGCGCGTCAGAAGTTCGGCGAATTCGCCGAGCGGATGCTGTTCACGCGCGCGGGCCTGGAGCAGGCGACCCGTCTGGCGATCGGCGCGCGCCACGCCGGGCGGTTCCGTGACGCCGGGTTCGCGCGGGTCGCCGACCTCGGGTGCGGGATCGGCGGCGACGCCCTGGCCTTCGCGGGAATCGGCCTGCAGGTGCTCGCCGTCGACGCCGACGAGGTGACCGCGGCCCTCGCGGCCTACAACCTGGCCCCCTTCGGCGACGCCGCCGTCGTGCGGCACGCGCGCGCGGAAGAGGTCTCCGTCGACGGCGTGGACGCCGTCTGGCTCGACCCGGCGCGCCGCGAGGCGGGGCACGGCGCCACCGCCCGCGTGGGTGCCGCGGACTGGTCGCCGCCGCTGGACTGGGTGTTCGATCTCGCCGGGCGGCTGCCGGCGGGCATCAAGCTCGGACCCGCGTTCGACCGCACCCGGATCCCGGACGGCGCGGAGGCGCAGTGGATCAGCGTGGACGGCTCGACGATCGAGCTCGTCGTCTGGACGGGAGCGCTGGCCCGCCCCGGCGTCCGGCGCGCCGCGCTCGTGGTGCGCGGCGGCGGAGCGGCCGAACTCACGGCATCCGCCGACGCCGAGGATGTCGCCGTACGCCCCTTGGGCGCGTTCGTGCACGAGCCCGAGGGTGCCGTCATCCGCGCGCGGCTCATCGGCGAGGTCGCACGCGACCTGGACGCCGGCATGCTCGCGCCGGGCATCGCGTACCTGACGTCGGATGCCGCGGTCACGAGCCCCTTCGTGCAGACCTTCCGGGTGCGTGAGCAGCTGCCGACCGACGTCAAGGCGCTGTCGCGCGCGCTGCGCGAGCGCGGGATCGGGACGCTCGAGATCAAGAAGCGCGGGGTCGACGTCGACCCCGCGACGCTGCGGACCAAGCTGAAGCTCCGCGGCAGCGAGGCGGCGACGCTGATCCTGACGCGGGTCGGCGGCACGCGCCTCGCTCTGCTCGCCGATCGCGTCTGAGCGGGCGTCAGCCGAACAGCGGCCCCTGCGTCGAGGCCCACCACAGCCATCCGCCGCTGTAGACGAGCGACAGGATGCTGAGGCACAGCGCCCACGCCGCGATGGCCCGGCTCTCCCACGGGCGCCGCAGGGCCGCGATCGCAAGTCCCATCCCGACGAGGCCGATGAGGAACCCCCACCCGACGAGGAACGACACGATGAGCCCCAGCACGGCGAAGGTCAGCGCCCAGCCCGCGCTGTGCGGGAGCGGCGCCGGCGGCGCGGGAGCCCACTGCACGTCGGCGGAGTCGGGATCGGTGTGCACCGACGCCGTCACCGGGACCGGCTCGGTGAACTGACGCTGGAACCCGCCCCGGTGCTCGCCGGGGAGGGTCGCGGTGCCCGCGAGCGCCACGTCCTCGGACGGCGGCTCGACCCGGGCGGCGGGGGTGAGGGGTGTGGCGGGCGGCGCGGGGTCGCCGGGGGCGGGCGTGGCGGCGGGCGCAGGCGCGGCGGCGGGCGCGGGCACGGCGGCGGGCGCGGGCACGGCGGCGGATGTGTTCGCGGTTTCGGTGGCCGCGGCGGCGCGCGTGTGCGGGGGCTCGGCCCCCGGCATCCGATCGTCGGTCATTCGGCCACCGCCACCTGGATCTCGGTCACCGGCAGCGTCGAATCGGCGCCGAAGGCCAGGGTCGACGGGGTGCGGCCGCTCATGATGAGTTCGGCGGCGAGGGCGGCGATCATGGCTCCATTGTCGGTGCAGAGGCTGAGTGGCGGAATCCGCACCGCGACGCCGGCCGCGGTGGCGCGCTCGAGGGCGACCTCCCGCAGGCGCCGGTTGGCGATAACGCCGCCGCCGAGCAGCAGGCGGGGCACGCCGTACCGCGCGCAGGCGTCGAGGGCCTTGGTGACGAGGACGTCGACGACCGCTTCGCGGAACGACGCCGCCACGTCGGCGACCGGGACCGGCTCCCCCGCAGCCTCGGCCTGCTCGACCCAGCGGGCGACGGCGGTCTTGAGCCCCGAGAACGAGAAGTCGTACCGGTGCTCGGCCATGTCGGAGGCGCGGGACAGACCGCGCGGAAAGCGGATCGCGTGCGGGTCGCCGGTCGCGGCGGCGCGGTCGATCTCGGGACCGCCGGGGTAGGGCAGACCGAGGATGCGGGCGATCTTGTCGAAGGCCTCGCCCGCGGCGTCGTCCATCGTCTCGCCCAGCAGCTCCACGTCGGAGACGAGGTCGCGCACGAGGAGCAGTGACGTGTGGCCCCCGCTCACGAGGAGCGCGACGGTGGGGTACTCGACCTCGTCGCCGGTCAGGATGTCGGCGGCGATGTGACCGACGAGGTGGTTGACCGCGTACAGCGGGGTGTCGAGGCTGACGGCGAGCGCCTTCGCCGCGCCGATCCCGACCATGAGCGCGCCGGCGAGGCCGGGACCGCTCGTGACGGCGACCGCGTCGAGGTCTTCGAGGGCAATGCCGGCGTCGGCGACGGCGGCGGTGATGGCTGGCTGTAGCGCCTCGAGGTGGGCGCGCGCCGCGACCTCGGGGACGACGCCGCCATAGCGGGCGTGCTCGTCCATCGAGCTCGCGATCGTGTTGGAGAGCAGGGTGCGGCCTCGCACGATGCCGATGCCGGTCTCGTCGCAGCTCGTCTCGATGCCGAGCACCAGGGGCTCATCGCGGTTCATGCGGCGCCTCCCGCGGCTCGGGCACGGCGGCTCAGACCACCGGCGTGCGAAAAGCAGGCTGAAACGGCACCCTGCGGCCCCCGGCAGCGGTCGGGGTGCGGTCCAGCCTGCTTTTGCGACACGGTCATGTGCACACCCCCGACTTCCAAGCCCGTCCGCGATGCGGTCATGCGCACATCCCCGGCCCGGATGCCGGCGCGGCGCCGTCGGCCCGCGCGGCCGTCCACGCCACGAGGTCGAGCCTCATGACGATGGCGTCGACGTCGTCGGGCTGGTAGTAGCGCGGTCGTCGGGCGATCTCGGCGAAACCCTCCGAGACGTAGAGGGCGGATGCGGCGGGGTTGTCCGCCCGTACCTCGAGGAAGACCTCGCGGGCACCGCACTCTCGGGCCGTCTGCAACAGGGCTCGCAGCAGCGCGCGGCCGCGGCCCCGGCCCCGTGCGGCCTCGGCGATCGCGATCGTCTGGATGTCGGCATCCGCCGCCCCGGCCACCGCCCGCACGCCGCCGTAGCCGAGCAGCCGGCCGGCCTCGACGTCGACGAGGTAGCGGCCGTGCGGCGAGACGAGCTCCTCGCGCATCATCGCCTCGCTCCAGGCGTCGGTGGGGAACGACGTGCGCTCGAGGTCCATGATGGCGGCGAGGTCGTCGGCGGTGGCGGTGCGCAGCGTCATGACCCCACCCGCTTGCGGGGCGCCGGGAGCGTCACGTCGGGCGCGCGCAGGTAGAGCGGTTCGGGGCCGGTGAGCTCGCGGCCCGCGGCGATCGCCCGCGCCGCGACGACCGCGACCATGGCGGCGCTGATCTCGGTCACGTCGCGGCGTTCGGCCCGTAGTTCCCCGAGCACGGCGTCGATCTCGACGCGGGGCGCGAGGGCCGGTCCTGCGGTGCGGATGGGGATCCCGTCGGCATCCGTGCCTTCGTAGACCGAGTAGGCGACCTCGCGGCGCCGGGCGTCGGTCACGACGGCGAAGCGCGCGGGCTCGGCGAACGGGTCGGTGAGCGCCGCGGCCAGCAGGATCTGCAGGGCGGCCGCGTCGTGGCTCGGCACCGCGACGACCGGCAGCGCGCGCCCGAGCGCGAACGCCCGCGCCGCGGCGATGCCGACGCGCAGGCCGGTGAACGGGCCGGGACCCATGCCCGCAGCGACATGCGTCACCGCGACCGCCTGCGGCGCGGCGGTCGTGCCGACGGGACCGAGCGCGGCGCCGGCGAGCGCCTCGCGCAGGAGGTCACCGATGGCCTCGGCGTGGCCGAGCGGGTTGGCGCGGGAGTGCTCGGCGAACACGACCCCGTCGTCGTCGACGACTCCGACGGCTGTGCCGAGGGAGGTGTCGATGCCGAGGATCACGTCTTCCAGGGTAGTCGGCGCGGCGGGGGGTCAGCCGTGGCGCGTGATGCGGACGCGGCGCGGGGCGGCGTCTTCCATATCGGCGACGTGGGGGCCGGCCGTGCCGCACGCAGTGTCGACGCCCGTACCCGCCCATCCGCGGTCGATCTCGATCTCCCACCACCGATCGGCGACGGCGGCGGCGAACGGCGCGGCCCACTCCGCGATGACGACCGAGCCGGCGAAGTCGATGTCGAGGTCGTCGAGCTCGCCGTCGGTGCCGAGCCGGTACGCGTCGACGTGCACGAGCGGCGGGCCATCGCCGAGCGAGGGGTGCGTGCGGGCGATGACGAACGTGGGGCTCTGCACGCGCCCCCGCACCCCGAGGCCCGCGGCGATGCCGCGCGTCAGGGTCGTCTTCCCCGCGCCGAGCGGTCCGGTCAGGACGACGAGGTCACCCGCCCGCAGCGCGTCGCCGAGCGCGCGGCCGAGCGCTTCCATCTCGGCCGGCGAGGCGATCTCCCGCTCGCCGACGAATGCGTCGAGGCCCGTCACGGCGAGACCTCCCGGCGGGGCACGCGCGGCCCGATCCGGGTGACGATTTCGTAGTTGATGGTGCCCGCGGCATCCGCCCACTCCTCCACGGCCGGCACGCCGAGCGTCGGATCGCCGAAGAGCACGGCCTCGTCGCCGACCGCGACGGGGGCATCGCCCACGTCGACGACGAACTGGTCCATGGCCACGCGGCCGGCGATCGGGAACACGCCGTCGCGGATGCACACCGCCGCGCCGCTCGACGCCGCGCGCGGCACGCCGTCGGCGTAGCCGAGGGGTACGAGCGCGAGGGTGGTCTCGGCGGCGGTGCGGTGCTGGTATCCGTACGAGACACCCTGTCCGGCGGGCACCCGCCGGACCGCCGCGACCGCGCCGCGCAGCGTCATCGCCGGCCGCAGGCCGAGGTCGGCGGAGGTGCGATCGGCCAGCGGAGACAGCCCGTAGATCGAGAGGCCCAGCCGCACGCATCCGAACCTCGCCTCCGGCAGTGCGATCGCCGCGTGGGAGGCGGCGATGTGGCGCAGGTGCGGCGCGAGTCCGTGGGATGCCGCGAGTCCGAGCGCATCGCGGAACCGCGCAACCGCGGCGAGGTCGTCGGCCGCGCTGGTGTTGGAGAGGTGGCTGAAGATGCCGACCACCCGCAGCCGGCCGATACGCTCGAGCCGCGCCGCCTCGGCGAACGCGACGGCGTAGTCGGCGGGCGCGAGCCCGTTGCGCCCGAGGCCGGTCTCGACCTTGAGGTGGACGCTGACCGGCCGGTCGGCGGATGCCGCCGCCGACGCCGCCTGCAGCTGATCGACGCTCGAGATCCCGAGCTCGATGCCGCGAGCCGCGGCGGCCGCGAAGTCGGCGCCGGGAGCGTGCAGCCACGCGAGAATCGGCGCGTCGATGCCCGCGCGCCGCAGCGCGAGCGCCTCGTCGATGTCGGAGACGCCGAGCCGCGTCGCCCCGCCCTCGAGGGCCGCGCGCGCCGACCGGACGGCGCCGTGCCCGTAGCCGTCGGCCTTGACGACGGCGATGATCTCCGACGCGGTGAGGCGCCGCAGCTGACGCACGTTCGCGGTGATCGCCGCGGTGTCGATGACGGCTTCGCGCAGGATGCCGGGTGGGATGCGGCTCATGCCTGTTCCTCCGATGCGACGCCGCTGCCCGAGTCGCCGCCGCGGGCGGTGCCGGCGTCGCTGCCCGTGCCGGTGCCAGCGCGGCTGTCCGCGCCCGTGCCGGTGCCTGCGGTCCCGGCATCCGCCGTCTCGGCGACGACGTAAGCGGTCGCGAGCCCCGCGTCGTGCGAGAGCGAGAGGTGCACGGCGGCGATGCCGCGGGCCGCGACCGTCGCGGCGGTCTCGCCGCTGAGCGCGAAGACGGGCTTGCCGCTCGGCTCAGACGCCACCTCGATGTCGGTCCAGTGGACCCCGTCGGAGCCGCCGAGCGCCTTGATGAGCGCCTCCTTCGCGGCGTAGCGCGCGGCGAGGGAATGCGGCTTCAGTGCGCGCTCCGCCGGGGCGAAGAGGCGCTCGCGCAGGCGCGGCGTGCGGGCGAGCGACCGCTCGAACCGCGGGATGTCGACGAGGTCGACCCCGATTCCGACGATCATCCCGTCAGCCTATCGCCGCCCACGGCATCCCCCTCACCCCCGAGGTCGCCCCCTCATCCCCGAGGTCGCGCCTTCGCCCACGAGGTCGCCACTTCGCCCGCGAGGTCGCCACTTCGCCCGCGAGGTCGCCCGGGCGACCTCGCGGCGCAACCGGCGACCTCGCGGCGCAACCGGCGACCTCGCGACACAACAGGCGACCTCGCGGCGCAACCGGCGACCTCACGACACAACAGGCGACCTCGCGGCGCAAAAGGCGACCTCGCGACACAAAAACAGCGCGCGCGACGTGCGCCGCGCTATTCCACGGTGACGGACTTGGCGAGGTTGCGCGGCTGGTCGACGTCGAGGCCCTTGGCGGTCGCGAGGCCCATCGCGAAGATGTGCAGCGGAACCACGGCCAGCAGCGGCTCGAAGAGGGGCCCGGCGAGCGGGATGCGCAGCACCTCGTCGGCGAAGGGCAGCACGGCGGCATCCCCTTCCTCGGCGACGGCGATAACGCGGGCGCCGCGGGCGCGGATCTCCTGGATGTTCGAGACGACCTTCTTGTGCAGCTCCGCCGACTCGCGCGGCGACGGCACGATGACGAACACCGGCTGGCCGGGCTCGATGAGGGCGATCGGGCCGTGCTTGAGCTCGCCGGCGGCGAAGCCCTCGGCGTGAATGTAGCTGATCTCCTTGAGCTTGAGCGCACCCTCGAGGGCGATCGGATAGCCGACGTGGCGGCCGAGGAAGAGCACCGACTGGGTGTCGGCCATCCAGCGCGAGAACTGCTCGACGTGGGTCTGCTCCTCGTCGAGCACCCGCGCGATCTTCGCCGGGATCGCCTCGAGCTCGCGCACGTACTGCGCCTGCTCGGATGCCGACAGCGAGCCGCGCACGCGGGCGACGTGCAGGGCCAGGAGGTACAGCGCGGTGATCTGCGCGACGAACGCCTTGGTCGACGCGACGGCGACCTCGGGGCCGGCGTGGGTGTAGATCACGGCATCCGACTCGCGTGGGATCGTCGCGCCCTGCGTGTTGCAGATCGACAGGGTCTTCGCGCCGCGCTCGCGCGCGTACTTGACCGCCATGAGGGTGTCCATCGTCTCGCCGGACTGGCTGATCGAGACGACGAGCGTGTCCTCCCCGATCACCGGGTCGCGGTAGCGGAACTCGTGCGCGAGCTCCACGTCGACGGGGATGCGCGTCCACTGCTCGAGGGCGTACTTGCCCGTCTGCCCGGCGTAGGCGGCGGTTCCGCAGGCGATGATGACGATGCGACGGATGCCGGTGAACAGCTCGTCCAGGCCGTCCAGCTCCGGGATGGCCACGGCGCCGTCGCGCACGCGTCCGCGGACGGTGTTGGCCACGGCATCCGGCTCTTCGGACACTTCCTTCGCCATGAACGACGGCCATCCGCCCTTCTCCGCGGCGGCGGCGTCCCACACGACCTCGAACGGGGATGCCTCGACGGGGTTCCCGGCGAAATCGGTGATCTCGACGCCGGCGGGCGTGATCGCGACGATCTCGTCCTGACCGATCGCGAGGGCGTTGCGGGTGTGCTCGACGAAGGCGGCGACGTCGGAGCCGAGGAAGTTCTCGCCGTCGCCGAGGCCGATCACGAGCGGCGAGTTGCGGCGGGCGCCGACCACGAGGCCCGGCTGGTCGCGGTGCATCGCGAGCAGCGTGAACGCGCCCTCGAGGCGCGAGACGACGGTGCGGAAGGCGGCCACGAGATCGCCGGATGCCTGGTACTCGCGGCCGAGGAGCACGGCGGCGACCTCGGTGTCGGTCTCGGAGCGGAAGGTGAAGCCCTCGCTCACGAGTTCGGCCTTCAGCTCGGCGAAGTTCTCGATGATGCCGTTGTGGATGACCGCGAGCTTGTCGTCATCCGCGAGGTGCGGGTGCGCGTTCGCGTCGGTGGGTCCGCCGTGCGTGGCCCAGCGGGTGTGGCCGATGCCGGTCGTGCCGTCGGGCATGGGGTGGGCGGCGAGGTCGTCGCGGAGGACCTGCAGCTTGCCGGCGCGCTTGCGCATGTCAAGGCCGCCATCGGCGTCGATGACGGCGATGCCGGCGGAGTCGTACCCGCGGTATTCGAGCCGCGCGAGGCCCGACAGGAGGATGGCCTGGCTGTCACGCGGGCCCACGTATCCGACGATTCCACACATGGGGTCCATGGTAGGCGGCGGGGTTTGCGCGGCGTCCTGACAAATCGGTCACGCGCGCGTGCGGCCCGGCGCCCAGGCACCGGCGCGCCCGGCCGGCGCCCCGGCCCGCCCTGGAGACAAAGGTGGGGCCCTCACGACGTGGGCCGTTGGGGACGGCGGACTCGGAGGACCCCTGCCCACGCACTCTCGGTGGGGCCGATTGGGGGGTGGCCCCTGTCCGAACGCCACTTGGGGAGCAGCTGAGGAATCGCGCGGACATCCCCAGCGTACTCGCGCGGGTGCGCTGGGCATCGGAAGACGCACCCACCGATGATCGAGGATGATCAAGGCTTCCCCCCGCGGCGACCCTGTGCCATACTCGGCAACGTCAGCCGTCGCGAGGCGGACCGGATGCCGAGGGGTCGGCGTTCGGGGGGAATGATCCGGATCGATGTGGGAATCGATCCCGGGACCCATGACACCCGTTGGGGGAAAACGCGAGTCCGGGGATTCGCGTATTTGGGGAATCGCAGGCTCTGCCTGTCACTTGGGGAAATTGGGGAAACACCATGGGGGGACGCATCTCGGTGCGTGCGCGCGGGGGCGCGCAGCACGCCGTTCAGCACGATCAGATAGGTGATCGCAGGGCTGAGCGATGAGCTCGGCGACGCTGGGTCTCGGTAACGGGATGAGCGTCGTCGGAGCACCTCGAGTCATGCCGGTTCTGGAGAAGCGGCTGACTCAGGTGCGTCGGCACCGCGTCGCGGGGTGGGCGATCGACACTGTGTTGATCGCCCTCGCGGCGGGGGCGACGGCCTCGATCCAGCTGGCGACACTGCCGACGCCTCCGGGCGATCCGGCGGCATGGCCGGCAGCGGCCATTCTGGTCGCCAGCTGGTCGATCGCCCTCATGGCACTCAGCGACCGCGCGCGCCGGCGGGGGGCCGGCGAGCGTCTGGAGCTGGTGCCGATCGTGCACTCCGCCGCCATCGGGGTCGCCGCGCTCGCGGTGGCGGCGGGTGCCTTCGGTTGGATCTCGTTGCGGCCGCACATCGCCATGACGGTTCCGCTCGGGATCGTGGCGCTGGTGGCCGCGCGGCTCGTACGGCGGACGTGGGTGTCGCGGCATCCCGTGGAGCACTCTCTCGCGCCCCGGACGCTCATCGTCGGATCGGCGTCGAGCGTGGAGCACACGATCCGCTCGCTCATGTCCGATCCGCGGTTCGCGCACCACATCGTCGGCGTAGCCGTGCCGGGCAGCGGCGCGACGAGCGTGACGGTCGACGGCCGTGGCTACCGCACGCTCGGCACACCGCAGCACGTCGCACACCTCGCCCGCTCCGAATGCGTGGAGACGGTGATCGTCGCGGACGGCATCGACGACCCCGACTACCTGCGCCGACTGAGCTGGAGCCTGGAAGGCGCGGCGACCGACCTCATCCTGGCGACGCGGCTCGCCGACGTCGATCGCTCGCGCATCGCCTTCGAGCGGACGCACGGTCTGGCGCTCACCCACGTGAGCCTGCCGAAGTTCGACCGGACGACGCTGCAAGCCAAGCGCGCGCTCGACGTCCTCGTCGCCCTGGTCGCCCTCCTGCCTGTCGCGCTGATCACACCCGTCATCGCACTGGCGATCCGCCTCGACGGCCCCGGGGGCACGTTCTTCCGCCAGCGCCGCATCGGACGAGACGGGCGCGAGTTCGACATTCTCAAGTTCCGCACGATGACGACGGATGCCGAGGCCCGCCGCATCGAGTTCGAGGCCGCGAACGAGGGCGCGGGCCCGCTGTTCAAGCTGAAGAACGACCCGCGCGTGACGCGCGTGGGTGCGGTGCTGCGCCGGTTCTCTCTCGACGAGATGCCGCAGTTCTGGAACGTGCTGATGGGCGAGATGAGCGTCGTCGGGCCCCGACCACCGCTGCCCGACGAGGTCCGCGACTACGACCGCGACGTGCTGCGTCGCCTGTACGTCCAGCCCGGAATCACCGGGTTGTGGCAGATCAGCGGCCGGAGCGACCTGACCTGGGAGCAGAGCGTCCGTCTGGACCTGCACTACGTGGAGAACTGGTCGGTGGCCGCCGACCTGAAGATCATGGCGCAGACGGCTGCAGTGCTGGTGCGCCCGCGAGGCGCCTACTGAGGATGCCTGAACGCACGATTGCTGACCCGGGAGCGCGTGACACACGTGCTCCCGCGTCGCGGCAGCAGCGCCGCGACGCCCAAAGATGTGACGGCTCATGCTCGAGTCAATACGATCGGGAAAGACCCGGGAGCCCTCGGCTTCCGGTGCGTCATCGCGGTCGTATGCCTCCCCCGAGAGCATGAGCCGTCACTCCATGGTGTGTCCCGCTCGGTTGCCCAGGGTCCGAGCGGACACACCACCTCTCAGCGACGGATTGAGCCGACGCGGCGCACGATCTCGCCCATCTCGGCTGCGCGATCCGACCAATCAGGAACCCCCGCGCGAAGGACCGTGGGTATCGACTCGGCGGCGAGCGCGGCGACGGCGTCGGGGAAACCTGCGCCGTCGACGATCGACACACCCTGCTCATCGAGGGCGCGGAAACCGGCGACCGGCGTCGTAACGACGGGGCGCCCGACCGCGCGATACTCGTAGAGTTTGATCGGATCCAGGCTGTCGGTGAAGTCATCGACGACGTGCGGCACGATCAGGACGCTGGCGTGCTGCAGATACGCCGGCACGGATCCGAAGGGGCGAGGACCGAGCAGCACCGCACCAGCTGACTGCAGCTGTGCTGACTGCGCGCCGCCGAGCGCGTTAGGTCCGACGAGGACGAGGGCGTCGCCCTGATCGCGCAAGCGCGCGGCCGTGCGAGCCGTCAGCGCCACGTCGAGGCGATCTTCGTGCAGTGTTCCGACATAGAGCGCGGTGCCGGCGATGGGCAGATCGGCCGGCCGGCCGTATGTCTGCCGGTAGCGCGACACATCGACGGCGTTTGTGAGGAGGCGGACCTCGCGGCGCGTGCCGAGCGTGGATTGGAGTCCCACCGAGCACACCACCACCTCGTCACACAGGTCCAGGAGGATTCTCTCGTTGTCGACCACCATCCGGTGCTGGCGAGGCGTGCGATGGGCGGCAGTCCAGTTGTCGGTGACGTCGTACAGGGCGCGGGGGCGCCGCCGGCGCACGTAATGAGCCCATCCGGGGTCGTTGACCCAAACCGGTGCTCTGCCGAGGCCGTGTGCGACGCGGGCGGCGTCCACCTCACGCCGCAGCATCGCATCCGCCACAGGTCCCGCCAGTCGCGGCAGCCACTTCGTCGGCTCGAGCAGGGCGAGTCGGCCTGCATACCCGTCCGCGGTCCGCAGCCCTCCGCCGCGGCGCATCTCTCGCCGCTGCAGCGCACCGTGGACGACGTCGCGCGCCGGTTCGACGAACAACACCCGCAGGGCGGGGTCAGCCATCAGCATCCCGTCGATGAGGTACTGATTGCGCCGCCAGATGTCGTCCCAGGGCTCGAGGGAGAACACAACGACTCCATGTGCGGTCAACGCGCGCGCACCTCTCGATAGAGCGCTCGCGTCCCCGCGGTCTGCGCGTCGAGCGAGAAGTGTGCGCGCTGCCACGCCCACGCCGCCGCTCCCACGTCGCGACGGCGCTGTTCGTCATCGACGAGAGCGTCAATCAGCTCTCCTGCGGCCGCAGCGTCTCCGACCGCGAATACGAGCGACGGCTCCACCGCACCGACGGTCTCCAAGTGACCGCCAGCAGCTGAGGCGATCACGGGCGCTCCGTGTGACATCGCTTCGAGCACAAGTATGCCCAACCCCTCGCGCGGCGTGGGGGCGAGAACGCATCCGGCCCGGCGTAGCAGCACGTCGATATCGGAGCGGAACCCAAGGAAGTCGACGGTGTCCGAGATGCCGAGCTTATCCGCGAGCGCCATGAGCTCCGGAAGCTGGGCTCCCTCCCCGGCGATCTGCATCCGCCATCCCTTGCCCGCAACGGCACTGAGGGCCCAAGCTCTCAGTGCCGTTGCGGTGTCCTTCTCGGCCTCCAGCCGCTGCGCAACCAGCACGATCCGCTCGCGTTCGGTCGACAGAGGCCGCGAGGCGACGCCGGAGTGGACGACGGTGCTCGGCGAGCGGATACTCGCGGCCACGAAGTTCGAGATCGCGAGCTCGGCCGAGATCCGACGCCGCGCGAGCGAGAAGACCGCCCGAGTCAGCGGGCTCCCGCCGCGGGGCGCGGCGAAGTGGCGGGTGCTGACATGCGCGGCGCGGCGGCCGACCGGCGTGAGACCGTATCCGACGCCGAGGAGGTCCGCTTGCGACATGTGGGTATTGAGGATGTCCGCAGCGCCCAGGTCGTCCAGCGAGCGCCGGGCCGCGCGCATGCTGCTGCCGGGGTGCCAGCCCACGCCAGCATCGCCGACGGCGGCGCGCATGAGCGCGGGGTCACCCCCGACCACGTCCACTTCGTCGCCGTGTCCGCGTAGCGAGACGGCGAGGTTGGCGATGTACCGCTCGACGCCCCCGAAACCGTCCGAGCACACCAGATGGATGACCCTCACTTCACAACTCTCCCTGATCGCGTGTAAGCGTCCGCGCGTCTCCCCTGGGAACGAGCGTGCCATAACATAGCGACGTGCGCGTGGGTATGTCGTCGTTCCGCTTCAATCGCGAAGGCGGCATTGAACGAGCCTCCTATGAGGTGGCCGCCCGTCTCGCTGGTCGCATCGACCTCACACTCCTGTCCACCGCTGTCGAACCGGCGCCCTCTCCCCCGCTGACCTGGCAACAAGTACCCCGCTCGTCGCTCCCCGGGTTCATGACGCCGGCCACCTACTCGGCAGCGGCCACCCGCGCGGCCGCTCCGCACGGGTTCGACATCCTGCATAACCAGGGTGGGTGCGCCCTGCGCTTCCAGGACATCATCACCGCGCACAGTTGCCACCGCGCGTGGTGGGAGATGAAGTTCCGCAACGGTGAGGGCGCCCGGGCCCTGCTCAACCCGCACCACCACGCGATCCTGCAAGTCGAGAAGCGCAATTATCGGCCAGGCGCGTTCCGTCGAGTCATCGCCGTTTCGCACGGAGTCGGCCGCGAAGTCAGCGAGCACTACGGTGTGCCACCCGAGCTCATCAGCGTCATCCCCAACGGCGTCGACGCCGCCCGGTTTCAGCCTTCCGATGCCGACGAGCGTCGTCGCGACATCCGCACGCGGCACGGGTTCACCGACGACGACGTCGTGCTGCTGTTCGTCGGCAAGGAGTTCCGCCGCAAGGGCCTCGCTCCTCTCGTCGACGCCCTCGCGCACCTCCCGGCGCATGCGAAGGCGCTCGTCGTGGGCGGCGACGACCAGACGCCGTTTCGGGCGCAGGCCGCCGCGCGCGGCGTCGGTGACCGACTGGTGTTCGCGGGGCACTCCCCCCGGGTCGAGGACTACTTCCAAGCCGGGGACGTGTTCGTCTTCCCCACGCTGTACGAGGCATTCGCCCTCGTGACCCTGGAGGCTGCGTCCGCCGGCTTGCCGTTGGCGACCAACCGGGTGAACGGCACAGAAGACTTCGTGATCGACGGCGCCAATGGCGTGTTCATCGATCGGGACGGCCGCGCCCTCGCCCGATCGCTTGCCCCACTGGTCACCGACCGAGCGTTGCGCCGGCGCATGGGTGCGCAGGCACGGGCGGACGCCGCGGCGTACACATGGGACAGCGTCGCCGACCGCACGCTCGACGTCTACCGCGAGGTCTGGGAAGACAAGCATGCCGTCAGGTGACGCGACGCGCGTGGGCCACCGGTCCACGCACGAATATCGCCAGGCGCCGTCGCGCCTGGGCGCGGCGCTCTCCGCATAGCGCGACGGTGCGCACGACCGCCCCGAACACCATGGCCGCTCGAAACGCCTGCCATCCGGGCGCACCGAAGTGCTTGCGCTGGTAGATCTCGTTGCTGGCGAAGAACAGGGCGTCGCGACGGTCGGAATCGCCGCTGGTTGCGGCACCGATGTGTGTCGCGGCGACCTCGGCGAGACCGATCCGCCAGCCGGCATCCGTCGCCCGCTTCTGCCAGTCGACCTCCTCGGCGTAGAGAAAGAACCGTTCGTCGAATTCGCCGACTGCTGCCAGCGCCTCCGCGCGCAGCAGCAGCACCGACCCGATCACGAACCCCTGCGTGCGATTGAGGAAGCCGGCGCCGACCGCTTCGAGCCATGCGCGCCCAGGACCAGGAAACGGCCACCACACGCGCACAGGGTCGCCGGTGGCCGGCTCGATCTGGGTCGCCCCCACCGCGGCGAGGTCGCGGCGTGAGTGTAGCTTCTCGTGCATGCGGTCGACCTCGATGCCCGCTATGCGGGCATCGGGGTTCAGCAGCAGGACATCGTCGGCCTCGCGCCCCCGTTCCCGCAGTGAGCGCAGCGCGACGTTGACCCCGGCGCCGAATCCGAGATTTGCGCCGGGGTCGATGTAATGGATGCCGTGGCGCTCGGCCATCTGGGAGGTCGTCATCGACGAGGAGTTGTCGACGATCGTCGTCTCGAACCCTTCGCCGAGCGCCTCCAGCGCGCCCTCCAGCAGGGCGGGGTCGCCGTACGCGACGGCGACGACCTGTGGGCGCTGTCGCGCTCCGGCGCTGCGCGCCGGCAGGATCTCGTCGTAGAGCGCGTGCTGCATCTCGGCGACGCTTTGCCAGGTGTACCGCTCTGCACGTGTCAGCCCGCGGGCGCGCAGCTGCGCCCAGCGCTCGGGGGCGCCGGCTTCGTCGACCGCGACCGCCAACGCGGTCGCGTCGCCCGGGGCCACCAGGATGCCGGCGTCGGCAACGACGTCGGGGATCGCGCCCGAGCGACTGCCCACCACCGGTACGCCGGAGGCCATCGCCTCGACCGCGACGCGGCAGAATTGCTCTAGCCATCCTGGGCGTGGAAGGGACGGAACCGCCAGCACGTCGAGGCGGCGATAGTGCCCGGCGAGGGCGTCGCCCGCCGCGAAGCCGAGAAAACGCACCCGGTCGCTGATCCCGAGCGCGGCGGCGAGGGCGACCAGTTCGGTGCGTCGCGGCCCGTCACCGGTGATCTCCACCTGCCACGTGGTCCGCAACGCCGCCGCGTGCAGCAGCACGTCAACGCCCTTGTGGGCGTCGAGGCGGCCTACGTAGCCGACGGTGAGCGCGGCGGCGGGCGGCGGGCGGTCGGCGGGCGCGAAGACCCCCGTGTCCACCCCCAGCGGGATCAGCCGCACGGGGCCGGAAAGCCCTTTGCGCATGAGTATCTCGCCCGCCTCCCGGTTGCAGACGTAGGCGGCGGCCGCCCCGCGCAGCGCCCAGCGCTCGAACCAGCGGAACGGGATGGGGTAGCGCTTGTCGATATTTTGCGCCGAGTACACCACGTAAGGCGCCCGTCGCCGACGCAGCAACCGCATCAGAAGAATCTCGGCCGTGGCGAGCGCGAATGGCTCCTCATGCAAGTCGACGATGTCGGGGCACGATCCGAGCGCCCGCCATATGCGCCGCGGGGAATACACAAACGCATTCGGGTGGGATCCGAGCGTGCCGGCACCCGTGACGAAAGTGTCGCCGTCGGATCGCAGCGCCAGGGCGCGCCCACCCTCGTTCCAGCGCTGCGCCGAAAGTAGCCGCACGTCCAGTCCGCGCGCCCGAAGCGCCCGTTCCCGTTCGCGCCACGCCGATACGACACCGTGGTGCGCGATTCGCAACACTCTCATGAGAGTCCCCCGTCTATGAGCCCCCGCTCAGCGCCCATAGTAGGGGTCTGTGCACGCACCCGGCGACGCAGCCCGTCCAGCAGCCCGGCCGGCGCGGTACGCAGCGCCCAGCACAAGTGGCCCACGGCCGTGGCGGGATGGCGCTCGGCCCACGAGGCGCGGGCGGCACGACCCGCTGCCCACCACGCGTAGCGGTCGTTCTTGCGCAGGCTCTCGTCGAACGCCGCCACGAGCGCGGTTTCGCCGCGAGTCTCGGCCGCAGCGCGATGACGTCGCAAGACGCCGCCGATCGCGTCGACGAGCGAACGGAAGCGCCGCGTGACGTTGTCGCCGTGGGTGCGGTAGTCCACGAGGGGACGCGGCTCGAATACGACCGGCCCGCGCTGCGCGACGCGCAGTAGCAAATCGAGGTCTTCGGCCAGCCGTAGCGCGGGATCAAACCCTCCGACTTCCGTGAACACGTCGGTGCGCACCATGAGGTTCGGCAAAATGATGCCCGTGCGTCGACGGGCGATGTCCGCCTCGTCGTCGACGGCGACCTGGTCGGCGTCGATGAGCACCTCGCCTCGAGCGTCGATGGTCCGCATGCCGCAGTATCCGGCGACGGCGGCCGCGTCCGCATCGAACCGCGCCAGCTGCGCGGCGAGGCGGTCGGGGTGCCACCGGTCGTCGTCGTCAAGGAACGCGAGCCACCGTCCTCGGGCGCGGCGGACACCGGCGTTTCGCGCGGCGGCCGGCCCCCCGGGTGCCTGACGTAGCACGACCGCGCCACCGACTGCGGCCGCCGCTTGGCGCACAGCAGTGGGATCGGGAGAACCATCGTCGACGACGATCAGCTCGTAGCGGGTCTCGCTCTGCGCGGCGAGCGAGCCGATCGCCTCGTCGAGAAACTCTCCAGCGCGATTGGTCGCGACGATGACGCTCACCAGCACGCTCTCCGGCGCCGTCATCCCCGCGCCCGCCTGACCCGCGCCCGCTCGTAGACCGTGGCATACTCGGCGGCGATGCGGTCCCACGTGAACGCAGTGACGCGATCCCGCCCCGCTGCAGCGATGCGGGCCGAGACCTCGGGCACGTCGAAGATCCGCTCGAGCGCCGCGGCGAACGCGACCGTGTCACCGGGATCGACGAGCCACCCGTCGGTGCCGTCGTTGATGAGCTCCGGAGGCCCGCCATGCGAGGTCGCGATCACGGGCACACCGGCCCGCCATCCTTCGAGCAGAACGATGCCGAACGGCTCGACGCGACTGGGCACGGCCAGCGCCGCAGACGCGGCCGCCGCGCGCACGACAGCTCCTCGATCGAGCCTTCCGGTGAACAGGACGCGGCCGACCAGACCCTGCTCGTCCGCCAGCGCTTCCAGCGCGGGGCGCTCCGGTCCGTCCCCGCCGATGACAACCGAGACGTCGTCGGGCAGCCGTGCCTGCGCGAACGCGCGCAGCAGCAGGTCGAACCCCTTGGTGTGCACGACCCGCCCGAGGGCGAGCACGTAGCGCCCGGGCAGCGAGGGCGCCGTTCCCGCCGGCTCGTCGAGGTCCACGCCGTTCATGATCACCTCGGCGCGATCCGGCGCGAGCTCGAAACGCTCCTCGAGGTCACGCGCAGTGAAACGGGAGCACGCTGTCACTGCGTCGGCGCGTTGCAGCGCGGCCCGCAGACTGCGTCGCAGCAGCGCCGAAGTGGCGAAGACGCCGTCGGCGTCACCGAACGTCTCTCCATGGGCGGTGACGACCAGGGGAAGACGCAGTACGCGCGCCAACGCCAGCGCCCACACACCGTTGGGTCCGAAGCAGTGCACGTGCAGGATGCCAGGACGGTCCGCCCGCGCCGCGCGCAACCATCGCGTAAACGCCGCCGGCGCCCGCCGCGCGAACGAGGCCAGCGAACGCGCATTGCGAGCCGGCAGCGGGCAGGGCAGCACTCGCACCGGCACGCCGTCGACAACCGCCGGCACGGGGTCGCCCCGATCGACCGTCCAGATGACGACGCTGATGCCGCGCGCGCGAAGGGCGCGAGCGGTGTGTCGGACGTGTTCTTCGACCCCTCCGACACGCGGATGGAATGAACTCGCAATCAGGGCGACCTGGGCCACACGACCTTCTCTCGCTACGCTCGCATCGACACGCCCACCTCGGGTTCGGAGGACGAGACCATTCACATCACATTCGCCACCATAGCCACCAGCGCGCCGATGGGTCAGCAGGTCTACGAAGAGGAGATCGTTCGCCGTGCACCCGGCGTGCTGTCGGCCGCCGACACCGTCTCGCGCGAGATCGCCCGGTCGCTGCGCTCCGACCTGGCCGGTACCACCCGCCTGCCAGCTTGGGTACTGACCCGAGCACCGCACGTCCCCCGCGCGCTCGCCGGCGCCGCGTTGTACCGCGGCGCCGACGTCGTTCACCGGATGGGGTTGGGCATGCCGCCGGCGAGGGTCCCCGAGGTCATCACCATCCACGACACCGTCGCGTGGCGCTTCGACGACGAGTCGTCACCCGAGCCGTTCGCCGCCCGCGAACTGCGCGCAGCGGCGGCCGTCATCGCGCCGTCGCAGTTCTCCGCCGACGACGTGTCGGAGTTCCTGGGCATCGACAACGTGCACGCGATACACAACGGCGTCGACGCGCGATTCTTCACAGCCACCGCCCTCTCCCCGCAGCGGCTCGCTGCTGTGGGGATCGAGGATCCGTACGTCGTCCACGCCGGTGGCGCGTCGCAGCGCAAGAACCTCGCGGCGCTAGCCGCGGCGTGGGAGCGGGTCGCCTCGGCGCGTCCCGACCTGACGCTCGTCCTCGCGGGCCCACCCCATCCGCGGCGCACCGACCTGTTCCGCGCGCTGCCGCGCACCCGTCTGGTCGGCCGTCTCGATGACGAAGTTCTCACAGGTCTGCTCGCGGGAGCTGCCACCGTCACGGTGCCCTCGCTGTACGAAGGGTTCGGGCTCCCCGCTCTGGAGGGTATGGCGGTGGGGGTGCCGGTCGTCGCCGCGCGGACGAGCTCGCTGGTCGAGGTCGTCGGTGAGGGTGGGGTACTGGTCGATCCTGTGCCCTCGGCGATCGCGGAAGGGATCGTGTTCGCGACGTCCGGGGAACCTGCCGTGGCGGCGATGGCCGCGCGCGGCCGCGAAAGAGCGCGCGAATTCACCTGGGAGCGCAGTGCGCGAGCGCACGCCGACGTGTGGAACCGGGTCGCCGTGGGCCGCTGAGATTGGATAGTTCCCCGCAAAACCACCGAAACCTGTATGTTTGGACCATCCTGTGGGCTTTGGGGGAGGAACCACTGTGATTTCTGGGGATGATTCGGCGATTCGTGTTGCCGATTTGGGGAAGACGTACCGGCTCGGTGCGACGGGCGAACGACCGTCGACGGCCGCGCAAGCGGCCTTCCAATGGTTGCGGTCGACCGGGCGGATGAAGTACACGCTGTTCGACGCGCTCGACGCCGTAAGCTTCGAGATTCCGCGTGGGCAAGCGGTGGGGATTGTCGGCCGCAACGGCGCCGGCAAATCCACGTTGCTGAAGCTGCTCACTCGGGTGACATCGCCTTCGCGTGGCCGGATCGAGATGAACGGGCGCATTGGCTCACTGCTGGAAGTGGGCACCGGGTTTCACCCCGAGCTCACCGGCAAGGAGAATATCTTTCTCAACGGCGCGATCCTCGGCATGACACGCAAGGAGATCCTCAAGCGCTACGACGAGATCGTCGACTTCTCGGGCATTGAGAAGTTCCTGGCCACGCCGGTGAAGCGGTACTCGTCCGGCATGTACGTGCGGCTGGCGTTTTCGGTTGCCGCGCACCTGGACACCGAAATCCTCGCGATCGACGAGGTGCTCGCCGTCGGCGACGCCGAGTTCCAGCGCCGTTCGATCGCGAAGATGCGCGAAGCGGCGTCCGGCGGCCGCACCGTGCTGTACGTCAGCCATCAGTTGCAGACGGTGCAGGCCCTGTGCTCGTCGGCGATGCTCCTGGATCGGGGCAAGCTCGTGTACTCGGGGACCGTCGACGGTACGCTCGAGGCCTACCGGGACAGCTTCGAGAGCTTCGCGGCGGCGCAGAGCGACGCCACGAAGCGGCCGGGTAACGGACGGGTGCGGCTAGACCGCGTGTGGATGGAAGACGAGTTCGTGAAGTCCGGAGAGGACGTCGTGGTGGACTTCACCGCCCCTCGCGGAAAGAACCTGATCGGTGCCTACTTCGTGTCGATGCACATTAACAACGACCAGGGATCGGTCATCTCCCAATGCGATTCGCGCCTGGTGGGCACCTGGTTCGATCCCGAGGAGGCACAGACTGGCCGCCTCGTGATCCGCAACTTGTGGCTCAAACCCGGTCAGTACACCGTCGACGTGTACGTCTGCCAAGCCGGTGTCCTGGATGCGTGGGAGGGGGCATGGCGGTTCGAAGTACTGCCCGACCTGCCCTACCCCGAGTTCACCGAGTCGTCGGGCACCGAGAAGGGCCTCGTCTTCGCGGACTTCGCATATGAAGGAAGGAGCTGACATGTCGCACTCCGTCGAGCGGACCGTCATCACTCCTCCCGGCCGGCTGAACCTGCCACCGTGGCGCGAGATCTGGAATGCGCGCGAGGTCGCCGTGCGCCTGGCACAGCGCGACATCATCGTTCGTTACCGGCAGACCGTCTTCGGCATCACCTGGGTGATCCTGCAGCCGCTGGTCACGGCGGGCATCTTCACGATCGTGTTCGGCGTCATCGCTGGTCTACCCACCGACGGTACGCCCACGTTCGTCTTCGCCTTGGCCGGAACCCTCGCTTGGAACCTCTTCAACGGCGCGCTCGGCAGGGCGGCGTCGTCAATGGTCGGCAATCAGGCGCTCGTACAGAAAGTGTTCTTTCCCCGCATGCTCGTGCCGATCTCGAGCCTGGCGTCGATCGTGGTCGACTTCGTCGTCGCCTTCAGCCTTCTCGTGGTGTTGCTGTTCGTCTTCGGCATCTCCCCCGGCTGGGAGGTTCTGCTGCTGCCGGTGTGGATCCTGCTGATCCTCATGTTGGGCCTGGGCATCGGCCTGGCCGCGGCGGCGTATATGGTCAAGTACCGCGACGTCGGCTACGTGCTGCCCTGGTTCATGCAGATCGTCATGTACGCCAGCCCTCTGGCCTACTCACTGGCGGCGGTTCCGGACAACCTGCGCTGGCTGTTCGAGGCAAACCCCGTCACCTGGTTCCTGGAGGTGTTCCGCTGGTCGGTGCTGGAGACTCCAGCTCCCGCCACTTGGCAGATCGTGGCGCTGTGTGTGTCGGCGCCGTTGGTGCTGCTCCTCGGGACACTGGTGTTCCAGAAGAACGAGCGCGAGTTCGCGGACTACATCTGATGCGCACCTCGGCCTACGTCTTGCTCGCGGATCCCGCGTTCCTTGCCGAGAGCGTCGGCGCCTACTACGACCGGGTCGACCGGATCGTGCTGTCCTACGACGAGACCGCCACATCGTGGACGGGTACGCCGCTGCCGGTGGAGGAGTGCCTCGCGATCGTCGAGGCCCTCGACACCGACGGCAAGTGCGTGCAGATGCCGGGACGATACTCCCGCCTGGAGCATGATCCGCTCGACAACGACACTCATCAGCGTCAGCAGGCGCTGCAAGCGGCATCCGAGGGGGCCGACTGGGTGCTCCAGCTCGACACCGACGAAGTGATGCTCGATGCCGCGCAGTTCTTCCGCTCGCTCGGTCGCGCCGAAGCCACCGGGGCATCAGCGCTGCACTACCCGTCGCGCTGGCTGTACTCCCGTGTCGCGCCGGGGCGCTTTCTCGAGGCGAGCAGCCGCTATTGGCGTCCCGTCGCGTCGTACCCTGGACCGCTCGCGGTGCGCGCCGGGTCGCGCCTTGTGCAGTCCCGGCAGGCGGACGCACCTCTCTATCGGGTCGATCTGCGCCCGTGGAACACCGACCCGGCCCACCACCACGAGACGCTCGTGCACGAGGTCGTCCGGCAGGAGTCTGCAGTGCTGCACTATTCGTGGGTGCGCGACCACGACACCATCCGCCGCAAGTTCGGCTGGTCGGGGCACGCGTCGGACTATTCGAAGCCCCGCGTGTACGAGCAGTGGGCGCGCCGGCAGAGCCGCCCGTGGCGCACCGTGCTGACTTCGCCCCTGCGTCGTCGCGACTGGTACCGCCTGTCGTCGGTGCCCGACACCGCCGGAGGGTTCTGATGGTCACCGTCAGCGTCGTCGTCGTCACCTACAACCGTCCGGACCACGTGCGCACGTGTCTGACGCGGTTGCACGAGCTGCACCGTCCTGCCGACGAGATCCTCGTGGTCGACGCTTCACCGAACGACCTCACCGTCCGTCTCGTGCGCGAGGAGTTCCCGCAGGTGTGCCTGCTGCGCAACGAACTGGGTCGGGGAACGACGGCGGAGTCACGACAGATCGGCTTCACTGCGACGAGCGGCGACATCATCGCATTCGTCGATGATGACGCCTTCGCCGAACCGGACTGGCTCGATCATCTCGTCGTGCCCTACGACGACCCCTCGGTCGTCGGGGTGGGCGGCCGCGCCCTCAACGACATCGAGGGTGAGGAAACGCGTGGCCTCGGCGATGTGGGTCGCCTGCTAGCCGATGGCCGGTTGACCGGAAACTTCGCCGCGCACACCGGGCGGGTGATCGAGGTCGATCACCTGCTGGGGGCGAACATGTCGTTCCGGCGCTCCGCGCTCGATGCGATCGGAGGCATCCACGGTAACTATCCGGGCACGTGCTTGTGCGAGGAGTCCGATATCTCGCTGCGACTGAAGAACGCCGGCGGCCGTCTTGTGTACCAGCCCGACGCGCTTGTGCACCACGTCGCCGCGCCCTACGGCATCGGCGGCAAGAGGTTCGATCGCCGCTACCTCTATTATCTGCGCCGCAACCATGTCGTGATGCTCGTTCGGGTGTTCGGCTGGCGTGACCCGATCGTGCGTTACTACGCCCGAGCGACGGTGCACGAGCAGCGGCAGTACCTGTGGCTCGCTGCCAGCCACATGCGCGCCCGCAAACTGGACGGCGAACCCCGCACAGTGCGACAGCGAGCACGGTCGGCGTTGACGCTGACCCGCGCGGTGGCCGAGCTGGGAGGTCTCGTCGCCGGATTCCCGGCGGCGTTCGTGGCCCGCCGACGCGACGAACGCGACGTCCATGTCGCCCGATGAGGCCGGCGCCACGCGTGCGCGCACTCTCGCGCTGCGCGACGTCACCGAGGTCGACAGGGAACGCTGGCAGAACCTGAGCCGGCGCGCGCTCGAACCGAACCCGTTTCTTGACCCGCGCTACCTGCTGACAGCGCATCGGATGCTGGACGGACTCGACGACATCAGGCTCGTCATCGTTGAGGACGGCGATGAGTGGATCGCGGTCACACCGCTGTCGGCGCTGGGGCGATTCGCGAAGACACCCCTGCGCTATGCGAGCACCGCCGGTGCGTACCTCGGTCGCCGCGCGTCACTGTGCGTGCCGCTGATCGACGCCGCCTCGCCGCAGCGCGCCATCGCCGCGACGCTCGCCCATTTGTCGTCGCGTGCGTCGCGCCTGCCCGGTCTCGTCGAACTCACTCTGCTACCGGCGGACGGCCCCGTGTCAGCGACGCTGCGGAGCGAGTGCGCGCGCGTCGGCGTCCCGGTGCAGGAACGGTCACGGTTCGCCCGCGCGTTCGCCGACGCCACATCACCCGTGCACGCACCCGAGCATCTCAGCAGCGCACGTCGCAAGCGTCTGCGTCGCCTGAGAAGCGGACTGGAGCGCGAGGTCGGGCCGCTGGAGTTCACCGACCACGGCAGCGATATGGCCGCGCTCGAGACACTCCTCGATCTCGAAGCAGCGGGATGGAAAGGCGAGCGTAGAACGGCCCAGCGCAAGAAGCCGGCCGAACTCGCGTGGTTTTTGGACTTCATTGCGCAGTTCGGGGCGTCCGGAGATTTCAGAGTCTTGACGCTGCGCTCCGCCGAGTACGTCATCTTTACGTCACTCGTTCTCGTTATCGACGGTCACGCGTTCGGGACGATGGACGCCTACGACGAGCGCTTCGCCGCGTTCAGTCCCGGTGTGCTCGGCCGGGTTCTCGAACAGCAGCGTCTGATGGCGGATGCCACAATCACGACGTTTGACCCGTGTATGCACCCTCGGTATGTCGATGCGACCGCGCTGTACCCGGACCGTCGCGAGATGGTGAGCGTGCTGTTGGCCGCGCACGGTGCGTCCCGCGTGCTGTTGCGTGCCCGGCCCTGGGCGCAGCGCATGCGCGCACGGTTTGCGGGCATCCGGCGGGGGGCGCGGTGAAGGCCCGGCCCGGTCGGATAGTGCGGCGCCGGCAGATCGACGGCGACCCGTTGACGCCGCGACGGTACGGCGGCGTACTCCGGAACGTGGTGCCGGCCGCGGCCTGGCGATCGCTGGGAACGTTCTGCGTCGACACGTCGTCGACGCAGTTCGCGCTCACCTACGACGACGGACCGCATCCGTTGCATACCCCGCGAATCCTCGATGTGCTCGCCGCGCATCACGCTACCGCGACGTTCTTCGTCCTGGCCGAGCCGGCGCGTGCGAACCCGGACATCATCCGGCGCATCGTGGCCGATGGGCACGAACTCGGCTTGCACGGTGCCGACCACACGTCACTGCTCACGATGTCGACGAGCGAAGCGCGCGCCCGGGTCGCGCGGGCGCGCGACGACATCGAGCCCCTCGGCGGCACACCGCTTGCGCTCTACCGACCGCCGTACGGCCAACATACGTTCGCCCAGGCGCGAGCCATCGACCGACTGGGGTTGGAAGTCGCCGTCTGGTCGGCGGACGCGATGGACTGGGTCGACGACCCGGAAGAGCGCATCGCGGCGCGTGCGTGGCACGGCGTGCATCCAGGTGGCGTGCTGCTGCTGCACGATGATCGGGCAGACCGGCTCGCGCCGGGCGAAGCGCCGCCGCGCTTCGACCGTGCCGGCGTGCTCGACCACCTGCTGACCCGGTTGAGCAGCTCGGGACTCACCGCGGTCACCATGAGCGATCTGTTGCAGCGGGGGCAGAGAATCCGATCGATCGCGTGGGAGCGCCTGCGGCGATGACCACGCCCCCGCCCTTGAGACTCAGCGTCGTCATCGCAGCGTACGCCGCCGCCGAGACACTCCCCGAGCAACTGTCGGCGCTCATCGCGCAGCGACCGACGTTCGGGTGGGAGATCATCGTCGCCGATAACGGATCCACCGACGGCACACGCGAACTCGTCGCGGAATGGGCCAGAGAGCACCACGACATTCGACTCGTCGACGCATCACGCCGGCGCGGACCGGCGGCGGCCCGCAACATCGGGGTCGCCGCCGCGCGGGGAGAGTGGATCGCTTTCTGCGATGCCGACGACATCGTGGGCGACGGCTGGGTGGCCGCGGTCGCTGACGCGCTGTCGAAAAGCCGCTTCGTCGCCGGACGATTCGCGCGTGACCGTTTGCGCACCGGCGCTTTCACCGTCTCGTGGTCGCCGCAGTTGGACTCGCTGAGCGCCGTCGGGTTCCTGCCGGGTTTCCTCACCGCCGGAGCCGGGAACATGGCGATGCACCGGACGGTGTTCACCGCCATCGACGGGTTCGATGAATCGGCGCTGGCCGCAGAAGACGACGACTTCTGCCTACGCGCACAGCTGGCCGGCTTCGCCCTCACGTACGAGCCCTGCATGCTCCTGCACGTGCGTCAGCGCACGGGACTGCGGGCGGTCGTGCGGCAGGCGCGGGCATACGGCGTGGGCGCGCGTCGACTGCGCCACCGCTACGCAGGCGTCATCGCCGAGGCCGCACAATCCGGCATCGCGCTCGCTCCGCCGCCGGGCCGGCCTCCGGCTCCCGAGGCCGCCATCGTCGAGGCCTCTCCGCCGCGCACCACCGTCCCCTCACGCATCGCGAACGCGGTGTGGCGGGTCGGCTGGTCATGGGGGTGGCGGCGCGCACACCTGGACGATGTGGATCAGATCGCCTTGCGCGGCATCCACCGCTGACGTACGCGCACCGTGCACCGCAGCAGCGAGACCCACGACAGCGCGGCCGCGTAGCGCACCTTCGCACCCGCGGAGTCGGGCCGCTCCCGCCGCCAGATCGAGATCCAGGTCGCCGCACCTAGCCGCGCCTCCCGGTAGAGATACCGCAGGTCCTCTGCCGGCGCTTGGCCCTGCGTCAGACCGGCCATACCTTCGGCCACGCGCACGGCCTTCTTGGTCAACTCGGGCCAGGTCGAGCGCGCGGGATGGTCGACGACGGCGTCGGCACAATAGACCATGCGCCCGCCGGCGGCGTGCAGTCGGTGGCCCCAGTCGTCGTCGCCCCCGGACTGCAGGTCGGCGTTGAAGGGCCCGACACGGTCGAGGATGTCGCGGGTAACGACGAGGTTCGCCGTCGCCGCAAATCCGAGCGACTCCACGAATTGCCGCTGATCGAACTCGTGCGCCGATTCGTACAGTTCCGGACCCGTGGTCGGGTCGTCGCTGCGCTCGAACACGAGGTGGATGTCGCCGCCGACCGCGTCGGGCAGGTCGACGGCACGCAGCCGACCGATCGCGGCGCTCAACCACGCGGGTTGCGGCCGGCAGTCCGCGTCGGTGAAGGCGATGTAGTCGGTGTCGACGAGGGGCAGCGCCGCGTTGCGCGCGGCGTACGACCCCCGCTGCTCCTCCCGAATGAGCCGAAACCGGTCATCGCCCGCGGGCAGTGCGGGTCTCAGGTCGATCGACGACCTGTTGTCGACGACGATGACCGTCGTGAGTCCCGCATAGTCCTGCGCGGCGATGCGCGCCAAACACGTGCGCAGCCGGTCGACATCGTTGAAGACCGGCACGATCACTGTCACCGTCGGCACCCGCTCGGTCATGCGCTCGCCCTCTCATCGGACGCCGCGAAGGCGCGTGCAGCCTGTGATGCGGTGGCCGCGCGCGCGGCGGCGGCGGCGAGCAGCGCATCGCGCACGGTCGCCCGAGCCGAGCGCGCGACTCCCCGCAGGCGACGCACCGCGGCACGCGGCACCGCATCGGGAGCCACGACAGCGCGGGTGAGACGAAAGGCGACGCGTCGTGCGTGCTGCACCACCAGTGACCCGTGCAGCAGCACACCGGCGGGCATGCCGGTGTGCGGGAGCCACCGCACCGCGTAGGACGAGTCACCCACCGGCAGGTCGGGATAGCGGTTCGGGTCGGGCGCGTGAAATACCGGACCACCGGCGAACCCGCCAGGCGACGCGTCGCCGTCGTAAGCGAACTCGAGATCCACCAGCCGCAGGCCCCCCGTGCTGTCCCACACGAAGTTGTCCGGCTTTGCATCCACCAGATCGAATCCACGATCGTGCACGTCGGCGAGAGCGGCGACCATCTGTCGCACGACCCGCAGCGGCAGCAGCGTCGCGCGGCGGGTGGCCAGCGCGTCGTCGTAGTACGGAATCTCGAACCAGTCGCGTCCTCGAGCGAGCAGCGGGGGGATCGTGGCCAGCGGTGCAAGGGCAGACAGTGCCGCGAGCTCGCGGGCCAGATGCCGCCGCCCCGCATCGGTGAACGTCTTGCGCACCGCAAACCCACGATCAGTGCGGACGACGTCCACCCGCGCGCGTCGGCCGCGACTGAGTGTGCGGACCGTGTCACGCGGAGCCTGCTGACGCGCCAGTCGCGCGGCGACCGCGTCACGCATGCGCAGAGCGAGGTGCTCGTCGATGGCCTCGAGATACTCCCACGCCTCGTGGGGATCATCGGCCGAGTGCATCGGGTTGTAGGCCTCGGATGGAGAGACGCGCCGTTCTACCAGCGCGCGCACGGCCAGCTTCGCCGCCAGCGTGTCGGCGTTGGTGAGGTGCGCGTAGCGGTCCCGCCAGGCGGGCTCGACGGGTTCGGGGCTGTAGTGCACGGCGACGATCACGAGGGCCGGGTCGCCGCCGCTGACCGGGTACGGCCCGGCAGACCAGTTTCCTCCGCGGATGCCGCACACGGCGCGTTCGCGGGCGGAGGTGTTCAAGACCTCGGTGGCGACGATGTCGAAGCCGAGCGCCTCGAGTTGGGCGTTGATCTCCTCCGGGTCGATGTCTTCGAGGGTGCGTTCGCGCACGAGGAAGACGGCGGCCTCAGGTGCCGAGTCCGCGCCCCGGTTCGCGCCGATGCGTGCGCGCAGCCAGGGGTTATCGCCAGCCAGGCGGCGCATCGCATCCAGCGGAGGGCGCCACCCCTGAGCAGCGAGGTAATCGTCGAGTCCCTCCATATCGGAGGGCACCGCCCGCCCTGCCACGCGGGCGGCCTCAGCTATGGCGTCGGGGTAGTCGTGCTCCGCCGGCCCTGCCACCGGCACCTGCATCGCGGTGGGCAACCCGGACTCGGCGCCCTTGTGGAACAGCGCGTGGTAGGCCAACGAGTGCAGGTGATCGTCGGGCGCGGGCACGCGCATACCGCTACGGTGCACGACCGCACGGCCGAGGATCTGACGGGCCAGCGACGGCACGTAGTAGGCGGCGCCACGGAAGTCGGACCCGTCCAGCCCGCTCTCGCTGTAGAGATCGATCGGGATCGTCCCCGGCTCGGTCTCGACGAGCGTGCGGAACGCCTCCACGTCGGCGTCACGCACCAGAATGTCGAGGTCCTCCCCTGGCGCGATATGCGGGAGCTCTTCGAACCAGCGCAACACGGCGTACTCGATGCCGGCATCCCGCAATCGGGCGGCCAGCCCCTCGACACCCCACTCCGGTGAGAAATGGATGCGTGTGCGACGCGGCGCCGAGTTCGTGAGTTCGTACAGCACGAACGAGCCGCCCCACTGCGATGTCGCGCCGATCCGGCGCAACCTCCCCCGTCGGCGCGCGATCTCGGCCGCCGCGCGCCCCTCGGTCATGTTCGCGTCCACGGCCACCCAGCGAAAGGCCGCAAGGTGCTGCAGAGACCACAGCACCCGCACGATCGACCCCCGGAGGATGAGCAGATCAGCGGAGGCCGCGGCGAGGTCGAGGTCGTCGCTGATCGGGTGGAACTTCGACGCGGTCTCGCCGGCAACCGTGCGTACGGTGTGCAGAGCGTGCGCCGGGACGAGGCCGATGTAGCGGCACCACCCCCCATCTGCGAGCCGTCGTGCCGTGTCTCCGTCGACGACGCCCACGTCGAGGATCCGCGTCGCGAGAGGGAGCGTCAGGGCGCCCGGAGCGTTCATCGCGGGACGATCGGTCAGGGCCGTCATCCGACGCTCGCAGCCAACGCCGCCACCTCGACCGAGGTGAGCACCCTCGGGTAGACACTCGCTTCGTCGATCGCACCCCGCAGCGGATGCACGCCATCAGGTTGCGCTCCGATCGCCAGCGACAGGTCGTTGACTGCGACAGTCACTGCAGCGGCCTTCTCGGCCTCGAGCGAGCCGTTAACGTAAAGACGAAGGGTCTGCCCGTCGAACGTGCCGACCAGGTGTACCCAGGTAGAACCATCCGCCGGATACGACGTTGTGCTGTTGACCCGGTACTGGTCACCGGAGGTCGCCTGGTTCACCCTGAGGAATGCTTTACCGCTCGCGGCGAGGGAGATCTCGTACCCCCCGGCACCACCGTTGGTCGCCTTCTTCATGAGCGACTGCGTTGCCACGCGATCGGGACGCACCCACACGGAGAGGCTGAACGGCCCGGCCAGGTCTAGTGCGGCGCTGTCGGCGACGCTCACGCGATCGTCGACCCCATCCAGCCGCAACGCATTCCCGCGCACCCCCGCCGTCGTCGTCGCTCCTCCGATGAGCGTGCCGACGTTGCCGTTGCCGGAGTCGTCGGCGACGGTCGTTCCGCTCACTGCATCGAACCACCAGCGACCGCTGGACCCGGCCGGTACCAGCTGAGCCGGTTCCGGTTCCGGTTCCGGTTCGGGTTCGGGTTCGGGCGTCGGCTCCGGCGCGGGCGTGAGCTCCGGCGCGGGCGTGAACTCCGGCGCGGGCGTGGGAGCCGGCGCGGGCGTGGGAGCCGGCTCAGGCTCCGGCGGAGTCGACTCACCGGCGAAGAGCGCGGCAACCTCACCCGCCGCGAGCGCACGATCGAGCACGCGCACGTCGTCGATCGTCCCCGCGAACGCGAAGCCGCCACCCGGCTGGTCTCCGATTGTCAGCGCGAGGTCGTTCTGCGCGATGACCGCCGGCCCCGCCGCTGTCGCGACGAGCACTCCGTCAACGTACAGCCGAAGCTCGGCGCCGTCGTAAGTACCGACCAGGTGCGTCCACGTCGCGCCGTCCGCGGCGGTGGCGGCGGGCGCCGACACACGATATGCGTCGGCCGAGGTCGCCTGATTCACGCGAAAGAATGGCCTTCCCGTCGTCGCCAGCGACAGCTCGAACCCGTCGATTCCGTGGTTGGTGGACTTCTTCACGACATTCTGGGTGACGACCTGGTCGGGCCGCACCCACGCCGAGACCGTCAAGGCGTTCGCTACGTCGAGAGTCGCATCGTCGGCGACCGCGACGCTGCCGCCGCTGAAGTCCAGCGCACTGCCGGAGACCCCATCAGATACACGCTCGACGGATCCCGCAATGAGGCCGTGATTGCCCTCCCCCGACACATCGAACGCGGTCGCACCGGACGCTTCATCGAAACGCCATGCTCCCACCGAGCCCGGCTTGGGAGTCGGGGTCGGAGCCGGGTCGGGTGTCGGCTCAGGCGTCGGCTTCGGCGTCGGTGTCGGCTCAGGCGTCGGTTCGGGCGTGGGCTCCGGGTCCGGCGCGGCGACCTCCCCGATGAACAGCGACGTCACCTCAGCGGCGGACAGCGCGCGATCGTAGACGCGCGCGTCGTCGAGGCCGCCGGCGAACGGGAACCCACCTCCGGGCTGGTCGCCGATGATGAGCGGCAGGCTGTTGGCGGCGATGGAGACCGGCCCGGTGGTGCTGCCGATCAGCATGCCGTCGACATAGAAGCGCAACTGGGCGCCGTCATAGGTGCCCACGAGGTGTACCCAGGTGCCGTCTGTAGGCAGCGCGGTCGGTGCGTTCACGCGGTAGGCGTCTGCGGACGTGGCCTGGTTGACCCGGAAGAACGGACGCCCGTTGGTGGCGATCGACACCTCAAACCCGTCCACGCCGCCGTTCGTGGATTTCTTCACGATGCCCTGGGTGCCGGCGCGTTCGGCACTCACCCACGCTGCAACCGTCAGCGCACCCGAGACGTCCAGGCTCGCGTCGTCGGCTACCGTCACGCGTCCCGTCACACCGTCGAAGTCAAGCGCGTCACCGCGCACACCCTCGACGCGTTGCACGCCGCCGGAAGTCACGCCATCGTTTCCCAGCCCGGAGTAGTCGTACGCGGTGGCACCGGATGTCTCGTCGAACCGCCAGAGTCCGACAGCCCCCGGCTCGGGAGCGGGCTCGGGTGCCGGCTCGGGCTCCGGCCCGGGTCCGGGATCCTGCCCGTCGTGCAGGATCTCCACGTCAGCGGCGGTCAGCGCCCGGTCGTACACGCGGACGGCGTCGATTGCGCCCTGCAGCGGATTGTCGAGGTTCTCCTGCGCGCCGAACATCAGCGGCAGGGAGTTCGTGGACACATCGTCCGGACCCGCCTTCGACGCGACCTCCACCCCGTCGATGTAGAGCTTCATGGCCGATCCGTCGAACGTCCCCACGAGGTGGAACCACGTCTGCCCGTCGGCGGCCAGCGCCGTCGGCGATTGCAACCGGAAGTCGTTCCCCGACGTGGCGTGATCCAGTCGGAAGTAGGCGCGCCCGGTCGAGGCGAAGCTCAGCTCGAACCCGTCGACGACGTCGCCGTCGGCCTTCTTCACGACGTATTGGGTGCCCACCTTCTCGGGCTTCACCCACGCCGACACGGTCAGCTGGTCGAGCGCCTCGAACGCGGGGCTGTGCGCGATGACTACGCGACCGGAGTGCCCGTCCAGGCGCAGCGCGCCGCCGGCATCCGTCCCCGCGATCCAGGTCGCGCCTCCCTGCACTGCGCCATCGTTGCCCCACAGCGACGCGTCACTGATGATGGCGCCCACGCCCTCGTCGAAGTTCCAGGCCCCGCGCAGCCCCTCGGCGTCCGAGACGACGATGGAGACGGTGGCCGCCGGCGACCACAGGTCGCCGCTTCGCACCCGGAAGGTGAAGGAATCCACCCCCACGAATCCGTCCGCGGGGCGGTAGGCGAAGTTCGTTCCGTCGACATCGAGGCCTCCCGATGCAGGCTGCGTGAGGATCTCGACCGCGTCGATGGTGCCCTCGACATCGAGCGCCCCCGAGACGGCTTGACCTGCTGTCGTCGAGACGGTCGAGTCGTCCGCGCGTGGCGCCCCGGGGTGCACCCAGTCCAGCACTTTCGTCGCCGTCGACGACGTGCCGCTGGAGAGCACGAGGGTCTGACCGGCGACGTTCCGCTTGGCGCCGGTGATGTTATTGGTCGAGCGAGACGTGACCACATCTGCGGACCCGGTGAAATCCAGCGCGCCGAGTGTCGTCGTCTTCTCGAGGATGTCGTCGAGCAGTTCACTGGCGGTGTAGAGAACGCGCAGCGTCTGCGTGGCGTCGTCGACGAGCACGATCGGACGTGTTCCCTGCCGATCGACCTCTCGCAGCGGATCCCAGGTGCCCCCGGGGCGACGCACGAGCAACGCGATGACGGGGCGGCTGGAGCTGTCGTACGAGGTCTTCACCGCGGCGTACAGCGTGCCGTCCGCGCCGAGCGCTACGTTGACGTGGTCATCGGCCATTCCGCCGCCGACCGAGAGTCCGGATGCCGCGGCGGGCTGCTCGTCGGCGGTCCACGTCGCCGGGCTCGCACCGTCGACGTGCGTGCGGAAGCCGAACGTGCGGGTCGACTGATTCGACCACATCACTCCGATGCGCCCGGAAAGGGCGGTGACGACGGCGATGTCGTCGTCGGTGATGCCGCTGGCGACGTTGATCGGCGCCGAAAAGGTCGTGTAGGGGGCGTCCGACCAGCGCATCTGGATCTGCGAGGACGTCTCGGTCGCGAGCCACATGCGCTGCGTGCTGTCGATATCGATCGTCGCCGTCTCGCTGCCCGGCAGGCTGATGGTCGTCGCCGCCGTCCGTGCGCTCCACGGCAGGTATGATGCCGCCCCCGCGTCGTACTGCAGCGAGACGAGGGTCGTCACCGGCCCGTGCAGTGCGATATGCACGACGTCGCCGACCGGCAGCACATCGGCTCGCACGTCGGTGCGCTCCGACACCTGATGCACGGCGGCCCAGCGGCTGCCGTCGTAGCGCCACACCCACGTGCCGACCGGCGTGGTCGCGGTCGAAGCGACCACAGCCCACCACGAGCCACCCGCCGACCAGACCTTGGATTGCGGCTTCTCGCCGGTGGTTCCCACGAGGGGGATCTCCGACGCGGTCAGCGGCGCCGGAGCTTCTGCGCCGGGATCGACCGCGGCGGCCACCGGCTGCCACGACAGCACGACGAGACCCGCCTCGGGCTCAGGCTCTTCGGACGTCACCTCGACGTAATATGTCTCGCCCTCGTCGACATCGGCGACGGCCTCGGCCGTGTCGAGGTCGCCGGCGTCGGTACCCGCCGCGACGACGGGACCCGAAGGTGCCTGCGCGTGCACGGTGATCGCCGTATCGATCTCGCTTCCGACGGTTGAGAAGCGCATCGGCCCGGTGCGCGGGGCGATCCACGTCCACCACAAGGTCCGCGCGACCTCGGCCTTCTCGCCGGGGCCGCTTTGAGATTCGGGGAACGTCGCTCCGATATCCTGGCCGGTTTCGCCACCGATGCTGCGCGCTCCGGCTGGATCGGCGGCGATAATCACGTCGGGATCGGCGATCTCCTCGACGTCCACTGCACGTGCCGCGGACTCGGCGTCTGGCGGCGGTGCGAACATAGACGACCCCACGACCGCCACCACCGCGATGACGGCCACAATCGGCCCGAGCGTCCACCACGCGGCTGTGTGCCTACGTTCTCCCCCGGATACCGGTCCAGATTCCCCGGTCATACGCGAACGAGTCACGAATCGTCCCCCCAGACGTTCCCCAACGACGCTTCCCCACGAGACGCCGTGTGTTGGATACTACCGTGCGGTCGTCCCGCCGTGTGATCGGATTTCACACGGTCGCCGGGCGCCGCGGCCGCGCACCGCATTCGTCCATGCCTCCTGCACCGCCACCGCGGTCTGCGCGATCGTGAAGCGATACTGCGCGTCCTGTCGCGCCCGCGCCACCATGTATGACACCTCACGCGGATGGGTCAGCACCCACTCGATCGCACGCGCCAGGGCCCCCGGGTCGCCGGGTGGCACGAGGATGCCGGTATGGGTGCGCCGCACGCCGTCGGCGATGGGGTCGCTCGCGGCATTCGGCGCCAGGATCTCGGGCACGCCGCCTGCGTCCGTCGCGATCACCGGAACCCCCGCCGCCATCGCCTCGACCACAACCTGCCCGAAGGGCTCGGGCACCGGCGAGGCGTGTACGAGCACACGCAGGCGCCGTAGCTGCCGCGGCACGTCGTCGACCCAGCCGGTGAATTCGACGCGGTCTCCGATGGGCGACGCGGCCAGCTCCGACCGCAGCGCCTGTTCGACCGCGGCGTCTTCGAACAGCGCCGCGCCAACGATGCGGAAGGGGATACGCGGGTGCCGCAGCGCCACAGCCTCAGCGGCTTCGAGGAATTCGCGCTGCCCCTTGGTCGCGCTGATGCGCCCCACGATTCCGACGGCGCCGCGGCGGCGCCCGAGCGCCCCTCGGAACGCCGCGGCGGGCAACCCGGGGTAGGCCACGCGCACCCGGCGGCGCGCGCCGCGCCCTGCGGTGGCGGCGGTGGCGCGCGAGTTCGCGACGATTGCCCGTGGTCCGACCACCGCCACCATGCGCAGTACAACGACGACCGGAGCCGGCAAGTAGTCCGACGCGAGACGATCGTGCAGGTGCCACACCCACGAGCGACGGGAGAGGAACGCCGCCACCGACACGACAACGGCCGCCTTGAGCGAGTTCGCGACCACGAGGTCGGCCTGAACGCCGACGACGTGCCGGCGGAGGGCTCCCGCGAGCCGCAGCGTCGCGACGCCGTGACGCGCGACGCTCGCTGCCGAACCCGCTTCGTCGCGCGTGACCCGCGTGACAGCGCCGGCGGCGAGCACCTCCACCTCGACGCCGCGCACGCGCAGCGCGTCGACGAGCGCGCCCTCGGCGAAGGTGACGACCGACAGCGCGAACCGGTCCCGGTCCACGGCATCCAGCAGTCGTAGCATCGCCGCCTCGGCCCCACCGATCTCTGCGGTATGTGTGACCAGCAGTATTCGCACGGCGCAATCATCCGACATTCCACGAACTATAGCTGTGCGGAATCCGCCGACCCCTCCGGCAACCGCGGCGCACGGCTTACCATGTGATCTTGTGGGGGGACATCTGACGACGCAGCGACCCGCGACGACCGCACGGTTGGTCGCCGGCATCGCCGTTCTCTGCGTGCTCGGAGCCGTTTCCGGTGCCCTCGCCGTCGCGGCCCCCGACTTCGCACTGCCAGTCGCGCTGGTGGCTCTGCTCGTCGCGGTCGCGTTCATCGACCTGGGCCTCGTGCCGGTGCTGGCGGTGCCGGCCACGATGATCATGAACCGAGTCGGTCCGATGAGCGTTTCGGACTTCGTGCTCGGCGGAGCGACACTGGTCGCTCTACTCATGATCCGCGGCAAAGGGGCCGTCACGTTGCAGCCCCTGCTGTGGTGCGGGGCCGCCTACATCGTCCTCACCGCCCCGCAGCTGATCCTCAACTCCTACGCGGCCAACGTGATCGAGTGGGTGCACGAGATCGTTCTCGTGCTCGGCAGCATGGTGGTCGGCTTCGTCGTCGGGCGCGAAGGCCGCGCGCGGCTCGCACTGTCCGCGTATGCGCTGATCGGGGTCGGTATCGCGGTGGCGACGATGGTGAGCGCCGTCGCCAATGGTTTCGGTCCGGTGTACCTCGGAATGCTGCACAAGAACTCGATCGGCGGCATCCTGCTCGTCGCCGCGCTGATCGTCTTCGCCAACCCGCCGTGGCTGGGGTGGAAGCAGCATTGGGCGTACGCGGCCTTCCTCCTCTGCGGCGTCGGCATGCTCGCAGCGCAGTCCCGGCAGGCGCTGATCGGCACCGGGATCGGGGTGCTGATCATCGGGCTGCGGCCCCGGTTCCACAACGGCAAGCGGTCTCGTCTCATCTGGTTCATGCTCATCCCGGTGGCAGTGTTCGTCATCACCGAAGTGCGGGATCAACTCGCCGCCGACGACCAGTTCAACTCGTCCGCCCAACGACTCACCTGGTATGAGGACTCGATCAAGGTGTGGCTGATGTCTCCACTGTTCGGCGTCGGCCACCGGTGGTGGGTCACCGGGCACACCGGGTACTCCGGCTTCCAACCACCCAACGCCGAGCTCGAGGTCCTCACGACGGTCGGCATCATCGGATTGATCGGGTTCTTCGCGATGTTCGGGGGCGCGATCTGGATGCTCGCGCGCATGAACCCCGTGTATGGCACCATCGGGCTGGCGATCGTGGTGGCCCGGCTCGCCCAGACACAGTTCGACCTGTACTGGGTTGCCGGGCAGTCCTCTATCCTGTGGATCGTCGCCGGCATCTGCTATGGCGTGCAGGCGCGCGATGCCGCCACCGGTGTGACGTGGAGACCGCACCCAGTGCAGACCCTGTTCCGCCGCACCGACCGGGTGCGGACGTGACCGATCGGATCGCCCACGCTCTCACCCCGGGCGACCACTTCTCGCCCCGCACCGGGTCGGCGATCCCGACCGTCGTGCACGGGCTGGCGGGCGCCGCGGCCGATGAGCGGACGCCGCGCTACACGCACCAGGTGCTCGTGGATGCCGACACCTACCGCCCGCGGTACTCGACGGCATCCGCGATCGAATACCTGGCCGCCGCGCCGCCGTCGCGCGCCGCCCGCGCCCGCGACGTGCTCGCCGGGCGGCTCGGGCTGCCGCGCATGGACGCCGCACGCGTGTATGCGCCGCTGGTGGCGGCGCTCGAACCGGTACCCCCGTCCGTCGTGATCGCTCACAACGCCCCCGTCCTGCCGCGGCTGCTCGAGCGCACCGCCCACCGCACGGTGCTGTATGCGCACAATGACATCCTGCGGACGGTCACGCGGGCCGAGGCGCGCCGCTCTCTGGATGGGGCGGCGGCCATCGTGTGCGTCAGCGCCGACCTGGCCGACGTCACAGCCGACCGTCTGCCGCCGATGCTCGCGGGGCGGGTGCGGGTCGTCGATAACGGGGTCGATACGCGGCAGTTCACCCCGCCGGTCGTCGCGTCACCCGGTGACCGCCTGCGGGTGCTGTTCGTGGGACGTACGATCGCCGACAAGGGTCCGGACGTGCTCCTGCAGGCCGCCCTCCTTCTGGATCGGGACGACCTCGAGGTGCACATCGTCGGCAGCTACGGCTTCGCCCGCGACGCAGCGCTCTCCCGCTATGAAGAGGGCCTGCGCCGCCAGGCGGCCGATCTGCGGGTGCCGGTCGTCTTCGAACCGTTCGTCGACCGGGCGCTGCTGCCCGACCTGCTGCGAACGGCGGACGTGTTCGTGGCACCGTCGCGATGGCGGGAGCCGAGCGGTCTGACCATCGGCGAGGCGCTGGCCACCGGGCTGCCGGTGATTGCCAGTCGTGTCGGAGGCATTCCAGAGGTGCTCGGCGATACCGGCATCCTCGTGCCGCCAGACAATCCGGCAGCACTTGCCGAGGCGATCGCCCACCTCGCCGACGACCACGCCGCCCGCGCCCGTCTCGCGCGGGCGGCACGCGCACGCGCCGAAGCCCGCGACTGGTCGCACTCGTGGGGTCAGCTGCGCGCCGTGCTCGACGTGCTCTGATCTCGGGGCAGCGCACTGCTCGGGGTCGGTGTTGCGAGCGCATCGACGACGATGCGCAGGTGGGTGTCGAGCTCGGTCGCCATCCGTCGCCACGCACGCGCCGGTGATCCCATCGGGTCGGCGACGTCGTCGGCGGGGTCAGCACCGATGACAGTGTGCCGCGGCCGGTCCAGTCCCGCGTCGAGCCACCCACCAACGGTCGTGCGGGGCGGACGAGGATGAGCGGGAGCCCAGCGGGTGAACTGCTTCAATGTGAACAGGCGCGGCCAGATGTCGTCGCGCTCGATGAGCAGATCGCGGGCCTGGTCGCGCCCCATCGTGAGGATCAGGTCGTAGCGGTCAAGCTGCGCGGCATCCACCTGTCTGCTGCGGTGATGCTCGAGATCGAAGCCCAGCTTGTGGGCGACCGCGCGACCGGTGGCGGGCGTGGAGTTCCCGCCGGGCAGCAGCCCCGCGGAGGAGAAGTGGATGCCGCGCGCGGCTCCCAATCGTGTGGCGATGGCCTGCGCGAACGGGGACCGGCACTGATTGGCACGGCACACCAGCAGCACCTCCGCACGGGGCGTGGTGGTGGTGGTCACGCCGTCTCCTGCGGCCTGACGCCGAGAGCTCGACGCCCGGACACTTCAGGGACCGTGACCTCACGGATGCGGTCGCGCTCGGGGATTAACACCTCACCATCGGAGTCGGGATCGTGCTCGGTCTCGTCGGAGTCGTCGCGCCCGCGGGAGGCGCCGCGCTGCAGATAGTAGACGGCGTACGTCTTGGGCAGTTTGCGCGTGCCGCGGTTGACCACCACACCCAACACCACGCCGCCGGTGGCCTCCAGCCCGCCGACGGCCTCGGTCAGCAGCGTCCGATCGGTGCGGCGCACCGAGGCGATCACGACCGCACCGTCGCTGTGCGCCGTGAGCAGCGCTGCATCGGCGAGCCCCATCGCGGGCGGCGAATCGATCACGACCACGTCGGCGAGGTCCCGCAGATGTCCGAACACCCGGGCGAGGCGGGGACCCGCGAGCAGGTCGGCGGGGTCGATCGGTTCCGCGCCCGAGGGCAGCACCTGGAGCCCCGGGTAGTCCGTCGCGTTGAGCCGACTGGCAACGTCGTCGATAGTCGGATCTCCTTCCACCCCCTGCTTGTCGAGCAGTTCGGCCAATCCCTCGCCGTCGGCGGCATCGCCGAAGTAGCGGCTCAGGTCGGGGCGACGCAGGTCTCCACCGACGACGATGACCTTCTTGCCGGCGCGCGCCCACGCCAGAGCGAGGTTCGCAGAGACGAACGACTTGCCGTCGCCCGGCTCGACGCTGGTGATGACGACGACGGACTGCTGGCGCGGGACCAGCACTTGGATGCTCGCCCGCAGCGACCGCAGTCCCTCGCTCAGATCGGTGCGCTGGCGTCCGGCCACGGGCAACGGTGGGTCGAGCCGGCGCACCGACCGATCCCAGCCGAGCTCACCGAGACCGGGAACCCGCGTCAGCCGTTTGATCTCGTCGATGCTGCGCAGGCGGTTGTCGAACTGGTCGCGGATGAGCACGACGCCCATGCCGAGCACGAGCCCGGTGACGATCGCCAGCAGCAGCGTCGTCAGCACGCTGGGATCGGCCGTCACCCCGGGGGTCGGCTCCCGCACGACCGACGTCGGGTCGGCGGCGGCGGTCAGCTCGTCGATCGCCGATTGCGTCATGCTCATACGCGAGAGCGCGAGAGTCAGATTCGTCGAGGCGATGACGTTCTCGGGGTTCGCCGTGAGTTGCCGCTGCAGCTCCTGCGCCTGTTCGATCGCCGCCTGATGCCGTTGGGTCAGGGTCGACAATGCGGTGTCGACCTGGGTGACCACGTACGCGCTGTAGGCGGACATGACCGCTGCGGCGCGCTCCTGCGAGACTTCGGGCGACATCCCCTGCGCGGTGATGTAGAGCCTGCCGGTGCTTGCGGTGTCGTCGAGGCTCGCGCTGACCGCGCTGGTCAGCACCTCTCCCGACGGCTCACCCAGCGCGCTCGCGGCGGCATCGAGGACATCGGGCGACGTGACCGTCTCGACCTCGAGGTCGACCACGACGCCACCGATCTCGCCCGTGCTCGTGGCGTCGGTGACGAGGGTGTTCAGCCGCAGCGATCCCTCGGAGGTGTACGTCACGTCGCGGATAGCGAGGTAGCCCGCCGCCGCGGCGGCGGCCACGGCCGCGACGAGCGCCACCATCCATGCACGCTTCCACAGCACGTTCAGAATTTGTCGCAACGTCATCGCCGCCCACCCCCCGGTTCAGGCTCCACAATAGACGACCTATCGCCGCACGCCGTGTGGGCATCGGAGTCCGCTCGATTCATGCGGCGACAGGCGTGGGCTCGGGACGCACGCCCGGCTCGATCGCAACGGCGATGAGCGCCGCAACGACGGCGCTGAAAACCAACGCGTCAAGCAAGCGCGGTCCGTCCGCGATGCGCACTCCCACGGCGAGAAGCGCAAGCGCAGCGACCGCGAGCGCTGTGACCGCGGGGGTGGCCCGCGCCGCGCATCGCATCGATCCGGCGGTGCGCGTGGCGGCGAGCGCCGCCCAGGCCGCGAGCGCCCCGGCCAGCAGCACTCCACCCACGACGTCACTCGCGCGGTGGGCGAACGCGGCGAGCGACCCGATCGCAGCGAGCGCAGCCAGCGTGCCGGCGGCCGCGGTGATCGCCCGCCGCGGCGCCGAGGCGGGCAGCAGGATCGAAATCCCGACCACAGCCATGACGGCCACGGCGGCGTGACCGCTCGGGAAGGTATTGAAGTCGTAGGCGTGCGTGCCGTAATCGGGGCGCACGAGCAGTACGTCGCGGAGCAGAAGATTCCACAAAGCCGCCATCAGGACTCCAGCCAGCGCGACGATCGGCCCGACGAAGCGGCCGCGCACGACGGCGATCACCATGCACACCAGCATCCCGGCCAGCAGCATCACCGGTGCAACGTCCCTCGCCCACGCGAGCGGCGCGACTACCCAGATGGGCCACTCGCCGAACCAGCCCAGCGATGCGGCATCCCACCGCTGACCGATCGGGGTGAGTACCGCGAACGCGCACAGTGCGGCGAGCGCGGTCAGGAACACCGCACTGCGCGCGACGCTCCCGCGCCAGGTCATGCCCGCGCGCGCTCCTCTTCAACGATGGTTTGCAGGCGGGCGATGAAGCGGCTCTCGCAGAACTTCTCAGCCTGGGCGAGAATGGCCTGCTCGCTCCACCGCGTGTCCAGCATTATCGCGACGGCCTCGCCGATGCTCTCTCGGGTCGGCTCCTCGAAGAAGATCCCCGTCTGTCCACCCACGACGGTATCGAGATAGCCCCCGGCGTGAAGCGCCGCGGTCGGTTTGCCGAAGGCGGCCGCTTCGACCGGTGACAGCCCGAAGTCCTCATATGACGCCGCGACCAAGCCCGCACAGTTCTCGTACAGCCAGCGCAGCTCGGCATCCTCCACCCGTCCGGACAGATGCGTGCCGCCCACACGTGCGGCGAGCGTCTCCAGGCGCGCGCGCTCGGGACCGTCTCCGACGATGACCAGTTCGACGTCGTCGAGACCTGACACCGCCTCAATCACGTGGTGCACATTCTTATAGGGCAGCAGCCGCGCGACGCACAGAACAAATCGCTTGCCCTCCACCGCGCGCATCGGACGGGCGGGACCCGACCGTGTGAACGTCGCCGGCGGCGGCGCGACCACCTCGGCCTCGATGTCGTACACTTCGCGCACGGCGTGCTGGATGACGGTCGAGTTCACGAGATACCGGTCGGCGGTGAGTGCTGCTGCGTGATCCCACTCACGCAGGTGACGCCCCAGCGCGACGTCGGCCAACGTCACGAGGCGGCGGCGAAGACCCCGCGAGCCATTCTCGCCGGGGACCCCCGCGTACCGGTCAGTCTGATATAGCCACCGTGCGGGAGCGTGGCAGTAGACGATTTTGCGCCCCGTAGTCGGGATGCCGTGGGCCCAACCGCTGGAGCTGGCCAGGAGCACCTCTGCGTCGACGCGGTGACGGGTGACCTCGCGTGCGAGGAAGGGCAGAGCAAGACGGTGGTTGTGCCGCAGCACCGTGAACCTATTGAGTCGCATCGGCTGAATATCGAGCGCGGCGAAGTCAGGGAACGTCGTCCGGGGCTCATAGAGGCTCGTGTGCACGGGCGCGCCGCGGAATGCCCGCTCGATGCTGAGAACGACTCGCTCGGCGCCCCCGCGCTGGGTGATGTAGTCGTGGGCCAGAGCGATCGAGGGCGTCTGCCGAACATCACGGCTTGTCGCGCTCATGTTCCGACGGGGCCGCACGCGACCTTCCGTCTCGCGGATGAGTTCGACGGTCATGGGCAGACCACCTTCCGTTCAGTGATCTCTGGCTCGATGAGCAGTGGAGTATGGACGATTCGGGGCGAGGCCGCGAGTTCCGATGGCACGGTGAAATGGAACTCGATGACGGTCGCCTGCCCTGGTCCGAGGACAACCCCCTCTGTCAGCTGTACGGCGCCGGCAAGCGTTGTATCGACCGGCGACCCGGGTGCGCCGTCGACGCGTACAGCTCCGACGAATGCACCCCGTGGCCCCGTCACGGTGACGAGAGTCCCGATGTCGCCCGGGGCGATGCCCGCGAGCCCCTCCCCCGTCATCCGACCGGGAAGGGTCTCGGCGGAATCGGCCGGCGCTGTGCTGGTCAACGTGACCCCCACGACGACGTCGGCAAAGCCATCCGGACGACACACCGACGATCCAACCGAGACCGCCACATCGAGGAAAGTCCCCATCTTCGCGCCGGTCATATCGTTGAAAGCGATGCTGAAGATGTCCGGGGCGCTCTGCTGGCGGACGGCGAGCCCGCCTAAGGGTGTCGTGACGATGAGGTCCTGCTCCGCGGCGTGGGCGCTCCACAATGAGATGCGACCGTCCGCCGCGGGCTGCGCCAAAGCGTCAAGCAGATGAAGTGGATCGATGTCGGACGTCGTCAGCGCCTCGAACACGACTGCCAGCGCGCGCTGGAACAGATCATCTTGCTGATCGGCGGATAGCTCGATGTACGGGTCCACAAGCAAGCGCGTTATGACATTCGCCGAAGAGAGCTCCTGGCCGTCGACTTCCAGGGGTCCCGTGACCTCGAGCAGGGCGGCGAGCACGAGCGGGTCTACCGACACCACCGCATCTGGAACCGCTCCCTCCGCCCGAGCCCACCATGCTGATGAGAGACGAGCGGTGAGGTCGAAGTCATCGGTCATCGTGGTATTCATCACGAAGTGCCCGATCTCGCCGCCGAACATCTTGGTCAGCTCAGTGGGAATCGCGATGTCAACCGCGCGGCCGTTGTCGAAGTCGGCTGAACTACGTTGCGTCGAAAGAGTGAGATGACCATCAACCGCGCGCACCTCCGCAAAAGCGCTGACGATCCCGCCTGCGGACCGCAGCTCGGTGGGGTTCTGCACCATGAGCAAAATCCGCCGCTCCCCGTCTGCTCCGAGCAGGGCCGGCCCAATCGCGCTGGTATCCGCCAGCGCTTGCACGGTAGGAGCGAGACTGCGCACCATCTCGTCGAGCTGGTCGATGCCCGATGCCAAGGGGGGAATCAGATCAGTGCGATCCAGGCGGGCGAACTCGGACGATGCGTTGTGGAGGGTTTCCGCTGCGGTACGCAGAGGCTCGGCCGCGGTGCGCAGCATCGCGACATCAACCACACGGTGATCCTCGTCTGATGCTGAGAACTGCTCTGAAAGATCAAGCAGCGCACCGGCGACATCGCGCAGCGCGGCGTCGAGTTGAACAGATGCCACGCGGGCGCCCGCCAGATTGGGGCCGAGGTAGGGCAGAAATTCCACGCCTCGCCAGACCGGATCGCTGCTTGCCCGCGCCGCCGCGGCGGCGTGGACCTCAACCGCGTCCATGGCGTCACGCATCGCTGCGGCATCACGACCTTCGAGCGCGGCACGCACGTCGGAGGTGAGCGCGGACGCCGCTTTGAGCTCGGTCATCACCATGACGGCGCGAACCCCGACCCATGCGGCCACGCCGGTGGCAAGCAGCAGCGCAAGCACCCCCGTGGTCACCCAGACGCGGCGGAGTCGGGTGTGCATGCTGGCGGAAGCCATGAGGCGCCTCAGCCGTGCAGAGATCGGCAGACAGCCGGCGCGTCGGTGCGTTCGAGTCGGTGACGCACCTGCGACCGACTCGACCCACGCCGACGAAATACCGAGTCGGTCGACGCCGATTCAGTGTGTGGTGTCGTGCGCGACACCGACAGAGAGTTCCCCCGCATGCTTCAGCCCCCCAAGGCTGCGGGTGCGCCGAGACGCACCGCGTTCCCCAGATAGGGGTTGCCGCGCGAGTGTTTCCACCCGCGGAGCAACCGCCTGTCCCCCCGGGCGCGGAGTGGCGCGTTCGTTTCCCCGATGCGCGGCGCGCGCGCAGTCAAATCCCCAAACGCGCGTCATCCGCGCGATTTAAACTTCCCCAGTAACGGTTCGTTCCCACACGAACCGTTCTGCTGAACATATACCGTCGAAGCTTCGTGAGCAACAGTCATCATTGACATCCGTGGAGTGAATTCTGTGAGCAGAGAGAAGTTTCGCTCTTACGCCTATGCTGACCTTGTCCGCTAAAGCTGACGGACACGGGGACGGCGGTTGGGGATCGCCACAAGGCTACTCTGGGGGACGCATGAATGTCCGTTCGCAGAACATCGGGGACTTGCCTGCTCCTGACCTGTTCGTGGGTCAGATTGTCGCGGTGCGACCTCTTAGCGCTCTCGCTGCAGAGCAAGCGGAGGATTCACTCGTGAGTGCGGTACTGGCGGGTCGCGACAACATTCACGCGACTACTTCTGGGACTCCACAGCTCGACGCCAGAGCTTTTCGCTCCTTACATACGCCGCATACCGCGGGATCCTCTCGCTGGGGCATCATGAGATCGATGTGTCCGTCGAACCGCTCGAGCCTGCCACGCCTCTCGATGCCGCGGTTTTCCGAATCATTTCGCTCTCGGGTCGGTCGCTGACAATCGCTCAATCAGGGACTCCGCCGGGTCCCGACAAGAACTGATCCGATTTCTCAGAGCTTGCGCCGCAGCAATGACTCGACGGTTATGGTTATGGCCACGTCGGCAAGGAGCCGAACGCGTCGGCACGCTCCCCGCGAAGACGACGAGCGCGCCTCTCGGCGCGCTGTATGTGGTGAGCTGGTGCGTCGTCGTACCCAGCCACCACGGCATCGCCGCCGTCGGAGAGGCGATCGGGCGTCGACCCCACCCTCGTCGAAGGTCGGTTCAGTCCCGCCGTGCGGTATCCGTCGTCAACATCCTCGTTGGACTCGACGCCTCCCCGCCAGGTGGGCGGGGATGGCCACCCCACCCCGCGCGTCAAGACGCAGCGCTTCGCTGCGGACGCGCGAGGCGGGGCGATCGATGGTGGTACCGTCCGTCGGAAATGCGTCGACGACCGAGGTGCGCGCGCCCCCGCGCACACGCCTCAAAGACGCCGCCGCAACGACGAGATTGTGTCGGTTCCCCATACTCGTTCCCCCATATACCCGCCGCGTGAGTAAAGCGCGACGAGCGTTTTGTATCGATCGCTTGGCCGAAGCCGATCCGCCTCCCCCAAAGACGCGGATACCGATCGATGTCCCCAGCGCAACTATAGGCTCACCGAAGGTCGTCGCGCCACACTCAATCTCGACGGATGCCGTGCACGCCGTCTCGGGGAGCGGAACCCTTGACCGTCGCCCCCATCGTCCAGGCAACTGCCGATATGTCGTCGCCGAGCGCCGCTATCCTCGCGCAGACGCGTGTGGCATGTGGTGATCCGCGCGAGAGGGGTGATTCGACGTCGGGCGCGCGGGCCAGCGCATCTCCGCGAAACCTGCTCAGAGCTTCCGCAACCGCACCGTCTCGACGGCATGGTCGGCGGCCTTGCGCAGCACGAGGGTGGCGCGATGCTTGGTCGGCTCGACGTTCTCGCGCAGGTTCGGCAGGTTGATGTCGTTCCAGTAGCCCATCGCGGTCTCGACGGCCTCGGCATCCGACAGCTCGGCGAAGACCTTGAAGAACGAGTTCGGGTTGCTGAAAGCACCCTGCCGCAGCGCGAGGAACCGGTTGACGTACCACTGCGCGATGTCGTCCTCGTCGGCATCCACATAGATCGAGAAGTCGAACAGGTCGCTGACGGCGACGTCGTTGGGCGTGGGCGGCGGCGACAGCACGTTCAGGCCCTCGACGATGACGACGTCGGGCCGACGGACGGTCACGTGCGCGTCGGGCATGATGTCGTACCGGACGTGCGAGTAGAACGGCGCCCGGGCCTCAGCGGCACCCGATTTGACCTCGGTGAGGAAGCTCACGAGCGCGCGGCGGTCGTACGACTCCGGAAAGCCCTTGCGGTGCATGATCCCGCGGCGCTCGAGCTCGGCATTGGTGTACAGGAACCCGTCGGTGGTGACGAGCTCGACCCGCGGCGTCCCCGGCCACCGGCTCATGAGTTCGCGCAGCAGGCGCGCGATGGTCGACTTGCCGACCGCGACCGAACCGGCGACCCCGACGACGAACGGCGTGGTGGAGTCGGCCTCCCCGAGGAACGCCGCCGTCTCGGCGCCGAGCCGCTTGGTGTTCTCGGCATACGTCGACAGCAGCCGGCTGAGCGGCAGATAGACCTCGCGCACTTCGGTGAGATCGAGCCGATCGCCGATGCCCCGCAACTGCACGACCTCGGTCTCGGTGAGCGGGTTCGGGATGCCGGGGGCCAGCCGCGCCCATTCCGAACGGCCGACCTCGCGGTACAGCGAATCGACCGGGGTCACAGTGTCGGCGTCGTCGGTGGACATCGCGCCCACTCTACCGGCGCGCGATCTGCGGGCGCGCGGCGCGCCAGTACGCTGAACGCATGCGTCTGGGAGTCCTCGACATCGGCTCGAACACGGTCCACCTGCTCGTCGCCGACGTCCACCCGGGCGGCCGGCCGCTCGCGACCACGAGTCAGCGCACCGTGTTGCGGCTCATGCGCTACCTCGAGCCCGACGGCTCGATCAGTGAGACCGGCGTGCAGGCGCTGGTGGATGCCGTGACGCAGGCCCGCGAGACCGCACAGGCCGAGAACGTCGCGGAACTCCTCGCCACCGCGACGAGCGCCGTCCGCGAGGCGACGAACGGCGCCGACGTCATCGCCCGCATCGAGGCCGCGCTCGGTCAGGACCTGCAGGTGCTCGGCGGCGAGAGCGAGGCGCGGTTCACGTTCCTCGCGGTGCGCCGCTGGTTCGGGTGGTCGGCGGGGCAGATCCTGCTGTTCGACATCGGCGGCGGTTCGCTGGAGCTCGCCGCGGGAGCCGACGAGCTGCCGGACGTCGCGGCATCCGTCCCCCTGGGCGCCGGCCGCACGACGGTGGAGTTCCTGCCGCTCGACCCGCCCGGCGAGGACGCCGTCGAGGTCCTGCGCGCGCACGCCCGCGCGACGCTCGCTCCGGTGGCGGAGATGATGGCCGATCAGCCGCGCCCGAGCCACGTCGTCGGCTCGTCGAAGGCGATCCGGTCGCTCGCGAAGCTCGCCGGGTATCCGGTGCCGGGGTGGAGCGGGAGCGAGCGGATGCTGCTTCCGCGCGGCGCGCTCGGCTCGTGGATTCCGCGGCTCGCCCGCATCCCGGCATCCGCCCGGCAGGAGTTGCCGGGGATCACGCCCGACCGGACGTTCCAGATCGTCGCGGCCGCCGTCGTGCTGCAAACGGCGATGACGGTGCTCGACGTCGATGAGCTCGAGGTCTCACCGTGGGCGCTGCGCGAGGGTGTGCTGCTGCGCTACATCGAGTCACTGAGCTGGAGCGAGCCCGCCTGACCACGCGCGGTCCGCGCTGGCGCTCAGGCTTCGATATGCGCTAGCGTCGGCACACGGGGGATGCGGCTGTGGGAGCCGCCTGGGAGTCCCCCGCGTGTGAGCGGAAGCGTGCGAGCCTCTGGGGGAGCCATGCATGGGGGATTGTCGTCTGTCTGGGCAGTGGTCGCGGGGACGGGCGCGGATGGCGCGCCGCCGTCGGCCGATGTGTGGAGCGACGTGGTCGCGTGGATGGGGCGCAGCGATGCCGCCAGCGGGGGCGTCGCCCTGGCCACGACGCTCGTCGCGTGCCTGCTCGTCGCCGTCATCCTGAGGTTGCGGCGGCGCTCACGCTGGTGAGCCCCGCGTGTTCGCGACCGACCGCGCCACCCGGTCGCCGAAGTCGTCACTTCCGCGCCGAGGTCGCCACTTCTTCGCCCAGGTCGTCGGCGACCTCGCGCACAACCCGGCAACCTCGCGCACGAACCGGCGACCTCGCGACAGACGCCCGCGGCCCAGCGACCCCGCGCACCCGCGCACCCGCGCACCCGCGCGCGTCAGCCGCGGACGACCGCGGCGAGCTGGTCGGCGATGCGCTGGGCGTCGTCGTGCGACGCCGCTTCGACCATGACGCGGACCATCGGCTCGGTGCCCGACGGACGCAGCAGCACGCGGCCCGAGTCGCCGAGCTCCGCCGACGCCGCCGCGACGGCAGACGCCACATCCGGGTCGGTCGCGCGCGTCCGCTCGACGCCCCGCACGTTCACGAGCACCTGCGGAAACACCGTCATGACCGATGCGAGCTCTGCCAGCGAGCGCCCCGTCCGCGCCATCTCGGCGCACAGGTGCAGCCCGGTGAGCACCCCGTCGCCGGTGGTGGCGTAGCGGCTCATGATGACGTGGCCGCTCTGCTCGCCGCCGAGGGAGAACCCGCCCTCGTTCATGCGCTCCAGCACGTAACGGTCGCCGACCCCTGTCGTCTCGACGTGGATGCCGTGTTCGGCCATCGCGCGGTGCAGCCCGAGGTTGCTCATGACGGTGGCGACGAGCGTGTTCGAGGCGAGCTGGCCGCGCGCCTTCATGGCGACCGCGAGGATCGCCATGATCTGGTCTCCGTCGACCACGGTGCCGTTCGCGTCGACCGCGAGGCACCGGTCGGCGTCGCCGTCGTGCGCGATGCCGACGTCGGCGCCGACGCGCACGACCTCCGCCGCGAGCTTGTCGAGGTGCGTCGAGCCGACGCCGTCGTTGATGTTGATGCCGTCCGGGTCGGCCCCGATGACGGTGACCTTCGCGCCGGCGTTGCGGAACGTCTCGGGCGAGACGCCCGATGCCGCACCGTGCGCGCAGTCGAGCACGACGTGCAGGCCGTCGAGGCGATGCGGGAGTGAGGCGAGCAGGTGGATCGCGTAGCGGTCCTCCGCGTCGGCGAAGCGCACCACGCGGCCGACGTCGCCGCCGGTCGGGCGCAGCTTCTCACCGGTCATCGCCTCTTCGATGCGCTGTTCGACGAGGTCGGGCAGTTTGACGCCGCCGCGCGCGAAGATCTTGATCCCGTTGTCGGGAGCGGGATTGTGGGATGCCGAGATCATGACCCCGAAGTCGGCGTCGATGTCGCCGATCAGGAACGCCGCCGCCGGCGTCGGGAGAGTGCCGGCGTCGAGCACGTCGACGCCGGAGGAGGCGAGGCCGGCCTCGACCGCGGCGGAGAGGAACTGCCCCGAGATGCGGGGGTCGCGCGCGACGACGGCGGTGAGCCGCTTGCCGGCGGCCTTGCGCGCCTCGGCGATACGCCCCTGGCCCAGGACGACAGCAGTCGCCTGGGCCAGGGTGAGCGCCAGATCAGCGGTGAGGGGGCCGTTCGCGAGACCCCGCACACCGTCCGTTCCGAACAGCGCCATGAAGCTTTAGCGCTTCGAATACTGCGGAGCCTTGCGGGCCTTCTTGAGACCGGCCTTCTTGCGCTCCTTGACGCGCGCGTCACGCGAGAGGAAGCCGGCCTTCTTCAGGGTCGGGCGGTTGTTCTCGGCGTCGATCTCGTTCAGCGCACGCGCGATGCCCAGGCGCAGGGCACCGGCCTGGCCCGAGGGGCCGCCGCCGGAGATGCGGGCGATGACGTCGTACGCGCCGGCGAGGTCGAGCACCGTGAACGGGTCGTTGATCAGCTGCTGGTGCAGCTTGTTCGGGAAGTAGTCCTCGAGCGTGCGGCCGTTCACCGTGATGGTGCCGGAGCCGGGGACCAGGCGCACGCGGGCGATGGCCTGCTTGCGGCGGCCCACGGCGGCACCGGGAACCGACAGCACCGGGCGGGGCGCGGCCGCGGCGGGGGCGGCAGCGCTCTCGGTGGTGTAGCTCTCGGGGGTCTGGTCGATGGAGTCAGCGATCTGAGCCATGAGTTGTCCTTATATCTCTCGGCGCGCTTACTGGGCGACCTGGCCGAAGGTGTACGGGGTGGGCTGCTGGGCCGCGTGCGGGTGCTCGGCACCGGCGTAGACCTTCAGCTTCGACAGCTGCTGGCGACCCAGGCTGTTCTTGGGGAGCATGCCGCGGACGGCCTTCTCCACGGCGCGGACCGGGTTCTTCTCGAGAAGCTCGGCGTAGCTGGTGGCCGTGAGGCCGCCCGGGTAGCCGGAGTGGCGGTAGGCCATCTTCTTCTGGAGCTTCTGACCGGTCAGGGCCACCTTCTCGGCGTTGACGATGACGACGAAGTCGCCGGTGTCGATGTGGTTCGCGAAGGTGGGCTTGTGCTTGCCGCGGAGGATCGCGGCGGCGTGCGAGGCGAGGCGTCCGAGGACGACGTCGGTCGCGTCGATGACGACCCACTCACGGGTCACTTCACCGGCCTTGGGGGTGTAGGTGCGCGTCACAGTAGTGCTGCTTTCTGATCGAACGGAGAGGTTCGTGAATCCCACTCCGGGGTGGTTCCTGCGGAACACGCCAGTGGAGGGCTCACGTTCGGTGTCGGCACGTCCGGCCCGAGCGAATCGGGGAGCGGACGCACCAAAGGGATAGTCTACGTCATCCGGATGCCGCGGCCAAACTCACCGACCGACGCCCGCCCCGCGCCTCACCGGGCGCCGGGGGAAAGCCGGAGGGCCGAAGCCGGCAGAAAGCGTGCTTCAGCCCCCCGGAGGTGTTCGCACGCGGGGGGACGGCGAACACCGAGCCGGTTGTGCGGGGGACACATCCGGGGGTCGTGGTGCTGCGCGTCGGAGTTCGGGCTCCGGTGCAGCATGTCGCGGTTGAACCGCGGCCTGAAGGAATGCTACCGGTTCGTGGGGGCGATTCCGACCACCTTTTCCCGGGCGTTTCCCGACCCGCTTCCGCCCACCGGCATCCCGCGCCCTCACACCAGCAGAAGTGCGATGCCCGCCGCGTTGAAGAGGACGTGTGCGACGACGCCTGCCGCGATGCGACCGGTGGCCGCGGTGAGCACACCCGCGCCGACACCGACCAGGAGCGGGGCGAGCACGGCGCCGAGCGGAACAGCTCCCCCGTAGGGAACGGCGTGAAGCCCGACGAATGCGATCGTCGTGACGCCGATCGCGACCGCGGCCGCGGCGCGGCTCGGCAGCAGCGGCCGCGCGGGGCGCGTGAGCAGCGCCTGGAGGGCGCGCTGCACGGCGCCGCGGAAGAACAGCTCCTCGACGATCGGAGCGAAGAGCACGACGGCGATCGACCTCGACGACGACGGCGCCATCACCGTCGCCGACCTCGCGGGCCTCTCCCACCGCATGATCTACGACGACGGCCCCTTCGATCTCGTCGAGGCCCCCACCCTCGACATGCAGGCCGCGATGAACGCCGGCGTCACCACGTCGGTGAAGATCACACAGGCCTACATCGACCGCATCGCCGCCTACGACCGCACGGTCGCGCCGGGCGGCACCCGTCCGCTGAACTCGATCATCACCGTCAGCGACGTCGCCCTCACCGCGGCGGCCGCCGCCGACGCCGAACGCGCCGAGCACGGCATGACCAGCCTGCTGCTGGGCGTGCCGATCGCGCTGAAGGACAACTACGACACCGCCGACATGGTCACCACGGGCGGGTGCGGATGCTGGAACGACAACCAGACGTCCACCGACGCGTTCATGGTGAAGGGGCTGCGCGACGCGGGGGCCGTCATCCTCGCAAAGGCGTCGCTCGATGAGTTCGCCTACGGCTTCGTGTCGGAGTTCTCGTCGTTCCAGCAGCCTGGGTCGACCCTGCTCGTCGCCTCGCCGTATGACACGTCGAAGACGGCCGGTGGCTCGTCGGGCGGCACGGGCGCGGCGATCGCCGCGAACCTCGCCGGCATCGGCTTCGGGACGGACACCGGTGGCTCCATCCGCGTGCCGTCGGCGTACAACCAGCTCGTCGGCATCCGCCCGACTGTCGGGCTCGCGAGCCGCGACGGGATCATCCCGCTCGCGCTCTCGCAAGACACCGGCGGCCCCATCGCCCGCTCCGTCGTCGACGCGGCCGTCGCGCTCGACGCCGTCGTGGGCGTGGATCCGGCCGACGCCGTTACCGCACGTCAGGCCGGACTGGTGCCCGACTCGTACACGTCGGAGCTGTCGGACACGGCCCTGCAGGGCGCGCGCATCGGATACCTCCCGTCGATGGTCGGGAGCAACTCCGCCACCGCGGGACTGTTCACCCAGGCACGCGCGACGCTCGAGGCGCAGGGCGCCACGGTCGTGGAGCTGACCGCGCCGACCGGCTTCAGCGCCGTGCTGAACGAGGGGTCCGGATCGACGAACGAGTTCCTGCATGACCTCAACATCTACGTCGAGAACCACCTATCGCCCGACGTCGCGCAGCGGACGCTGCAGCAGATCATGGACAGCGGCAACTACGTCACGTCGCGCCGGTCGGTGTACCAGCAGCGCAACGCCGTGACGGATGCCACGTACCAGGCGTGGGCGGGCCCGACCGGGTCGCACACGCTGCAGCTGGCCGCCGGCAAGACGCTCGTCACGCAGCTGATGGACGACAACGACCTCGACGCGATCATCTACCCCTCGACGAACGCGTACGGGACGATCGGCACCAATATGCGTCTGAGCCCCAACTCGGGGATGCCGGCCGTCACCCTGCCGATGGGTACGACGGGCGCGGGTCAGGGCGGTGCGGCGGTCGGGGTGAACCTCGAATGGCTCGGCCGTGACTTCTCGGAGGGCGTGCTCCTCGGGCTCGCGTACGACTTCGAGCAGGCGACGCACTACCGCACCACACCGACGCTGTACCCCGCGCTCGGCTGAGCTTCGCGCGAGCCGCGGCCCCGGCATCCTGTCTCGACGACGGATGCCGCGGCCGTTCGGTGTCGCGGGTGGGGTTGGGGCGGGGCGGGGGCGCGGTGGGGCGCCGGTAGGCTCGGCCGTATGCGTCTGTCTGTCATCGGCTGCGGGTATCTGGGGGCTGTCCACGCGGCGGCTATGGCGTCCATCGGACACGAGGTCGTCGGCATCGACGTCGACGCGCGGAAGATCGAGGCCCTCTCCAAGGGGGAGGCACCGTTCTTCGAGCCGGGGCTGCCTGAGATCCTCGCCGAGGGCATCGCGTCGGGGCGGCTGACCTTCACGACCGACATGTCCGCGGCATCCGGAGCCAAGGTGCACTTCATCGGCGTCGGCACCCCGCAGCAGAAGGACGGCTACGCCGCCGACCTCACCTACGTGAACGCTGCGGTCGACGCTCTCCTGCCCTACCTGTCGCCGGGCGACATCGTCGCCGGCAAGTCGACTGTGCCGGTCGGCACCGCCGCCGAGCTCGCGCCGCGGATCGAGGCGGCAGGGGCGACGCTCGTGTGGAACCCGGAGTTCCTGCGCGAGGGGTTTGCGGTGCAGGACACCATCGACCCGGACCGGCTGGTGGTCGGGGTCGCGGGGGGTGTGGGCGTTTCGTCTCGCTTCGCTCGCTCAACGACCGGAGAGGGGGACGCGGGCGGTGGGGGCGTTTCGTCTCGCTCGTCCCTCGCTCGCTCAACGACCGGGGAGGTGGACGCGGCATCCGTTCTTCGTGAGGTGTACGCACCGGCCGTCGCGAAGGGCACGCCGTTCATCGTCACCGACCTCGCGACGGCGGAGCTCGTGAAGGTCGCGGCCAACGCGTTTCTCGCGACCAAGATCAGCTTCATCAATGCGATGGCCGAGATCGCCGAGGTCACCGGCGCCGACGTCACCCAGCTCGCCGACGCGATCGGGCACGACGTGCGGATCGGGCGGCGATTCCTGGGTGCGGGCATCGGGTTCGGCGGCGGATGCCTGCCCAAAGACATCCGCGCCTTCAGCGCCCGTGCCGAGGAACTCGGTCGCGGCGAATCGGTCGCGTTCCTGCGCGAAGTCGACGAGATCAACCTGCGCCGTCGCGATCGAGCCGTGCAGCTCGTCGTCGATGCCCTCGGCGGACAGGTGTTCCAGAAGAAGGTCACTGTGCTCGGCGCCGCGTTCAAGCCCTACTCCGACGACATCCGCGACTCCCCCGCGCTCGACGTCGCCGTCCGTCTGTACGGGCTCGGCGCGCAGGTCACCGTCACCGACCCCGAAGCCATCGACAACGCCCGCCGCGCGCACCCGCAACTGACCTACGTCGCCGATCGCGACGAAGCGATCCGCGACGCCGACGCGCTCGTACTCGTCACCGAGTGGGACGAATACCGCCGCGAACTCGCACCCTCCCACGCGTCCACGCTCACCGCCGGCCGTGTGATCGTCGACGGCCGCAACGGCCTCGACCCCGCCGCCTGGCGCGCCGAGGGGTGGACCTATCTGGGGATGGGGCGGCCGTAGCGGGTGGTGTGCCTCAGCGGCACGAGTTGACGCCCGATCCGGCCCGGAGCGTGTCCGGCGACGCCAATATGCTTCACCCAGACGATGCCGTCCGAGGGGAGGCGACGCAATGGGACGCATACGCAGGTGGCTGCGCATCCACCGCAAAGGGGCGCGCGTCTTCTGCACCACCGCTGCGGTCATTCCTCTTACACTCCTCGCCATCGGGTTCGCGGCACGGGTCGCCGCGGACAACCCTCCGCGGTTAGCGCCCGGCGTCGCAGTCGCGACACCGCTGCCATCCGCCACGGCGACTGTGCACTCCGTCATCGAGGTGGACGCGCCATCGAGTTGGATCGTCGTACTGGCCGTGATCATCCTCATCGCCGCGATCGGCCGCGTCGCAATCACCGACAAGAGGCTCGGCGCGGGCGACGTGTCGGTCGTGACCGAGCGCCGAGACCGGGAGTCTGCGCTCAAGAACGAGCTCGCGCAACTCTCCGACCCCGACGCGCAGCGCCGCAAGGACGCCGAGCTGCACGCGCTGCTGCAGCGCCGTGTGGGCGTCGCGACGAGCGCCGCCACCGAACGCGTGGCCCAGATCATCAGCACGCGCGACCCCTCGGCATCCAAGGCCTCCCGACTCTGGCACGGCCTCCGATCCGCCAGTGACCACGACCCCGCCGCGCAGGGCGCCATCATGCTTCTGGCGCGCGCCGTCGTCGCCCCGGCATCCGTGTTCACCCGGGTGAGCGAACGGCGAAGCCTCCAAGACGAGCATGCCGCGGTGACGCTGACGCGCACGGTCGACGGGACGGAGCCCATGAAGGATCTGGTGCTCGTCCCCGTGCTGCACGTACCCAAGGGCAGTCTCGTCGGCTCGATGACCGTCACGATCGACGACAAGCCCGGCCGCACGCTGCCGATGAACATCGGACGGGGTGTCGTCCTCCGCGCCCTGGACTACCTCGCCGACGCCGCTGTTGCCGACGGCCTCGCCTCGCGAAGCGACATGGACGAATGCGTGAGGGCAGCAGCACCGCTGATCGTCGCCGACCTGCCCTCCGTCGAGGCCGAGCGGATGGCGGTACTCAGCGCGCTGAAGGCGGCGACGCGACATCCCCGGACGCGTCGATCCCTTCCTCGGCATCGAACCCTTCTCACGTGGATTCGCTCACTCATCGACATCGCGATGGCCGCTGACGTGGTGATCGCGGTCGTCGAGGATGGATGCGCCGCAACGCACAAGATCTCGGTGGCCTACGACGAACCATACGGAAAGGCCATCTCGTGGGCTCGCCGCTTCGTGGGTATCGGGCGATCGGACTTCAGCGTCGACCTGCGCCGCGCCGCCGAAGCCGACACCTACCACCTCGACATCCGCACCGAATCGTCTACCTACTTCGAAGAAGCAGCGGTCGTCTTCGCCGGCGACGAAGGCGACACCCCGAGCGACACCGAACTCGTCCACGTCGCGCCGTTGCGGGGAGATGCGCACGCCCACGTCCACATCCGCTCTTTCGGCGACTGGGTCCGCCGACACGACGGAGGCGCCTCGGTCGCGGAGACGCCGAAACTGAACATCCGCATGCGGGAGCGTCCCCCCGGGCTCATCGGAGCGACGTTCGCCCTGTCACTCTGGATTTTTCTCCTCACCTGGACGATCGCCTACTTCCATCCCGTCCTCTTCCCGGCCGTCTCGGGTGCACAGTCGGCCTGGACCGCGCTCGTCCTCGCCGCTCCGGCGCTTCTCACCGGCTGGCTCCTGTCACGCCTCAACGCCGAGGCCATGCGCTTCATGTCGGCATCCGCGTTCGCGCTCATCGTATGGCTGTCGATCGACGTCGCCGCCGTGGTCACGATCAGCGCCCTCACGCTCAGCGGCGCCGCGTTGGCGCCTTGGACACTGATCGACGGGATCGTGGTGCTGCAGCATCCGGAATGGGCGATACTGCTGTTCCTCACCCTGACGCACCTGTGCGCGAGTGCCCTACTGTTCGCAGGCAGAGGACTGCGTTACGCTAGGACCATCAAGGAAGGGTTGCCCCAGTGACTACTCCGTCTCAGGCTCGTCGCAAGCAACGCACCCGAAGAACCACCCCTGCATCCGGGACCATTGCGGAGCAGTTTCCGTCGTACACCCCACTCGGATCCGATGGACTCCTCTACGTGGCGACGGTCCCCACCAGCGTTCAGGATGCCGATGAGTTGTCGGCACACTTGATGAAAGTCACTTCGGCGCACTGACTGAAGGTCCCTTCTTCACCTGTGGATAACTTCCACGAGTGTCGGAGCTCTGTTCTACAGTCGAAGGTATGGACAACACCCGGCTCGACGGCATCGCGGCGGCGCTCGACGCGCTGGCTGCCGCCGGTGGTGGGCGCTCTCCTGAGGTGCTGACGCCCGCCGAGCTCGTCGCCGTGAACAACGCGTTCGGAGCGCTCAAACGGCAGGTCGACGCCGCCTTCACGCCCGTGGCCGCCGAGATCGCGCGGCAGTCCCGTGTCGAACTCGGCAAGGACTCGCTCGCGAAGAAGCAGGGCTTCCGCTCGCCGGTCGCCCTCATCCAGGCGACGACCGGGTCGACGGTCGGCGAGGCGATGAAGCTCGTCCAGGTCGGCGAGGCCACGGCGCCGCGGATGTCGCTGACCGGCGAGAGCCTGCCGGCGAAGCATCCGCACGTCGCCGACGGTGTGACCTCGGGCGGGCTGGGGGTGACCGCGGCATCCGCCATCGTGTCGCTCCTCGACCGGGTCGCGCCGCGCACCGCACTCGCCGACCGCGACGAGGCCGAGCGCAAGCTCGTCGCCCTCGCGCCCGGACTGCGTGCCGATGAGCTGGCGCGGCTGATCGCGCGCACCGAAGCGTTCCTCGATCCCGACGGCGTCGAGCCGCGGCACGAGGAGGCGCGCGCCGAGCGCCATCTCGACATCATCGAGCGCGACGGCCGCCTGCGGTTCTCGGGCGAGGTCGACGTGGAATCGGGTGCTCCGATCAAGGCGGCGATCGAGGGGATCGTGAGCCAGACGCTCCGGCGCAACCACGACGCCGACGATGCGACGCGCGACCAGCGCTCGATCAAGCAGATGCGGGCCGACGCGCTCGTGGCGATCTGCCGGCACGCGATCGGGTGCGAAGAGCTGCCCACCGGGCCGACGACGACCGTCATCGTGCAGATGACGCTCGACCAGCTGCGCACCGAGATCGGGGCGGTCACGATCGACGGCATCGACCAGCCGATTCCGGCCGGTGCGGTGCGGCGGCTCGCGTGCGATCTGCAGGTGATCCCGGCGGTGCTCGGCAGCGAGAGCGCGGTGCTCGACTGGGGGCGTGACAAGCGGGGATTCACCCGGGCGCAGAAACTCGCCATCGCCCTGCGCGACCAGGGCTGCGCCTGCTGCGGGGCACCCCCGTCGTGGACCGAAGTGCACCACATCCGCTGGTGGAAACGACACGGAGGCCGAACCGACCTTTCCAACGGAGTGCTCCTGTGCGTCGCGTGTCACCATCGCCTGCACGACGACGGCTGGGAGATCGAGGTCGACGGAGTCGGGATCGACGCCCGCGTCTGGTTCATCCCGCCACCCTGGATAGACCGGGATCGCACGCCACGTCCCGGCGCACGCCAACGCTGCAGCATCGCCGCCTGATCGCGAGGGCGGGGGCGGATGCCGGGGTGTGCGCGGGCGCGTGGATGCTGGGGCGTGGATGCTGAGGTGCGGGCGATGGGCGGGGCGACGAGGCGCGGGCGCGGGCAGGCGCCACCCAGACGGGGGTGACACAATGCCCGGCATGGCGCGATCGGCACCCGCACGCTCACGGCGCCCGCCGGCTCGGACGCGCGGCAGCGCGGAGGCGCGACGCACGGCATCCGCTCGACGTGCGGCGGCCGCCCGGCGCGCGCGGGCACGGCGCAGAGCGTGGCGTCGCACGGCGATCATCGCGCTGCCGACGATCGCACTCGCGCTGGTCATCGCCGGGGTGATCGCGATCTTCGCCGGGTTCGTCCCGGGCGGCCCGTGGTCGCCGGAGGGCGACGCCCCGGCATCCGCCGAGTACACCCAGGAGCAGCGCGACAACGCCGCCATCATCGTGAGCGCCGGCCGGGATCTCGGCCTCTCCGAGCGCGACCAGACCATCGCCGTCATGACCGCCATGGGCGAGTCGTCGCTGCGCAACCTCGACTACGGCGACTGGGAGACGAGCGGCGTCACCAACCCCGACGGCTCGCGCACCACCTCGATCGGCCTCTTCCAGCAGCAGGACGGCTGGGGCACCCGCGACGAGCGCCTCGACCCGTACACCGCGGCCGTCCTCTTCTACCGTGCGATGGTCGCGCGGGTGCCCGACCGTGACAGCCTCGAACCCACCGAGGTCGCCCATCGCACGCAGATCAACCGCGACCGCGACCACTACGCCCCGTACTGGCCGCGCGCGGTCGCCCTGATCGCGGCGCTGGACGCCGACCGCAGCGACGCCGACCGCGACGGGTGACATCCGCGGCGCCACGCCCTCTCCATAACCAGCGATCTGCCACACCTGTCCACCGATCGACGTCGATCCGGCATCCCTCCGCCCCTCCAGACCTACGGTGGGATGACAACATCGCAAGCCTGGCGGAGAATAGGAGCGTGTTCACGTCAACCGAGACGATCGCCGTGATCGTCAGCGCCGCGTCGCTGCTGCTCGGCTTCTTCGGCGCGTTCGGATGGCTGATCCACCGCATGGACGCCCGATTCGACCGTGTCGACGAACGGTTCCATCGCATCGACCAACGATTCGACCGCGTCAGCGAGCAATTCGACCGGGTCGGCGAGCGCATCGATCAACTCCAACGGGAAGTGGTCGAGGTGAAGATCGGACTGGCGCGCATCGAGGGACCGGAGCGCCGCATCGTCCCCGCGCGCTGAGCGAGCCCTCCTCGAGCAGCAGCCCGCAGCGAGATGACGGGGTGCCCGTCGGAGACGGCGGCTACCGTGAAGGCATGTCCTCGCTCGACCCCTCGACCTCGCTGCAGCGCACCTACCGGTACCTGCGCATCGGCGTCGCGGGCATGGTCGTCGTCATCTTCGCGTCGATCGGGGTGGCGGCGGCATCCGTTGGCTGGCTCACCTCGCTCAGCGACTACTACTACACGTCGGCGCGCACGCCCTTCGTCGGCGCGCTCATCGCCGTCGGCTTCGCCCTGCTCGCCCTCTCGGGCCGCGGCCTCGAGCGCGGGCTGCTCGACGCGGCGGCGCTGTTCGCGCCCCTGATCGCCCTCATCCCCACGACCCTCGCACCCGGAACCGTCGCGGGCGTCGAGGCGCCGTGCCGGTTCCGGTGCTTCCCGCCGGCGTTCGAAGCGGATGCCGCGAACGGCATCGCCACCTACCTCATCGCCGGCACGGTCGTCGTCATCGTCGCCGCACTGCTCGTGATGCTGCGCCAGGTGCCGGTCGGCTCCTTCGCCGTCAGCGGCGGGGTCGCCATCGGCGTGCTCGCCGCCGTCGGACTTTCCTGGGCGTTCGCCCGCGACTGGGTGCTCGCGCAGGGCCACTTCGTCGCGACCATCGCGTTCTTCGCACTGTTCGCCCTCGTCGCCGTGCTCGCCGCGTTCCCGCGCCGCAGCGACCCGCCCGCCCGCGTGTTCCGCGCGCTCTACATCGTCATCGCGGTGCTGCTCGTCGCCGTGCTCGCCGCGTACATCGCGTTCCTGCCGCAGGCCGACACCCTCGGCATCCCCCTCGTGCTCGTCGCCGAGGCCGCCGCGCTCGTGCTGTTCAGCGCTTTCTGGATCGTGCAGGGCATCGAGAAGTGGGACCTCGCCAACCCCTCGCTGCGGTGACGGCGCCGCTCAGCGCACGACAGCGGTGACCGTCGCGAGCCGCGCCAGCACCTCCTGGCTGACCGAGCCGAGCAGGAACCGCGCCAGCGCCCCGCGCCCGTGCGTGCCGACGACGGCGAGCCGGGCCCCCTGCGCCCGCGCGTTGATCACGTGCGACGGATACCCGCGCTCCACGATCTGCTCCACCTCGAGGTCGGGATAGTCCGACGCGAGACCCGCCACGGCGAGCGCCAGCATCTCCTCGGTCGCGGCTTGCATGTTGCTGAGGTACAGCTCCGGGTACACCACCAGGGCGTTGCGCGGCGCCTCCACCGGCGTCCACACGCTGACGGCGATGAGCTTCTCTCCCACGCGATGGGCCTCGGCTGCGGCGAACCGCAGCGCGTGCTCCGACACGGGCGAGCCGTCGACCCCGACGACGACCCCCGACCGGCCGGCGGTCTCGAAATCGGGGACGACCACGACGGGGCACTTCGCGCCGGCCGCCAGACGGATGCCGTGGGCGCCCCGCGCGGGGCCGTCCCCCGGACCCCGGTAGTCGCTGCCGATCACCAGCAGCGCCGCCTGCTCGGAGGCGTCGATCAGCCGGGCGACGGGGTTGCCGACATCCACCCGCGTCGACACGTCGATGCCGCGCTGCCGCGCCCGGTCGGCGTGCCCGTCGAGCAGCTGCTGCGCTGCCGCGCGCGCCTCCTCGACGACGGCGTGCTCCCCCACCATGCCGATCGCGCCGCCCACCACGGCCCATAGCTCGAGCCGCTGCCCGGTCGCCGCGGCCCGGTCGATCGCCCAGTCCACGGCCCGTGTCGCCACCGGCTTACCGGTCACGCCGACGATGATCGTGCTGTTCATGAGTCCCATCCCTTCGTCGGGAGTTCCTGTCCTCCCACACTACGCGAGCCGCCCGCGCGCGGCGAGCGCACGGGCCGTGTCAAACCCGGGGGGATGCGGTCGGGCGCGGGCGGGCGCGGTGCCCGCAGCGCCCGCGCGCACCCGCCCATCCCGCCATGCCGAACCCTTACCCCTGGACCGAACCCTCGTCCCCAGGCACGCTTGAGCGTGAGGGTTCGCACCGGGAGCGAGGGTTCGGCGCGACCCACCGCGGACACAGGCCCGCCCGCCCCGCTCGACTGCCCGCGCGCGCCCGCCTCCGCCTGCCCGCGCCGTGCCTGCCCGAGCGCCCGTCCCGCCATGCCGAACCCTTACCCCTGGACCGAACCCTCATCCCCAAGCGCGCTTGAGCGTGAGGGTTCGTACCGGGAGCGAGGGTTCGGCGCGACCCACCGCGCACAGGGCCCGGCCCGCGTAAAGTCGGTCGGGTGACCCCCCGCACCCGCCGCCGCGCGCGGCTGGTCGTCGTCGCGGCGGCCATCGCCGTCGCCGCGGCTGCGATCGCGGCGATCGTCGGGACGGCGACGGGGCTCTTCCGCGGCGAGGCGCAGCCGCCCGGCCCCGGCACCCGGTTCGCGGTGCTCGCCGAGTCGGCGGCGGCCACGGCATCCGTCACCGCCACCGGCGCGGAGCGCGCCGCGGCCGACTACCTCGCCGCCCAGCCGACGGCCTACTGGCTCACCCCGGAGCGTGATCCGATCGGCACCGTGCAGGGCCGCGTCGCCGGACTCGCCGCCGAGGCCCGCGCCCAACAGGCCACCCTCGCGCTCGTGATCTACGGGCTCCCCGAGCGCGACTGCGGCAACCATTCCGCAGGCGGGCTGGATGCCGCGGACTACCCGACCTGGATCGGCGAGATCGCCGCGGCGCTCGCGGCGGCATCCGACGTGCCCGCGGTCATCGTCCTCGAGCCCGACAGCCTCGCCCTCGCGCCGGAGTGCGGAAACCTCGACGCGCGGGTGCCGCAACTACGTGCCGCGATCAGCGCGCTGCAGCGCCCCGGCACCTGGATCTACCTCGACGGCGGGCACTCGAACTGGCATCCGGCGGCGCAGACCGCGCAGCTGCTGCAGGCCGTCGGCACGGACGGCGTCCGCGGATTCGCCACCAACGTCTCGAACTTCAACGACACCGACGCCGAGGTCTCGTACGCACACGCGGTCGCCGCCGCGCTGCGCGATCTCGGCGCCGGCGACACGCACGCCCTCATCGACACCTCGCGCAACGGCGCCGGGTCGGACGGGCAGTGGTGCAATCCGCCCGGGCGGCGGGTGGGCGCGGCATCCGGCACCATCGGCGACGACGTGGTCGACACCAACCTCTGGATCAAGGTCCCCGGCGAAAGCGACGGGCCGTGCAACGGCGGCCCCGCGGCCGGACAGTGGTGGCCCGCCGCCGCGATCGAGCTCACACGCGATGCGCGCGGATAGCATGGCGTGACGACGGATGGAGATGCGATGAGTGACGACGCGGGGGAGTCGAAGACCGCCGTGGTGATCGAGGACGATCCCGACGTGCGTCACATGCTCGCCGACGTGCTCGAAGCGGCGGGGTTCTCCACCATCTCGGTCGGCAACGGCCTCGACGGCGTGCGCGCCGTGGAGACCTATCAGCCACTCATCACGACGCTCGACGTGAACCTGCCGGGCATCGACGGCTTCGAGGCGGCGCGGCGGATCCGCCAGCGCAGCGACACCTACATCATCATGCTCACCGGCCAGGGCGAGGAGGCCGACGCGGTGCTCGGCCTCGCCGCCGGCGCCGACGACTTCGTCACGAAGCCGTTCCGCCCGCGCGAGCTGCGGGCGCGGATCGAAGCGATGCTGCGGCGCCCGCGCAGCGGATTCCCGGGCGCAGCGGGCGGCGGGGCGACCGGCGGCGCCGGCGGCACCGCGCCGGGCGTGCCGGGTGCCGGGCGGCCGGGCGAACGCCCGCTGCCGGTGCAGGACCGGGTGGGCCCCTCGTTCCCCACCCGCACCGTCTCGCCGGAGACGGCATCCATCAACGCGATCGCCGCCGCGGCGGCCGATGCGCTCTCGGGCGGCCCCGCCGGCGAGGAGCTCCTCGTGCTCAGCGCTCCCCTGCAGGGGAACCCCGACCCGGAGTCGTGGCTGACCCACCGCGACCTGCAGCTCGACCCTGAGACCCGCATCGCCCGGATCGGCGACCGCGAACTCGAGCTCACCCGCACCGAGTTCGACCTGCTCGCCGCGCTGCTGGAGTCCAAGCGCCGGGTGCGCAGCAAGGCCGACCTCGCGCTCGTGCTGCGGGGCGAGTCGTACGTCACCACCTATTACGTGGGGGATGCCGACAAGCGCGCGATCGAGGCTCACATGACGAACCTGCGGCGCAAGCTCGGCGACGAACCCACCAACCCGCGCTACATCGAAACGGTCCGCGGCGTCGGCTACCGCCTCACCTCCGACCACTGACCGCGGCATCCGCCCGGGGTACGTCCGGTCCGCGGTCCGTCCGGGGTCTGTCCGGCATCCGCCCGGTCCGCGGTCTGTCCGATGCCGAACCCTCACCCACCCGCCGAAACCTCATCTCTGCGCGCGTCCGGGGGTAAGGGTTCCGCCCAGGGATCAGGGTTCGGCAAGAGGAGCGGCGCGCGGCATCGCCCTCTCCCCAATCGGCCGGTCGTACGAGTTGTCCACCGATCGGGGGGTGGCGGCATCCGCACGGGAGTCAACGGGCCCACAGTCGTACGCATGAACGTGTCCGAAGCCCGCGCACACGTGCGCACCCATGTCCAGTTGCGCGCCGCCGGCAAGACGAACCGGGGCATCGTCGCGGACGTGAAAGCGAACCGCCTGCACAAGCTGTCGCGTGGCCTGTACGTCGACGGTGCTGCGTGGCAGGCCGCGAAGCCCGAGGGGCAGGAGCTGATCCGGACGGTCGCCGCGCACGGCCGCATGCGTGGCGGGAGCGCCGTCTTCGTGGCCACGTCCGCAGGCGCGGTTCAGCAGCTGCCGCTGCCGCGACTGTTTCTGAAACGGACGCATGTCGCCGCGCCCCGGGCCAACGGCCAGGTCGAGGCCTCAGCGCCCTTCGTGGCCAGGCACGCGGTCACGATCGCACCCGAAGACGTCGTCGAGGTCGACGGCATCCCGTGCACCAATCTCGCGCGCACCGTCGCCGACCTGCTCCGCACAACGCCTGCGGAGACCGGGATCAGCGCCATCGACGCCGCCATGCGCCAGCGAGCGTGGGATGCCGAGACCCGCACCTACGACGAAGAGGCCGCCGAGCAGTTCCGCGACGAGGTCGCTCGCCACCTGCGTTCCGGCTCCCGCGGAGTCGTGCAGGCTCGACGACTTCTGGCCATCGCCGACGGCCGAGCGGACGGCCCGGGCGAGAGCATCAGTCGGCTCTATCTGATCGAGTTGGGATTCCTGCGGCTGCGACTCCAGGTCGCCGTCCCGGGCCCGAAGGGCCACGACTACCACGTCGATTTCGGTCTCGACGACGCCGGGGCGTGGGGCGAGTTCGATGGCGCCGGTAAATACACCGACGCCGCACTGCGCCGCTTCGGCGAAACCGCGGAAGACGTCGTCCGCCGCGAAAAGGCCCGCGAGGACTGGATTCGCGGCGTCACCGGCATGCGAATGGTGCGGTGGGAGTGGGCGCACATCGCCAGCGCGGAAACCCTCCGACGCCGGCTCGCCGCCTTCGGCGTCTTCCCGCCGACGCGCTGACCTCGGCTCCGCCGTCGGGCTGGCCCCCGCTCCGCCGTCGGGCGGGCTCCGGCTCCGCCGTCGGGCGGCCGGACCGGGCGGGTGGTTTCGGTCGATCGAGGCGGCGAACCCTTACTCCCCCACCGAAACCTCACCGCTGGGCGCGTCTGGCCGTGAGGGTTCGGCCCAGGGATGAGGGTTCGGCGAAAAGCGCCCGCGGGCGCACGGACCCCGGGACGCACGGAAGCCCCGGCGCGCGTGGCGACCGGGGCTTCCGCTTCGACGCCGCTCCCCAGGGGCGTCTGTTGACCGAGTGGCGAGCCCGGTCAGACCTTGTAGCCGTGCTGGCGACGCACGAGCTTGAGAAACATCGACAGCGTCTGCATCACCGTGATGATCCCGACGATCGGCCACCCCACCCACAGGATGGTCGACTGCACCATGACGGGCAGCATCGTCCAGGTCACCGCGATGGCGATCGCGACGGCGATGACGATGACGAACGGCGCCCAGTACCCGTTGCCGCCGCCGCGCTCGGCCTTGGCCTGCAGCGCCCAGTTGTCGACCTTCTTGCGCGACAGGAACCGCGTCCACGACCGCAGGAAGTGGCTGATGCGCACCCACATGTAGAGCTCCGCGGGGAACATCAGCACCGCGAACAGCACGTCACGGGCATCCCGCTCCTTCATCGTCATCGCGATGCGCAGGTTCAGCAGCACCGCGACCACCGGCGGCAGCAGCCACCACGGCGAGAACACGAACGCGTGGATGGACAGCGACCCGGCCAGCAGCGTCAGGAACGCCACACGGACGAAGAAGTTGGTCAGCATGGAGAAGTTCTCCAGCCACCGCAGCCGCAGGTTCGGGTGGAACGGCTGCCCCTTCGTGTCGCCGCGCTGACCGGGCCACATCAGTTCGATCGCGCCGTAGGTCCACTTGACCTGCTGCGCGTCGAGGCTGCGAAGCGTCGTCATCCCGCCCACGTGGGCGCGGGAGAGCGGATTGATCTTGGTGAGGTAGCCGGCGCTCTTGATCTGCAGCGACAGGAGCGAGTCCTCCACCTCGCTGTCCTTCACCCACGGCGAGGACTGGTGGTTCTCGCGCATCACGTCGCGCAGCGCCTTCGTCGAGAAGATCGACAGCTGCCCGCCGAGCACCGCCATGTTGCGGCCGCGCAGCAGGTTCTGCATGTTGAACGCCGCGAACTGCGAGCGCTGCCCGGCGATGAGGAACTTGCCGATGAGACCCTTGATCGGCTTGTCGTCGATTGTGTACACCGCCGAGATCCCGCCAATGCGGGTGTCCGAGACCGCCTCGGACTCCAGGAACTCCACCGCACGCGGATCGGCGACCGTGTCGCCGTCCACGCCCAGCAGGTACTCGTAGCCCTCGACCAGCGCGTAGCCGTAGTTCAGCGCCCCGACCTTCTTGTCGGGGTTCTTGCCGATGTCGTGCACGAACACCTCGGTGAACTGCGGGCCGAGTTCGGTGTACAGCTCGTGCGGGCCGGCGTACTGCGAGGCGATCTTGACCGTGGCATCCGTCGTGTTGTTCACCACGACGTGGATGACGTCAGGCACCCGGGTCTGGGCGAGCAGGCCCTCGATGACGGCCGCGATCGACTCCTCCTCGTTGTAGGCGGGGATGACGCAGCCGATCGTCGAGCGGTGCGTCGAGCTGTCGTCGAGCACGGACTCGAAGTCCTCCGGGAAGTGGTGGTCCGCGGCGAGCATGATGTCGGTCGAGGTGGTCATGGCTCCACTGTGGCGGCCCGACCGCAACGAACACCCCGGCCCTGCGCGAGCGATCCGCAAGATTTCCGCAAGAGATCCGCAGGATGCCGACGTGAAAGCGCTCCCGAGGCTGGATAGACTCGCGCCATGGCCACGGTGGAGACCATGACGCTCAGCGCTCCCGTGACCGGTCCGAGTGGCCGCACCCGGTCGATCTGGCTGTGGCAGCTGTCGCTGTCGGCGGTCGTGGTCGTGCTGATCCTCGCCGTGCTCGTGCTCGTGCCCGAGCTACTGGCGACGCCCACGATGGGCGGCGGCGTCGCGATGATCCTCGCGCTCACCCTCATCACGATGGTCGTGCCGTGGCACCGGGCGAGCTCGACCCTCGTCGGCCTCCTGCCGCTCGCCGACATCCTCGCCATCGGCCTGCTCACCTTCGGTGGCGACCTGCGGTTCGGGTTCCTCTGGGTGTTCCCGCTCGCCTGGTACGCCAGCCACTTCCGCCTGGCGTGGATGGTCTCCGCGCTCGCCCTCGTCGCCGCGATCATCGTGTTCGACGCGCTCACGCACAGCCCCAGCCCCTTCAGCACGCTGCGGTTCCTCGTGGTGCTGCTGTCGCTGACCTTCATCTCCATCACGATCTACAACAGCGCCCGCCGCTCCGCCGCCTTCACCCGGCTGCTGCGTCGCCAGAGCGAGCGCCTCGAGGCGACGCTGGAACGCGTCCGGGCGCAGGAGCGTCGCGTCAACCAGGTGCTCAACGGACTCGACTCCGCCATCACCCGCGTCGACCGCGACGGCCGGCTGCTCGGCGTCAACGACGCCTACATCGCCCTCTACAGCATCGACCACCGCGACACCTCTCGGCCGGCGACCTCGGTCGAGTACGACGACCGAGGCGGGCGTGCCCTGCGTGAGAACGAGCGCCTCGCCGCGCGCGCCGCCCGCGGCGAGATCTTCAGCGACGAGCGGCTGTGGCTCTACGACGCCGAAGGCCGCTGGCACATCCTGTCGGCTTCCACCCGCGAGCTGGTCAGCGGCCCTGGCGAACCCGACACGACGCTCCTCGTCGTCCGCGACGTCACCGAGGCGGTCGAGACCGAGAACGCACGCCGGAGCCTCGCCACGACCGTCACTCACGAGCTCGCCAACCCGCTCACCGCGATCATCGGGTACACCGACCTGATGCTCGAAGACGCCACCACCGGCACCGACCGCGAGCGCCTCGAGCTGATCGACGCGGCCGCCGCGCGCATGGAGCGGCTCATCGCCGAGGTTCTCCGCGCCGGTGGGCACCAGCCGCGCAGCGACCAGCGGCGCGACGTGGACCTGCAGGCGCTGCTGGCGGCATCCGTCGAGTCGTTCACGCCCGCCGCCACCGCCGGCGACGTCGCCCTGGTCCTCCATCCCGCCCCGCCGACGCCGATCGTGGCCGACGGCTTCCGGTTGCGCCAGATGTTCGACAACCTGGTGAGCAACGCCGTGAAATACACCCCGCGCGCCGGCACCGTCGACGTCGCCGTCAACACCGAGGGGACGGATGCCGTGGTCACGATCACCGACACCGGCATCGGCATCGGCGCCGACGACCTGCCCCGCATCTTCGGCGACTACTTCCGCGCCGAGACCGCCCGCGAAGCCGGGCTGCCCGGCACGGGCCTCGGCATGGGGATCTCCCGCGCCATCGTCGAGGAGCACGGCGGCACCCTGGAGCTCACCAGCGAACCCGGCGCCGGCACGACGGCCACCGTCCGGCTGCCGCGGGGTGAGGACCACCATGACTGACGTGCAGGTGCTGCAGATCGCGCAGTGCGTCATCGCGACGATCGCGACCATCTGCATGGTCGGCCTCGGCTTCCTCTACCGCCCGGGGCGCGCGACGACGCTGTGGTCGCTCACCTTCATCCTCGCCATGGCGACGTCGTACACCGACGTCGTGGCGACCATCCTCGGCTCCGACACGCTGCGCCGCGCCGCCCTCGGGCTGCTGCTGTGCGCGCCGGGGCTCATCTGGGCGGGACTGCGCGCCTACCGCGGCGCCCGCGCCCACAGCTGGATCGCCCTCCTCGCGGGAATCGCCGGGGCGATCGCGCTGGCCACGCTCAGCGACACCGCGTACCCGTGGGGTGTGCGCGCCGCCTACGCGGTCTCGGCCGTGTTCGCCGCTCTGACCACGCTCGAGCTCGTGCGCCGGCCGGAGCGCGGCGGCGGCACGTCGTTCCCGCTGTCGCTGTTCTCGCTGCTGTTCGTCGCGGTCGGGATCACGACGGCGAGCGCCGGCGCGCTCACGACCGACGAGACCGACCTCGCGTCCCTCCGGCTCGTCAACGGCTTCGGCATGCTCGCGTACATCACGTGCGCGCTCGTGACGCTGCTCTTCCTCGCCCGGGGCGGTGCGGTGGACGCGTCGCGCGGGGTGTTCCCCGAGGTCGCCGCCGAGCGCCTGCGCCGCGCGCAGGCCGCCGGCGAGCGGTCGTGGGCGCTGCTGTATGTGCGCGTCGACGACGCGGCCGACCTCCGCGCCGTCCGCGGTGACGCCGGCTACGCGGCCGTCCTCGCGGCGGTGCACGACGACATCTGCGAGGCGTTCCCCACCGAGGCCGACATCGGACGCGTCGCCCTCGACGCGTACGCGGTGCTCGTCGCGCAGCCGCCGACGGTGCTCCGCGAGCGGGTGCGCACGCTGCTGCGCACGATCGCCGCGCCCGAACCGACGCAGGATGTCAGCGTGTCGGCATCCGTCGGCTGGGCCGGGGTCGCGGAGCAGGGATACGCGCTGGACGACCTCCTCGCCGCGGCGCGGACGTCGGCGAGCGCCGCGGCCGGGGCCGGCGGCGACCGGTGGGAGCGGGCGGTGGGCCGGGCCGCGGCCGACTGAGCGTCCGACCCGGGGTCGCGCCGGTCGGCCTCGCCGGATCAGCCGCGCGCGATCGCGACGGTGAGGGTGTCGGTGGCGGTCTGCTTCGCGTATTCGGTCGAGGTGGGCGTCGTCTGCACGAGGAAGTCGTACGTGAACTCGAGCGTCACAAACGTCGCCTCGGCGGGCACCGCGCCGACCGTGAACACCTGAGAGTAGCTGTACGGGCTCAGCACCAGATAACCCGGAGCGGTCGTCGCCTGGTCGACCTGCGGGGCGAGCGGGTCGAGGCTGCCCGCCGCGTTGCCGGGCACGGCCACCATCGTCGCCTTCTGCAGGTACACCTTCTGCCCGTCCGAGGGTGTCACCGTGGTCACGAGCGACAGCTTGACGGGCTTGAGCGCCGAGGCCGTCCACTTGTCCATCGTGAGATCCGACCAGTAGTCCACCGTCGCGGCGACCGCCCCGGCCGTGAGGGAGCGCTGGGTGGAGCCCGTCGACAGGTCGTTCGGAACCGGGGTCGGCGGGGTCGTCGCCGTCGCGCTGGCATCCGGCGATGCGGTCGGGTCCGCCCACGGCGGCGCCCCGCAGCCGGTGAGGCCGATCGCCAACGCCGCGATCGCCGCCGCAACCGGTATCCGCTTGCCCATTTCTGCCCCTCCCGACCCGTGCCGGTCAGTCTATGTCGTGACCGCGACGGTGACGGTGGCGGGGCCGGAGCCGGATTTGAGTCAGCATTGAGTCAGCGCTGAGCCGGCGCAGAGTTTACGGCATAGGCAACCCCGACCGTTCTGGCACAATCGACCTATCCATCACATGAGCGGGAGATCGGCATGAGCGATCACGCGCCGGCGCAGACCGCCGTCGTCATCGATGACGACCCCGACGTCCGCGACCTGCTCGTCCAGGTGCTCTCCAGCGCCGGCTTCTCCGTCATCGCCGCCGAGAACGGCTACGACGGGGTGGAGGCGGTCTTCGCACACAACCCCGACATCACGACGCTCGACGTGAACATGCCCGGCATCGACGGCTTCGAGACCGCCCGGCGCATCCGCGAGCGCAGCGACACCTACATCATGCTGATCACCGCGCTCACCGACGACGCCGACGCGATCCTCGGGTTCAGCGTCGGCGCCGACGACGTCGTCACCAAGCCCTTCCGTGCCCGCGAACTGCGGGCGCGGGTGCTGGCCGCGCAGAAGCGCCGCACGGCACGATCCGCGGGCGCCCCGGCATCCGTCGCCGCGCCCGCATCAACGCCGGTCGGCGTGCTCGTGGGAGCCAACGGGCTGGAAGTGCATCGCAGCACCCACGCCGTCACCCTCGATGGTGAACCCGTCATCCTGACCCGCACCGAGTTCGAGCTGCTCGCGACGCTCCTGGAAGCGGCGCCCGAAGTCCGCAGCAAGGCCGACCTCGTGGGGGCGCTGCGCGACGAGCCGGCTGGCTCGATCCGTGTGACGGATGCCGACGAGCGCGCGATCGAGACTCATATGACGAATCTGCGCCGCAAGCTCGGCGACAGTGCCGCCGAGCCACGGTTCATCGAGACCCTGCGCGCCGTCGGCTACCGGGCACTCGTGCCCGACCGCTCCGCCGTGCGATGAGCCCGGCGTCCGTCCGCACGCGCTCGATCTGGCGATGGCAGCTGATCCTCGCCGCGGCGACGGTCAGCGTGACAGCCACGATGGCGGTGCTCGACCCGGCGCGGCTGACGGAGCCTGCGTTCCCCGGCGGGAGCATCGCGGTCGTCCTGCTCACCGCGGTCACCCTTCTGGTGCCGTGGCAACGGGTGCCGCCGGGAGGAGCGCTGCTGCTGCCGCTCGCGGGCATCGTCGCGATCGGCGTCCCGTCCTTCGGCGGACAGACCCGTGCGTCGCTGCTGTGGGTCTTCCCCATCGCCTGGATCGCTACCTACTACCCGATGCCGGCGCTCGGCGCGGCGCCCGGGCTCATCGGGGTCTTCCTCACGGTCGACGCCTTCGTCGGCGACATGCAGCCGGCGCTCGTGCAACGGGCTGTCATCGTGCTGCTCTGCCTCGGATTCATGGGCGTGACGATCAGCGTGCGGCATCCGAGATGCTCGTCGTCGTGGCGGACACCGGAATCGGCATGAATGCGCACGACCGCGACCGGCTCTTCGAGCGCGGGTACCGCAGCGACGCGGCGCGGGCATCGGGGATCCCCGGTGCCGGCATCGGCATGGCCGTCGTCGGTGAGATCATCGAACAGCACGCCGGTTCGTTGAACGTGGAGTCGGCGATCGGCCGCGGAGCGTCACATCGGTGGGTGCCGACGTCAAGGGCAAACGCGTGATCACGTTGTCGTATTCGGGCTCACTCACGGCAAACCCCTCGCAGAATACGGGAGGTACCGTCTTGCAGGTACCCCTCGCAAGCGTCCCCTCTTCTGGTGGCTCGATTTCGATGTCAGCGTGGGCAACGAACTCCAACACGATTAGCGCAGCGACGAGTATCAGCTGACGATCTCTGGCGACGGCACGGTACAGGAGCCGGCACTCGCGGCACCCGCGCGGATGCAATCCGTCACGCGTCGGGCGAGCGGCGACTCCCTGGGCCCGCACCGCGGCGCGCAGGACGCGCTACAATGTAGTGCATGGGGAGTTCGCCACTGTCGATCCGGTTCGACGATGCCGTTCTGGAACGGCTCCGTCGTCGCGCGAGCGCGCGGGACGCGACTGCCTCGGGCTGGGCGCAGCGCCTCGTGGATGAAGGGTTGCGGCAGCAGGAGTTTGTGGGCATCGTCTTCCGCGACGGCCCGTCCGGGCGGCGAGCGGGGCTGATGGGCGGTCCGGATGTCTGGGAGGTCGTCTCCGCGGTGCGCGGTTCGGACCAGCGCGGCGATGCCGCGATCGTCGCTGCGGCGCGTGATCTCGATCTGAGCGTCGCGCGCGTTCAGACGGCCGTCGCGTACTACGGTGCTCACGCGGAGGAGATCGACGCCGAGATCGTTGAGAACGAGATCGCCGCGGACGAAGCTCTCCGGGCGTGGCGCGCTCAGCAGCAGCTTCTCTCGTGACGGAGCGGCTGCTGCTCGACGAGCACTATTCAGGGTCGATCGCCGACGCCCTCCTGGAGCGGGGTCACGACGTCATCGCCGTCGTCGCCGACCTCGACCTCCGCGGAGCGAGCGACGCCGAGGTCTACCGATGGGCAGCCGAGAACGACCGCCGCGTGGTCACGGAGAACGTCAAGGACTTTCGACCGTTGCTGATGCAGGCTCAAGCGTCGGATGGCCCTGCAGCCGCGCTGCTGCTCGTCTCTCCGCGCCGGTTCCCGCGTGGGCGCGGAGACCGAGCATCGGCGATCATCGCCGCGCTCGAGACATGGCTGGAGGCCGGCGAGCCGCGTCCGATCGAGGATTGGCTGGCCTGAGTGTCACCGCTCGGAAACGAAACCAGAGTCGCGGAGATCGATGAGGAACGCCTCGACGTCGCGACTGATCCCGTCCGCGTCGATGCCTGCCGCGTCGGCGACCCGCGTGACGATCACCGCCGCCGTCCCGTCAGACGGATCGTCGGCGAGTGCGCGCCAGATGAGCCCCGCCGATCCCTCCAATATCCGCGTCTGCGCGTCGGGCGCCGCGAGCGACAGAACAGCGATGCGATCGCCGCTGTCGAGCCACGCCACGTCATCGCGGATGCACCAGGCCTGCTCGACGGTCTCGCGCACCAGTCCCGCGGCCACCAGCTCGTCGACGGCGCCGCGCACAGCGGCGCCGGCCGCACCGTCGTCCGGCGCACCATAGGCGTCTATGGCGGCGTCGACCAGGTCGCCGAAGGGCGCACCGGACGCGGCACGCCACAGCGCCGGCGCGATTCCCGCCAGCATCTGCACGGCGCCCTCGCCCTCACCCTCGGCGTCGGTCTGCAGGATCGCGATCCGGTCGGGATCGGTCAGCGCCACGGCGTCGATGATGGGCGTCCGCGCGTAGCCCGCGGAGGCTCGCGGCACCGGCACGGACAGCATGCCGTCTGCGGCGGGATGCCACGGCATCTCAGCCCCGGAGGCGACCAGATTCTCGACGATTCGCGACAGCGCCGTCGCCTCGCTGTAGACCACGCGGCGCACGCCGCCGACGGCGGAGACATGGGCGGCGAGCTGCTGCAGCGGGCGGTCGAGGTCGGGCAGGAAGCTCGTCTGCGAGACGAGCTCTTCGAGCGCGTCGCCGAGGTCGAGCGTCTCGATGACGGGCTCGTCGGCGGCATCCGGACGCCGATCCAACAGCACGATCGCGGCGAGCTGCAGCGGAGCGTCGGGCAACCCCGCGAGACCGAGCTCGGCCGGCGAGCGCTGTGCCTTGGGGTACGCACCGCCCTCGATGATCGAGAGCGGCTTGCGGTACGGGTACACGCGACCGTCGCGATCAATCGCCACGGTCTCATCCGAGACGTAGCCGAGCTGCGCGCCGAGCACGCGCGACGCCGTCGTCTTGCCGCGCCCCGACGGGCCCACCAGCACGAGCACCCGCCCATCGGGGAGTGCCAGTCCCGCGGCATGGAGCATCCACAGCCGCCCGCGCTGCGTCGTGATCGCCACGAGCGTCACCCGTTGCGACAATCGCTCCAGCAGCTGCGGGAGGTCGGACTCGTCGCCCGCCTCGCGGACGAGAATCACGACTTCTTCAGCGGACGACCCGGAGCGTGCCCGGTCGGACACTACGGCATCCCGCCAGGCGGCGCGGACGGCGGATGCCTCGGCATCCGTCGTGCCGGTCGTATCGAGCACGACAGGAACACCCAGCGCCTCGATGAGAATGCTCTCACCCACAGGCGCTAGTGTACGGATGGACTGAGGGGCAGCACACACGATGGAACTCCGGGACTACCTGCGCATTCTGCGTGCGCACTGGCTCGGCATCGTGCTGCTCACGCTGCTCGGCGCCGCCGTCGCGTTCGGGTACAGCGCCCTCCAGCCGCGGGTCTACACCGCGTCGGCGAGCGGCATCGTGCAGGCCACCGGCGGTGGCACCGACGTCGGTTCGTCGCTCGTGGGCAACCAGCTCGCGCAGAGCAAGGTCTCCTCGTACGTCGACATCGGCGGATGGCGCTCGGTCGCCGAGCATGCGATCGACGAGCTGGGCCTCGACACGACACCGCAGGCCCTCGTCAGCCACGTCAGTGTGAGCAATCCGCTCGACACCGTCATCATCAACGTCTCCGCCGACGCGGACTCGCCCGAGGCCGCCCGCGACCTCGCCGAGGCGTGGATCGACGGTATGGTCGCCGAGATCAACAACCTCGAAACGGGAGACTCCGACACCGCCGGCGCCGTCACCCTCGTGGCCGGTCAGGCGGCGGCGCTCCCGTCGGCACCGTCGTCACCGAATGTCCGGCTGAACATCGCGCTCGGCACCCTCATCGGCCTCGCCCTCGGCATCGGCTACGCCGTCATCCGCCACGTGCTCGACCGTCGCGTTCGCCACCCGCGCGACATCGAGCGCGAGACCGGGGCCGCCGTCGTCGGCACGATCCCGCTCGAGAAGCAGCTCACCGGCACCCGGCGCGTGTTCGCGTTCGACGGGTCCTCCCCCGAGTCGACCTCCACCGCCATCACCGAAGCCATGCGCGAGCTGCGCACCAACCTTCAGTTCATGGACGTCGACGACCCGCCGCGGATCATCGTCGTCTCCAGCCCGCTGCCCGGCGACGGCAAGTCGACGACCGCCGCAAACCTCGCGCTCGGCCTCGCCGCCGCCGGCCAGCAGACGGTGCTCATCGACGCGGATCTCCGGCGCCCCGTCGTCGGCTCGATCTTCGGTCTTCCCGAAGGCGCAGGGCTGACCGATGTCCTCGCCGCACGCGCCACCCTCGACGACGTCATCCACCGCGCCGACGCCAGCGGTAATCTCCTCGTCCTCACGGCGGGCCGCATCCCCCCGAACCCGAGTGAGGTGCTCGGCTCGCAGCGCATGCGCGACCTGCTCTCGAGTCTCGCCCGCACCGCGACGGTCATCGTCGACTCGCCTCCCGCGATCCCCGTGACGGATGCCGCAGTGCTCTCCACCGCGGCGCACGGGGTGCTGCTGGTCGTCTCGGCCGGGCGCACGACCTACGAGATGCTGCAGAAGGCCCTCGAGAACATCGCTCGCGCCAACGGCCGCGTGCTCGGCGTCGTCCTGAACAAGGTCCCCCGCCGCGGCGGCGAAGCCGGCTACTACGGCTACCAGTACCGCGGCGACTACGACTCCACCGCGCCCACAGCCGCCCACCGCACCGGCGAAGCCGCCCCCGCCGACGAGGCCGCCGGCAGCACGCCGCGTGCGCGCCGACGCGGCAAGGTCACAGCCCCCTCCCCGTAGGGTGGTGAGGTGACTTCGCCCTCGCCGATCCCCGCGGCCGCCCGCACCGCGGGCCGCGTCTTCGCCTGGGTCGTCGGGGTCCTCCTGGTGCTCGCCGTCCTCGCCCTCGCGTGGGTGGGCGTCCGCGGCGCGATGGCCTACGGGCATCTCCGTGACGCGCAGCGCACCGCCGCCGGCGCCGCCGCCGTGCTCAGCGACCCGACGGCCGCCGCCGCGGTCGTCTCGGACCTGTCCGCCGACACCCGCGCGGCGCGCGAGCTCACGAGCGACCCCGTCTGGCGTGCCGCAGAGCACCTCCCCTGGGCCGGTCCGCAGCTCGCCGCCGTCGCCACCGTCGCGAGCGCGATCGACGACGTCGCCTCCGACGCGCTGACGCCGCTCAGCGAGGTTGCCGCGAGCTTCTCCCTCGACGCATTGCGACCGGTCGACGGGCGCATCGACCTCGCGGCGTTCACCTCCATCGAGGATGCCGCGGTGACGGGCGCCGACGGCCTGGCGCACGCCGCGGCATCCGTCGACGCCATCGACCGCTCCCCGCTCCTCGCGCCCGTCCGCGACGGGATCGACGAGGTCGGCACGCTGCTCGAGTCGACGGCCCAGACCACCGATGCCCTCGCGCGCGCCACCGCGCTGCTGCCGGCGATGCTCGGCGCGGACGGGCCGCGCAACTACCTCGTCGTGTTCCAGAACAACGCGGAGTGGCGCTCGCTCGGCGGCATCGTCGGCGCGATGTCGATGATCCACACCGAAGACGGCACGCTGCAGTTGGCGGCGCAGGGGTCGTCGTCCGACTTCGCCCGCTACGACGAGCCCGTGCTCGATCTCGGGCCCGATCTCACCGGCATCTACGGCGCGCGGCCGGCGAAGTTCATCCAGAACGTCACGCAGGTCCCTGACTTCTCCGTCACCGGAGCGCTCGCCCGCGAAATGTGGCTGCGCGAGACCGGCACCGCCGTCGACGGCGTGATCTCCATCGACCCGGTCGCCCTGTCGTACCTGCTCGCCGCCACCGGCCCCGTCGACCTGCCCACCGGCGACCAGCTCACCGCCGACAACGCGATCGACCTGCTGCTGAACCAGGTGTACATGCGGTACGAGAAGCCGGCCGATCAGGACGCCTTCTTTGCGGCGGCCGCCGCATCCGTCTTCGCGAAGCTGTCCTCGGGAGCCGCCGACCCGACGGCCCTCGTGGCGGCGCTCAGCCGCGCGGGCGATGAGCGCCGACTGCTGCTGTGGAGCGCGATCGCGGCCGATCAGGACATCCTCGCCGGCACGACGCTCGTCGGCCCCCTGCCGCTCGACGACGACACCCAGCGCGGCTTCGGGGTGTACCTCAACGACGGCACCGGCTCGAAGATGGACTTCTACGCGGGCCAGTCCACCACCCTCGCGTGGGACTCGTGCGCCGCGGCACCCGACGGCACCGCAACCGGGGAGATCACTCTCACGGTCACGATCAGCAATGATGCCCCCGCGGATGCCGCGACCTCCCTCCCCGACTACATCACCGGTGGCGGGGGCTTCGGAGTCGCACCAGGACTGGCGAAGACCGTCGGCTACCTGTACCTGCCGGCCGGCGCGGAGTTGATCGCCGCGTCGATGTCGGACGGCGGCGGGTTCGGCGGCGGGTTCCATGACGGCCGTCAGGTGATGTCGTTCAGCGCGCTGCTGGCGCCCGGCGAGGCCACCACCGCGACGCTGACGGTGCGGCTGACGAGCCCCGGACCGGCCGCCGCGGTGGCGTGGATCACGCCGACCGTCGACCCCGACGCGCCCACCGCTTTGGCGGCCACGTGCCCCGTCGCCTAGACTTCGGCCTATGACCCGCCGCACCCTCCACGCCGCCCTGGCCGCCGCACTCGTCGGCGCCGGGCTGTTCGCGGCGCCCACCGCGGCGCAGGCCAGCACGATCTACCCGCCCTCCGACGCGTGCCAGGTGAGCCCCAGCACCGCAGCTCCGGGGGCGTCGTTCGCCTTCTCGTGCGCCGCCGACACGTTCGGCGCGAACGAGCCGGTGAAGATCACCATCACCGGCGAGAACGGCAGCGGCGCGACGTTCGGCTTCGTCCGTTTCGCCGTCACCACCGGCGCGTACGACACCACGTCCGGCGCGGAGGGGCAGCTGCCCGACACGACCATCACGCTTCCGTCGGACGCCTCGGGCATCTACAACATCGCCGCCGTGTCGGCGACCTCCGCCGGCGGCACCGCCAGCGTGACGGTCAGCGCCGTCGACGGCTCCGCGCTGCCCTCCACCGGTGGCGACGGGCTCAATGTCGCCCTGTGGGCCGGCGGCGGCGTGCTGCTGCTCGCCGGCGGCGCCATGGCGATCATCGCCGCGCGCCGTCGCTCGCGCTGACAGTACCCGGACCCCCGGGCCATACCCCGCCTCCTGCGTCCCCGGCTCCCGCCAGCCGCCTCCCGGCTCCCGGCTCCCGGCTCCCGCCGAACCCTCGTCCCCGGGCCGAACCCTCGCCCTTGGACGCGCTTGGGCGTGAGGGTTCGGCACAGGGGTGAGGGTTCGGCATAGTGGCTGCACCCGGGCACGTGCCGGCCAGATCGTCCCGCCCCAGCTTGGAGACGCGCCCGCGCTGGGAACTCCGCCCGAGCTGGGGAGCAGGCCGGGGCGCGGGGTCAGGCCGAAGCCGAGACCGCCGCGCGCGGCGCCGCGGTCACGAGGATCGGCAGGTGGTCGCTGCGCCCCTGCGGCAGCGTCGTGATGGCGTCGATGTCGAAGCCGACGCTCGTGGCGAAGTCGTAGTGGCCCTTGAAGAACTTGTAACGCGTGTAGGTGCGGGCATCGCTGAGCGTCAGCTCGTAGCCGGCCTCGCGGACCTTCTGCCCGAGGTTCTCCTTGAACACCGGATAGTTGTAGTCGCCGACCATGAGGATCGGCAGCTTGTCGCCCAGCGTCGACAGCTCGCCGAGCGCCGCCTCGATCTGCTTGCGCCGCAGAGAGTTGAGCGCCGTCAGCGGCGCCGCGTGGAAGCTCGCCACGATCACCTCGCGGCCGCGGTCGATGTCCCGCAGCCGCACCGCCAGCATCCGCTCCTCCGCCGGCTTGAGGACCATGTCGTGCAGCGACTTCTTCAGCGCGAGCGAGCGCACCTCGAGCGCTTCGTACGTGTTGCGCCGGTAGTAGACGGCCAGTCCCAGCCGGTTGCGGGCCGTCGCTTCGGCCAGCTGCAGCCCGGAGATCGCGGCGGGCAGATCGCCGGTCACCGCCTCCTGCAGGCACAGCACGTCGGCGCCGGTGGACTCCACGAGGTCCTCGAGCTCACCCGCCGCCTTGTGCTTGTTGAGGTTGTACGAGATCAGCTTCATCGTGCGATCAGCCTAGGCTCCGGTGCTTTGAATCCGCTCGATCTTCACGGCGGGTGCCGCCGCACGGCATCCGCTCAATCCTCGTCGAGCCGGCGCACGGCCCGGGTCTGCTCGGCGCGGCTCTCCAGGAGCTCGTCCGCCGGATACCCCACCTCCGTCAGGGTCAGCCCGCGCGCGGCGAGGACCTTCACGTCCGGCGTGCGCACGCCCTCGTCGCGGATGTCGGCAACGTCCTCGACGTCGAGCTTGCCCTCCCCCACCGCCGCGCACGCGCCGACGAGTGCCCGCACCATGCTGTGGCAGAACGCGTCGGCCTTCACCTGGGCGATGAGGATGCCGCGGTCATCACGACGCCACCCGAAATCCAGCAGGGTGCGGATGGTCGTGGCCCCCTCGCGCCACTTGCAGTAGGCCGCGAAGTCGTGGAGGCCGATGAGCGAGCGAGCCGCAGCATCCATCGCCTGCTCGTCCAGCCGAGCGCTCACCGTCGTCGTCCGGTGGCGCTCGAGCGGGTCGTAGCCGGCCACCCGGTCGGCGATGCGGTACTCGTAACGCCGCCAGACCGCCGAGAACCGCGCGTCGAACCCGGGCGCGGCGACGGCGGTGCGGTGCACCGCGATGTCGGGATACTGCCCCAGCACGCCGTTGATCCGGGCGGCGAGCGCCTCGGGCGTGCCCGCGCGGCTGGCCGCGAGCCGCCGCTGCTGCGCCTCGGTGAGATCCAGGTGCGCGACCTGGCCGGACGCGTGCACCCCGGCATCCGTCCGCCCCGCGACGACGAGTTGCACCTCACCGCCCAGGAGGCGGGAGATCGCGGCCTCGAGGGTGCCCTGCACCGTCCGGAGCTCCGGCTGACGCGCCCACCCGCGGAAACCGGTGCCGTCATAGGCGAGATCCAGGCGCAGCCGCACGCAACCAGCGTAGCGGGCGCTCTCCCGCCGGGCGTCAGGCGAGACTGACCACCGGTCCGGGTTCCCGAGCCCCGGGCGTCAGGACGACAGCGCCGCGTCGACCTCGGCGCGCGTGGGCGGGTTCGCGCCGGCGCGCGACACCGTGATCCCCGCGGTGACGGCGGCCCGCTGCAGCGCCGACCGGAACAGCGCGGGATCGTCGAACACGGCCGCGTCGTCGAGCGCGCTGGAGATGAGGCTCGCCATATAGGCATCGCCCGCGCCGATCGTGTCGGCCACCGAGACCGCCAGCGCGTCGACCTCGGCGACGCCGCCGGGGCCGAGCCCGATCGCCCCGTCGCCGCCGCGCGTCATGACGACCACACGCGGACCGTACGCCGCGATCTGCTCGAGCACCTCGGTGGCGCCGAGACCGGGATACAGCCACGCCGCATCCTCGTCGCTGAGCTTGACGAGGTCGGCGGATGCCGCGGCCTCCGCGAACCGGTCCCGCGCCCCCTCCCGCTCGCCGACGAGGGCCGGCCGGATGTTCGGGTCGAGGGTGACGAGCGCGCGACCGGACGCAGCCCGGAGGGTGTCGCGCACGGCGGTGCCGCCGGGCTCGAGGAACAGCGCGATCGAACCGGTGTGCACCGCCGCGACCCCGTCGAGCGCGGCCACGGGCACCGCCCAGTCGATCGCGAAGTCGTACTCCGCCGAACCATCGGCGCGCAGGCGTGCGCGGGCGGTGGACGTCGCGGCATCGGTCCACGACGCCTCGTCGATCGCGGCGCCCGACGCCCGCACCTGCGCCGCGATGCGCTCGCCGCGCGCGTCGCGGCCCAACCGTGTCAGCAGCCGGACGTCGTGCCCCTGACGGGCGAGCCCGACGGCGACGTTGGCGGGGCTGCCACCCACGAGCTCCTGGTCGCCGTCGGGACGGACGACGATGTCGATCAGGGCCTCACCGATCACGAGTGCAGTGTCCATGAGGTCAGTCTGGCGCACGTCGACGGGGAGTCCACTCCCAGGTGCGATACGTACACTGGAATCCCGACGCGCACCGCTCGCGATGCCCCTCCCGCAGCCCCGCCGCTTTCTCCCCTTCCTGGTTTATGACGACACCCACCGCGCCCCGTTACGCCGGGCTCGACGGCCTGCGCGCCGTCGCCGTGCTGCTGGTCGTGATCTACCACCTGTTCCCGGCGTGGTTCCTGCACAGCGGCTTCGTAGGCGTCGACGTCTTCTTCGTCATCTCGGGGTTCCTCATCACGTCGCTCCTGCTGCGGGAGCGCGCGGCCACGGGGCGCATCGCGCTGCGCGCGTTCTGGACCCGCCGCGCGCGGCGGCTGCTGCCCGCGCTCGCTTTCGTGGTGACGGTGAGCGCCACGCTCGCGTGGGTGATCGGCGGCGACGTGCTCGTGGGCCTCGGCCGACAGGTGCTCGGCGCGGCGACGTTCTCCTACAACTGGACCTCGATCGGCGCAGGCGCCAGCTACTTCGGCAGCGCCGAGCCCGAGCTGCTGCGCAACCTCTGGTCCCTCGCCGTCGAGGAGCAGTTCTACGTCCTCTGGCCGCTGCTGCTGCCCGTGCTCCTCCTCGTGCGGAGGCCCTGGCTGCGCGCCCTGGTCGCTCTCGCGCTGGCCGCGGCATCCGCCCTCTGGGGCTTCGCCGTCGCGGGCGACGCGCTGACGCGGGCGTACTACGGCACCGACACGCACGCCTTCGGCCTGCTGATCGGCGTGGCCCTCGCCGTCGGCACGGGCGCGGGAGGACGGCGCCCCGCGACGGGATGGACCCGGGTCGGGATGCCGGTGGCCGGCGCCCTGGCGCTCGTCGCCCTCGTCGCGGTCGCGTCGGTCCCCGGCGGCGCCGACCTGTACCCCGCCATCCCGCTGGCGGCGTCGCTCCTCACCGCGGTCGTCATCGCCGCGGCGACCGCGCCCGGCGCGTGGCTCGGCCGCGCCCTGGACGTCGCGCCGCTGCGCTGGATCGGCGAACGGTCGTACGGCATCTACCTGTGGCACTGGCCGCTCGTCGTGCTGGTGACGCTCGCGGCCACCGGCGCGTTCGTCGACACCGCGATCCCCGTGGCCGCGGGCCTCGCCGCGGGCGTGCTCACCCTCGCGCTGTCCGCCGTGTCCTACCGGATGCTGGAGCAGCCCATCCGCCGGCTCGGCTTCGCCGGCGCCGGGCGCGCGGTCATGGCCCGGCTGCGCTCCACGCCGGTGCGCCGTTTCGGCGCGATCGCCTCGCTCACCGCGGGCCTGCTCGTCGTGGGCGGGACCACCGCCGCGGTCGCCGCCGCACCGGCCGTCTCTTCGAGCGAGGCCGTCGTCGAAGCCGGCCGTCAGGCGCTGACCGCGGCATCCGTCGCCCCGGCGCCCCCGCCCGGAGAGGGCGCGACCGGCACGACCCCGCCGCCGGATGCCGCCGCCACGGAAGCGGCCGGAGCGGGCGCCACGGGCACTCCCGGTCCGGAGGGCGTGGGGGGCGCCGACGCGGCCGCCACGGACGGCCTGAGCGTCCCCGATGCGGACGGTCGGCCCCGTCCCCCCGCACCCGCTGCCGTCGACGGCACCCGTGTCACGGCGGTCGGCGACTCCGTCATGCTCGCCTCCGCCGCCGGGCTCCTCGCCCGCCTGCCCGGCGTCCAGATCGATGCCGAGGTGTCGCGGTCGATGTGGGCGGGCGACACGATCGTCCAGCAGCTCGCGGCGCAGGGTGCACTGCGGGAGTACGTCGTCGTGGGCCTCGGGACGAACGGCCCCGTCGATGCGCAGGCGCTGCAGCAGATCTACGACGCGATCGGCCGCGACCGCACGCTCGTGCTCGTGAACGCCGCAGCGCCGCGCGACTGGATCCCCGGCGTCAACAGCGACCTCGCCGCCTTCGCCGCCACCCACCCCGGCGTCGTCGTCGCGGACTGGGCACAGGCCATCGCCCCGCACCCCGACATGCTCGCCGGCGACCGCATCCACCCCGGCCCCCAGGGCGGTGGCGTCTACGCCGACACCGTCGCCGCCGCGATCGACAGCGTCGCCAATCAGCGCGCCGAGGTCCGATACCAGGTCGAGCTCATCCGCTGGGCGGCCGACGAGGCGCTGCGCGCTGCCGGCTGACCCCTCCGGCTCGCGTCAGATCTTCTTCACGAGAGCCACCGACCGCTCCGTCGCGACGAAGCCCAGCCGCTCGTAGAGCGTGTTCGCTCCCGTGGGGCTCGCGGTGTCCACGTCGAGCACGGCCTTCGCCAGCCCGGCGTCAGCGATCGCCTGCAGCGCGCCCGAGATCACGAGCGGAGCGAGCCCTCGCCGGCGGTGCTCTCGTACGACGCCGATGAGATCGATGTACGCGTGGGAGGCGCCGAGCGTCGCCCAGTCGTCCTCGTTGACCGAGACGAGGCAGAACGCCGCGATCGCCCCGTCCGCGTCGACCACGAGCCGCGACAGGTCGGGGCAGAAGAACTCGCCGCCGACGAACTTCGCCCAGGTCTCCGGCTGGCTGTCGAGGCTCCCCCAGTGGTCACGGAACGCGTCGTTGCGCGCCTGCCGGGCGTCGTCGTCACGATCATGCGTGTACGGCACGACGCACATGCCCGCCGGCGGGGTCAGGGCACCGACCGGCTCGGACTGGTCCCGCACCATAGACGAGAACCAGCGCTCCGCGCGGAAGCCGAGCCCCTCCGCGATGCGCCGGCTGCCGAGGTCCGTCTCCTCGGCGTACGACTTCACCTCGGCCGACCACGTCGTGTCGGCCGTGTCGGCCACTGCACTCGCGGCCTCCGCCAGCTGCTGCAGCGCGCGCGACAGCTGCCAGCCGTAGACCCGCGCGCCGATGCCGTGCCGCCGCAACGCCGGTACGACCGCGCCGCCGAGGTTCACGGTGAGTTTGCCCTGGCGGGACGGATGCAGGAACGCGCTCCCGAACGCGACCGGCTCGCCGTCGACGCCGAACCCGATGATCGTGTCGCGGGTGTGGTCGATGTGCGGCAGGTCGAACGTATCGGCGACCTCTTCCCGCGGCGTTGTCCACGTCGGGTGGTCGACCCGGTCGGCGGCGGCGAGCACGCCGTGGATCGCGTCGACGTCGTCGGGCGTCGCCATCCGCCACACCGGCACGTCGCCCGTGGGAGGAAGAAGCGGAAGTTCTCCGGTCGCGGCTCCCGCGGCATCCGCCCCTCGCGCCGCAGTGATCCGCTCGATCAGGCTCGTCTCAGTCACCTCGCCACTGTAGCCGGGTCGCCGCGCCCCGATCGCCCGCCCGGCGCCGGGTCGCCCCCGCCCCCACCCTCGCCCGGGCATGCGAAAGACCCGCACCCGCTGTCGATGACAGCGTGGGTGCGGGCCTCTCGCGTTCGGCGGGTGCCTTACTTCTCGACGGCGTCCTCGGCCGCAGCCTCGGCGGCCGCACCCTCCTCCTGCGACTCGGCGCCGGCCTCGGCACCGGAGTCCGCAGCGGCGACCTCGTCGGCAGCATCCTGAGTCTCGTCGGCCTCGGCGACGGCCTCGGTGGCCTTCTCCTCGGCCTCGTCCGCGGCGGGAGCCGCCGCGGCGGCCGGAGCCGACTTCCCTTCGACAGGCTCAGGACGGCGCTTCGCACTCTTGGGCTTCGGGTTCACCGGCTCGAGAACGAGCTCGATGACAGCCATGGGCGCGTTGTCACCCTTGCGGTTGCCGACCTTCGTGATGCGGGTGTAGCCGCCCTCACGCTCGGCGACCAGCGGCGCGATCTCCGCGAACAGGACGTGCACGACTTCCTTGTCACCGATGACCGACAGCACCCGGCGACGGGCGTGCAGGTCGCCGCGCTTGGCGAAGGTGATGAGGCGCTCGGCGAGCGGACGCAGGCGCTTGGCCTTGGTCTCGGTCGTCGTGATCGAGCGGTGCGTGAACAGCGCCGCGGCGAGGTTCGCGAGCAGCAGACGCTCGTGGGCGGGACCGCCTCCGAGGCGGGGACCCTTGGTGGGCTTGGGCATATCAGTTACTCCAGGTGGAAAGTGTCACAGAACCGGCGCGAGCCGGATCAGATGGTCTCGTCGTCGTAGCCGCCGTAGAAGTGGGCGCCGTCGAACCCGGGCACCGAGTCCTTCAGCGACAGGCCCAGCGAGATGAGCTTGTCGCGCACCTCGTCGACCGACTTCTGACCGAAGTTGCGGATGTTCATCAGCTGCGTCTCGCTCAGGGCGACGAGCTCGGACACCGTGTTGATGCCCTCGCGCTTGAGGCAGTTGTAGGAGCGGACCGACAGGTCGAGGTCCTCGATGGGCATCGACAGCTCGCCCGAGACGACCTCGGCGACCGGCGCGGGGCCGATCTCGATGCCCTCGGCCTCGACGTTCAGCTCGCGGGCGAGACCGAACAGCTCGGTCAGCGTGCGACCGGCCGACGCGACAGCGTCGCGCGGGGTGATCGAGGGCTTGGCCTCGACGTCGAGCACGAGCTTGTCGAAGTCGGTGCGCTCACCGGCACGCGTCGCGTCGACCCGGTACGACACCTTCAGCACGGGCGAGTAGATCGAGTCGACCGGGATCTGACCGGCCTCGGCGTACTCGTTGCGGTTCTGCGTGGCCGAGACGTAGCCGCGGCCGCGCTCGATCGTGAGCTCCAGCTCGAAGCGGGCCGCGTCGTTGAGCGTCGCGATGACGAGCTCGGGGTTGTGCACCTCGACACCGGCGGGAGCGGAGATGTCGGCGGCGGTGACCTCACCGGCGCCGGTCTTGCGCAGGTACGCCGTGATGGGCTCGTCGCGCTCGGACGAGACCACGAGCTGCTTGATGTTGAGGATGATCTCGGTGACATCCTCCTTCACGCCCGGGATGGTGCTGAACTCGTGCAGCACGCCGTCGATGCGGATGCTGGTGACCGCCGCTCCCGGGATCGAGGAGAGCAGGCTGCGCCGCAGGGCGTTGCCGATCGTGTAGCCGAAGCCGGGCTCCAGCGGCTCGATGATGAACCGGCTGCGGAATTCGCCGATCTTCTCCTCGGTCAGAGTGGGACGCTGTGCAATGAGCACTATGTGTTCCTTTCCGTCACGTGCCCGCTATATGACACGTGCGATTAGCAAGAGATTTTGAGTTGTGTAAAGACGAACCGGACGGATGCCGCGACACGCGGCATCCGTCGGCGGGATCAGACGCGGCGGCGCTTGGGGGGACGGCAGCCGTTGTGCGCCTGCGGGGTGACGTCCGAGATCGAACCCACCTCGAGGCCGGCGGCCTGCAGCGAACGGATCGCGGTCTCGCGGCCCGAGCCCGGGCCCTTCACGAAGACGTCGACCTTCTTGACGCCGTGCTCGGCGGCCTGACGGGCGGCCGACTCGGCCGCCATGCCGGCGGCGTACGGCGTCGACTTGCGCGAGCCCTTGAAGCCCACGCCACCCGAGGACGCCCAGCTGATGACGGCGCCCGACGGGTCGGTGATCGAGACGATCGTGTTGTTGAACGTCGACTTGATATGGGCCTGGCCCAGCGCGATGTTCTTCTTCTCCTTGCGGCGCGGCTTGCGCGCGGCGGTCTTGGCCTGTGCCATGAGTCTGTTCTCCTAAACCTGTGAACCCGGGGGCCGCGCCTTAGCGCGCCTTCTTCTTGCCGGCGACGGTGCGCTTGGGGCCCTTGCGGGTACGCGCGTTGGTCTTCGTGCGCTGACCGCGCACCGGAAGGCCGCGGCGGTGGCGCAGACCTTCGTACGAGCCGATCTCGACCTTGCGGCGGATGTCGGCGGCGACCTCGCGGCGCAGGTCACCCTCCACCTTGTAGTTGCCTTCGATGTAGTCGCGCAGCGCGATCAGCTGGTCGTCCGAGAGGTCCTTGACGCGGATCGACTCGTCGATCTCGGTGGCCTTGAGGATCTCGACCGAACGGGTACGGCCGATGCCGTAGATGTAGGTGAGGGCGATCACCACGCGCTTGTCGCGCGGGATGTCAACGCCGGCAAGACGTGCCATGCGGTTTCTCCTAGGAGTACGTGGAGGTGTGGAGCAGGATCGGTGCCCGGGCCTCCACCCGGGGTGTCCCCCACCGCAGTGGGATCTGATCCTGCCTGTATGTATTGAGTTGTGGGCTTGCGGAGGTTTCGGCTTACTCGCGAGGTTTCGGCTCGCTTCGCTCGCTCAACCTTGACGTTCGCGGCTCAACGCTCCTACGTCGCATTGAGCCGACTCACGTCAACCCTGGCGCTGCTTGTGGCGCGGGTTGGACTTGCAGATGACCATCACGCGGCCGTGGCGGCGGATGACCTTGCAGTGGTCGCAGATGGGCTTGACGGAGGGGTTGACCTTCATGATGTTCTTTCGCTGTCTTCACCGGGCAGGCCGAAGCCTGGGGTGTTACTTCTCGACCGGTCTCAGCGGTAGCGGTAGACGATGCGACCCCGGGTGAGGTCGTAGGGCGAGAGCTCCACGACGACACGGTCCTCGGGGATGATGCGGATGTAGTTCTGCCGCATCTTGCCGGAGATCGTCGCGAGGACCTTGTGTCCGTTGCTCAGCTCAACGCGGAACATCGCGTTGGGCAGCGCCTCGGAGATCACGCCCTCGATCTCGATGACTCCGTCTTTCTTCGCCATACGCTCGCTTACGCTCGGCAGACCGGTCGGTCTGCGGTGGATGGGTTGTGGTGCGGCGACACGCCAATGAAGGCGCAAGGCACCAAAGATCCAGTGTACGTGATAGGTGCGCGTCCGGCAAACCGCCGGCATCCGCCCCGCCCGTGCGGACGGGCGCCGTCCTACTGGAAGAGCCCCGTCTTACTGGAAGAGTGTCGCGAACTGCCCCTCGGCGGGGATCGTCGAGTTCGCGATGACCTCGCCGTTGACGGCGAGGGTCGGCGTGCCGATGCCGCTGGACCCCGGCTGCACGGGCGTCTTCTGCGTCATCGCGCTGACGAACTGCGTGTAGGTGCCATCGGTGACGCACGAGTCGATGCCCGTGACGCCGACGCTGGCGGCGATCTCGATGATCTCCGCGTCGGTGAGGCCGGTGGAGTTCTCTTCGGGCTGCTTCGCGAACATGGCCTGCATGAAGGGCACCGCGGCATCCGGGTCAGCCTCGGCGACGCAGTACATCGCGTTCGCGGCACGCGTGGAGAACTCGGTGCCCTGCGAGTAGCGGTCGAGGATCGCGATCGGGTGGATGTTGAGGGTGATGGTGCCGTCGCCCACGAGGTCGAGGATCTCGTCGCCGTACGTCTGCTCGAACGAGTTGCAGATGGGGCACATGAAGTCGATGTAAGTGTCGAGCGTCTGCTCGCCAGCGCCCACGACGACGGCGCCCGTCTCCTGGTCGATGCCCGAGCCGCTGGGCGCTGTCCCCGGGTCGGTCGCGGCGTTGTTCATCCAGACCACGAGTCCGATCACGAGGGCGATGACGACGACGACCGCCACGCTCACCCAGATCGCGAACCAGTTCGTCTTGCCCGCCGCTGCCTGTGCCATTGCCCGCGCCTCTCTGGCCCCGGCATCCGCCCGCGCCGTCTTCTATCTTCCCCCATCCGCGCCTATGCATTCCCCGTGAGCCCTTCCCCCGCGCCCGCCCGCGCGGTACGGATTCTCGCGAGACGGCACATTCGTGGCGAGACGGCATACGACACACCCCGTCTCGCCACAGATGCGCCGTCTCGCGCCGGAGCATCGCCTCCCCCACAACGCCCGAGGTGGCGAAGTTGTCCACGGTTGCGCTGTGACCCGCCCCACGACGCGCGTCGGATATCCACACTGGCGGCATGCCCCTTCTGCTCCGCGATCGCGCCCAGCTCATCACGCCCACGACGCTGCTCACGGCGCGCGATGCCGCGGCTGCGGGCATACGGCCCACGCATCGCACGCACCATCGGGTGCGCGCCGGCGTATGGACCCCGCTCGCGCACTGGCAGTCGCTGGCTCCGTGGGAGCGCTACGCCGCCCGCGTGCACGCTTACTTGCGCATCTGCCCGGACGCGATCTTGTGCCTCGAGTCCGCCGCGGTGATCCACGGCATCCCGCTGTTCGGTGAGGCTCGCGACATCCACGTCTACGATCCCAGCGCGACGAAGTCGACGCGTTTCGGCGACGTCGTCGTGCACGCCAGCGCCGATGCCCGCGACGTCGTCACTGTCGGGGGCATTCTCGTGACGAGCATGGTCGACACGGTCGTCGACCTGGCGCGCGTGCTGCCGCCGGCGCAGGCGCTGACCGTGGCGGATGCCGCGGTGTCCCCCGTGCAGGGTGGTGTTCTCCGCCTGGAGCAGCTCCGCGACCGCGCCGCCGGTCAGATCAACTCCCGGGGGCGCGCCCGCCTCCGCTGGGTGTGGGACCGCGTGAACGGCGTCGCGGAGTCACCGGCCGAAGTCGTCAGCCGCGCTGTCATCGAATGGACCGGATTCGAAGAACCGGTGCAACAGCCGGTCTTCCACTACGAAGGCCACGCCGACCGCACGGACTTCGGGTTCCGTTCCAACCGGGCCCTGTGCGAAGCCGACGGATGGGGCAAGTACGACCTCGATGATCCCGCGCGGGCCGAAGCGCACCTCCGCAACGAGAAGACGCGCGAGGATCGCCTGCGCCGCCACGGTCATCCGTTCGGGCGATGGGATGGCGCCGGCGCAACGAAGGTGACGCCGCTGGTGCGTGCGCTGCAGGCGACGGGGCTCCGCCCGTGCCACCCGGAGCAGCCCGCCATGCTCGCCACGCTGCGCCGCAGCCCGCGCACGCTGTAGCGCGCCGACCCGGCGAGACGGCAGATCCGTGGCGAGACGGCATGCGTCGCGTGCCGTCTCGGCACGGATACCCCGTCTCGCGGAAAGGGCGCCCGCGGCGCGCGGGGGTCAGGCAGGCGGAGTGGGGGTGACGCCGTAGGGGGCGAGGCCGGCGGCGCCCCCGTCGGCGGCGGTCAGCACCCAGATGCCCCCCTCGTGCACGGCGACGCTGTGCTCCCAGTGCGCGCCGTCGCTGCCGTCGACGGTCGTGACCGTCCAGTCGTCGTCCTCCACGAACGTCTCGTCCGAGCCCGACGTCACCATCGGCTCGATCGCCAGGCACAGGCCCGGCCGTACGGCGGGCCCGAGATCGGCCACGCGGTAGTTGAAGACCGTGGGACCCTCGTGCATGCGCCGCCCGATCCCGTGGCCGACGTAGTCGCGCAGGATGCCGTAGCTCACGCCGTCCGCCGCACCCGCCCGCTCGATCGACCCCTGCACCGCGTCGCCGACCTCGCCGACCCGCGCGGCGGACGCCAGCGCGGCGATGCCGGCCCACAGCGACCCCTCGGTGACGTCGGACAGCCGCTGCCGCGGCGCCACGACGTCCGGAGCGCCGCCGGGCACGACGAGCGTGATGGCGGAGTCGCCGTTCCAGGCCTTGAACTGCGCGCCCGCGTCGATCGAGACGATGTCACCGGGCTCCAGCACGCGCTCCCCCGGGATGCCGTGCACCACCTGGTCGTTGACCGAGATGCACGTCGTATGCCGGTATCCGCGCACCAGCTGGAAGTTCGACTCCGCGCCGCGCGCGGTGATGACGGCGGATGCCGCGGCATCCAGCTCTGCGGTCGTCACCCCGGGCGCAATCAGCTCGCGGACGGCGTCGAGGGCCGCGGCCGTGATGAGGCCGGGCTCGACCATCGCGCGCAGCTGCGCGGGGGTCTTGTACAGCGAGCGCCGCAGACCCATCAGGCCGCCGGCGTGATGCCGCGCGCGGTCAGCGCGGCGACGATCCGCTCGAAGACCTCATCGAGCGTGCCGACGCCGTCGACCGCGTCGACGATGCCGCGTTCGCGGTAGACGTCGAGGATCGGCGCGGTCTCGGACTCGTAGATCGACAGCCGCTTCGCGATCGATTCCTCGTTGTCGTCGGCGCGGCCCTGCTCGGTCGCCCGCAGCGCGATGCGGCGGATCGACTCGTCACGCGGCACCGACAGCTCGATGACCGCGGTCAGCGGCTCGCCCCGCTCGTCGAGAAACGCGTCCAGGTCGCCGACCTGGCCGAGGTTGCGCGGGTATCCGTCGAGCAGAAACCCCTGCGCGGCGTCGTCCTGCGACAGCCGGTCGCGCACGATCTCGCCGGTCAGCGCGTCGGGGACGAGGTCGCCCGCGTCGATGATCGCCTTGACCTTCAGGCCCAGCTCGGTGCCGTCCTTCACGTTGGCGCGGAACACGTCGCCCGTCGATACCGCAGGAATGCCGTAGGCCTGCGCGATGCGCACGCCCTGGGTTCCCTTGCCCGAGCCCTGCGGACCGATGATCAGCAGCCGCGGCTGGGCGCCGCCCTGAGCCTGTCCCAAGGTCATCGCAGGAGTCCTTCGTAGTGGCGCTGCTGCAGCTGCGCATCGATCTGCTTCACCGTCTCAAGGCCGACGCCGACGATGATGAGGATCGAGGCGCCGCCGAACGGGAAGTTCTGGTTGGCGCCGACCGTCGCGAGGGCGATGAGCGGCAGCAGCGCGATGAGACCGAGATAGATCGAGCCCGGCAGGGTGATGCGCGTCAGCACGTAGTCCAGGTACTCCGCGGTGGGACGACCGGCACGGATGCCGGGAATGAAGCCGCCGTACTTCTTCATGTTGTCGGCGACCTCGACCGGGTTGAACGTGATAGCGACGTAGAAGTACGTGAAGCCGACGATCAGCAGGAAGTACAGCAGCATGTACAGCGGGTGGTCGCCCTTGGTGAGGTACGCCTGGATCCACGCCACCCAGCCGGGGACATTGCCGTCGGCATCCGGAGTCTGGTTGAACTGCGCGATGAGCGCCGGGATGTACAGCAGCGACGAGGCGAAGATGACGGGCACGACGCCGGCCATGTTGACCTTGATCGGGATGTACGTGTTCGTGCCGCCGAGCGTGCGACGGCCCACCATGCGCTTGGCGTACTGCACCGGGATGCGCCGCTGCGACTGCTCCACGAACACGACCAGGGCGACGACGACGATGCCGACGGCGAGGACCATGAGGAAGATCTCGAAGCCGCGGGCCTGCCAGATCGACCACATCGCGACCGGGAAGGTCGCGGCGATCGAGGTGAAGATGAGGATCGACATGCCGTTGCCGACGCCGCGCTCGGTGACGAGCTCGGCGAACCACATGATGAGGCCGGTGCCGGCGGTCAGCGTGATGATCATCAGCAGCTGCGCCCACCACACGTCGTTGGTCAGCAGGGCGTTGCACTCCGCGATGCCGGTGGTGCCGAACAGCTGACCCGAGCGAGCCACGGTGACGAGGGTCGTCGACTGCAGCAGCGCCAGCGCGATCGTCAGGTACCGGGTGTACTGCGTGAGCTTCGCCTGGCCGGACTGGCCCTCCTTGTACAGCGCCTCGAAGTGCGGGATCACGACGCGCAGCAGCTGGACGATGATCGTCGCGGTGATGTAGGGCATGACGCCCAGCGCGAAGATCGACAGCTGCAGCAGCGCGCCACCGGAGAACAGGTTCACCAGGGATAGCAGGCCTTCGCTGGCCGAGCCGGTCTGGTCGAGGCAGGACTGCACGTTCGGGAAGTTCACGAACGGTGCGGGCACGTGCGCGCCGAAGCGGTAGATGGCGATGACGCCGAGGGTGAAGGCGATCTTCCGCCGGAGGTCCGGCGTACGGAAGACCCGCGCGATGGCGCTGAACAAAGAATCCTCCAGGGGATTTCCTGCAGTGAGAGTGACCGGCGTCTCGGGGGACACCGTTTCCCAGAGTACGGCAACAGGGGCCGGAGGCTCGCCTCCGGCCCCTGCCGTGGAATTACTTGACCGAACCGCCCGCGGCGACGATCTTCTGCTCGGCCGAACCCGAGACCTTGTCGACGGCGACGGTGAGCTTGACCGAGATGTCGCCGGTGCCGAGCACCTTGACCTTCTCGTTCTTGCGCACCGCACCCTTGGCGACGAGGTCGCTCACGGTGACGTCGCCACCGGAGGGGTACAGCTCGGCGAGCTTGTCGAGGTTGACCACCTGATACTCGACGCGGAACGGGTTCTTGAACCCGCGCAGCTTCGGCGTACGCATGTGCAGCGGCATCTGGCCGCCCTCGAAGCCGACCTTCACCTGGTAGCGGGCCTTCGTGCCCTTGGTGCCGCGGCCGGCGGTCTTGCCCTTCGAGCCCTCACCGCGACCGACACGGGTCTTCGCGGTGTTGGATCCGGGAACCGGACGCAGGTGGTGCACCTTCAGCACACCGGGGCGGGAGGCCTCGGCATCCTTCTTGGGAGCAGCCTTCTTGGCGGGCGCCTTCTTCTCGGCGGCAGCCTTGGCAGCGGCCGGCTTCTTGGCGGCGGCCTTCTTCTCGGTGTTCTTCTCGGCGACCTCTTCGGTCACCTTCTCAGCCTTCTCGGCCATCAGTCGATCTCCTCAACCTTGACGAGGTGCGCGACGGTCTTGACGTAGCCGCGCGTCTGCGCGTCGTCGGGACGGACGACGGAGTCGCCGATCCGCTTGAGACCCAGCGAACGCAGCGTGTCACGCTGGTTCTGCTTCTCGCTCACCTTGGACTTGACCTGGGTCACCTTGAGGCGCGCAGCCATCAGGCACCTCCCTTTGCAGCGGCCAGGGCGTCGGCCTCGGCACGGATCAGACGGGCAGGAGCCACCTGGTCGAAGTCGAGACCGCGACGAGCGGCGACCGCACGGGGCTCCTCGAGCTGCTTGAGCGCCTCGACGGTCGCGTGCACGATGTTGATCGTGTTGGACGAGCCGAGGGACTTCGAGAGCACGTCGTGGATGCCGGCGCACTCGAGCACGGCACGCACCGGACCACCGGCGATGACACCGGTACCGGCGGCAGCCGGACGCAGCAGCACGACGCCGGCAGCGGCCTCACCCTGCACCGGGTGCGGGATGGTGGAGCCGGCACGGGGAACCCGGAAGAAGTTGCGCTTGGCCTCTTCGACACCCTTCGAGATGGCGAGCGGGACCTCACGCGCCTTGCCGTAGCCGACGCCGACCAGACCGTTGCCGTCACCCACGACGACAAGCGCCGTGAAGCTGAAGCGGCGACCGCCCTTGACGACCTTGGACACGCGGTTGATCGTCACGACGCGCTCGAGGAACTGGCTCTTCTCGGCGTCGCGCGACCCGCGGTCGCGGGTCTGGCTGCGCTCGCGGCCACCGCGGCGCGGCTCACGCTCGCGCTCGACGGGCGCCTCAGCGGCTGCCGTCTGCGCGGTCGTACCCTCAGTGGCCTGTTCGGTCACTTCGTTCTCCACATTCTGAGTAGTTGCATCGCTCACAGGTTCAGACCTCCCTCGCGGGCGCCTTCGGCGATCGCTGCGACACGGCCCGCGTAGCGGTTGCCACCGCGGTCGAACACGACGTCCGAGACGCCGGCGGCCTTCGCACGCTCGGCGACGAGCTCGCCGACCTTGCGGGCCTTGGCGGTCTTGTCACCGTCGAACGTGCGCAGGTCGGCCTCGAGGGTCGACGCGGATGCCACGGTGTGACCCTTGCTGTCGTCGACCAGCTGGACGAAGACGTGGCGGGCCGAGCGGGTGACGACCAGGCGCGGACGCGCCTCGGTGCCCACGACCTTCTTGCGAAGGCGGAGGTGACGACGCGTGCGTGCGTCGCTCTTCGACTTGACAGCCATGGTTACTTACCAGCCTTTCCGGCCTTGCGGCGAACGACCTCGCCCGCGTAGCGCACACCCTTGCCCTTGTACGGCTCGGGCTTGCGGATCTTGCGGATGTTCGCGGCGGCCTCACCGACGGCCTGCTTGGAGATGCCGCTGACGGTGAGCTTGTTGTTGCCCTCGACGGTCAGCGTGATGCCGGCCGGCGCCTCGACGAGCACCGGGTGCGAGAAGCCGAGTGCGAACTCGACCGCCGTGCCCTTCTGCGCGACGCGGTAACCGGTGCCGACGACCTCGAGGCCCTTGGTGTAGCCCTGGGTCACGCCGATGATGTTGTTGTTGATGAGCGTGCGGGTCAGGCCGTGCAGCGAGCGCGACTCGCGCTCGTCGTCGGGACGGGTGACCAGAACCTGGCCCTCCTCGACCTTGACCTCGATGGGCTTGGCGACGGTGAGCACGAGCTCACCCTTCGGGCCCTTGACGGCGACATCCTGGCCGTCCACCGAAACGGTGACGCCGGCGGGGATGTCGATGGGAAGACGTCCGATACGCGACATGTCAGATCACCACACGTAGGCGAGGACTTCCCCACCCACGCCCTTCTGCTCGGCCTGACGGTCGGTGAGAAGACCGGAGGAGGTGGACAGGATCGCGATGCCCAGGCCGCCGAGGACGGTGGGGAGCTCGGTGGACTTCGCGTAGACGCGCAGACCCGGCTTGGAGACGCGCTTGATGCCGGCGATCGACCGCTCGCGGTTCGGGCCGTACTTGAGGTTCAGCGTGAGGGTCTGGCCGACGCGAGCGTCGGAGACCTCCCACGACGAGATGTAGCCCTCCTGCTGGAGGATCTCGGCGATGTGGGTCTTGAGCTTGGAGCTCGGCAGCGACACGGAGTCGTGGTGCGCCGAGTTCGCGTTGCGCAGACGGGTCAGCATGTCAGCGACCGGGTCTGTCATCGTCATTTCTTGGTTTCCTTTGTTCAGTGGTTTCGGATGCCGTTACACGACAGCCGACCTTCTTGAGGTCCGGCCGGATGGCCGGGGGTGTGTCAGGCCTGAGCGTCGTCCGTCTTGAACGGGAAGCCCAGCTGGCGGAGCAGCGAGCGGCCCTCGGCATCCGTCTTCGCGGTCGTGACGACCGTGATGTCGAAGCCGCGGACGCGGTCGATCTTGTCCTGGTTGATCTCGTGGAAGACCGACTGCTCCTGCAGACCGAACGTGTAGTTGCCGTTGCCGTCGAACTGCTTCGGCGACAGGCCGCGGAAGTCGCGGATGCGGGGCAGGGCGAGGTTCACCAGACGGTCGAGGAACTCCCACGCACGGTCGCCGCGGAGGGTGACGTGCGCGCCGATGGCCTGGCCCTCGCGCAGCTTGAACTGCGCGATGGACTTGCGGGCCTTCGTGACGACCGGCTTCTGGCCGGTGATCTTGGTGAGGTCGTCGACCGCGCCGTCGATCACCTTGGAGTCGCGAGCAGCCTCGCCGACACCGGTGTTCACGACGACCTTGACGATCCCGGGGATCTGCATGACGTTGGCGTAGCCGAACTCTTCCTGCAGGGCCTTCTTGATCTCGGTCTGGTACTTCGCCTTCAGACGGGGCTGGATTTTGCCAGCCTCGAGGGCAGTGGTGGTGCTCATCAGAGGTCCTTACCGCTCTTCTTCGCGTAGCGCACGCGGACGTTGCGCTTCACGCCGTCCTTCGTCTGCTCCTCGACGCGGTGACCGACACGGGTCGGCTTCTTGGTCGAGGGGTCGACGAGGGCGACGTTGGAGATGTGGATCGGGGCTTCCATCGTCTCGATGCCGCCCGTCTTGGTGCCGCGCTGCGACTGGCCGACGCGGTTGTGCTTGGTGACGTAGTTGACGCCCTCGACGATGACACGGTTCGACTCGACGAGAACGTCGAGAACCTTGCCCTGCTTGCCGCGGTCGCCGCCCTTGTCCTGCTTCTTGCCAGTGATGACCTGAACGAGGTCACCCTTCTTGATCTTGGCCATGCGGTCAGATCACCTCCGGTGCGAGCGAGACGATCTTCATGAACTTCTTGTCGCGAAGCTCACGGCCGACCGGGCCGAAGATGCGGGTGCCGCGGGGCTCCCCGTCGTTCTTCAGGATGACGGCGGCGTTCTCGTCGAACTTGATGTAGGAACCGTCGGCACGACGGGTCTGCTTGACGGTGCGGACGACGACGGCCTTGACCACGTCGCCCTTCTTGACGTTGCCGCCGGGGATCGCGTCCTTGACGGTCGCCACGATGATGTCGCCCAGTCCGGCGTAGCGGCGGTTGGAACCACCGAGCACGCGGATCGTGAGCAGCTCCTTGGCGCCGGTGTTGTCGGCGACCTTGAGGCGGGACTCAGTCTGGATCATTTCTTACTTCGCCTTCTCGAGGATCTCGACCAGGCGCCACCGCTTGGTGGCGCTGAGCGGCCGGGTCTCGTTGATGAGAACGAGGTCGCCGATGCCGGCGGTGTTCTGCTCGTCGTGGGCCTTGACCTTCGACGTGCGACGGATGACCTTGCCGTAGAGCGGGTGCTTCACGCGGTCCTCGACTTCGACGACGATGGTCTTGTCCATCTTGTCGCTGACGACGTAGCCGCGGCGCGACTTGCGGTAGCCACGGGCGTCCGCGTCGCGGACGTCGTGAGCGGCGTGCTCGTGGCCGGCCTCGACCGGAGCCTCGACGACGGCGTCCGCCGCAGCGGCGGCAGCCTTCTTCGCGGGCGCCTTCTTGGCGGGAGCCTTCTTCTCAGTGGTCTCAGCCATCACTCGGCCTCTTCCTTCGCGGCAGCGTCATCGGCGGCATCCGCCTTCTTCGTCGCCTTCTTCTTCGCCTTGGGCGCGACCTCGACGGGCGCGGGCGTGGCACGGATGCCGAGCTCGCGCTCACGGATCACGGTGTACAGCCGCGCGATGTCGCGCTTGACCGCACGGATGCGGCCGTGGCTCTCGAGCTGGCCGGTGGCCGACTGGAAGCGCAGGTTGAACAGCTCTTCCTTGGCCTTGCGCAGCTCTTCGACGAGGCGCTGGTCCTCGAACGTGTCCAGCTCGCTGGGTGCGAGCGTCTTGGTTCCGACAGCCATTACGCGTCGCCCTCCTCGCGCTTGATGATGCGTGCCTTCAGCGGCAGCTTGTGGATTGCACGGGTCAGCGCCTCACGAGCGAGCTGCTCGTTGACACCGGCGACCTCGAACAGGACGCGACCCGGCTTGACGTTGGCGACCCACCACTCCGGCGAACCCTTACCGGAACCCATGCGGGTTTCGGCCGGCTTCTTGGTCAGCGGACGGTCGGGGTAGATGTTGATCCACACCTTGCCGCCACGCTTGATGTGACGCGTCATCGCGATACGAGCGGACTCGATCTGACGGTTCGTCACGTACGCGGGGGTCAGCGCCTGGATGCCGAACTCGCCGAAGGAGACCTTCGTGCCGCCGGTGGCCTGGCCCGAGCGACCCGGGTGGTGCTGCTTGCGGTACTTGACCTTGCGGGGGATAAGCATTATGCCGATGCTCCTTCTGCGACGGGGGCCTCGTTGCGGGGGCCACGACGGGGACGGTCGCCCCGGTCACGAGCGGGCTTCTGGTTGGCCTGCTCGCGCGCGAGCTCCTTGGCCGTCAGGTCGCCCTTGTAGATCCAGACCTTCACGCCGATGCGGCCGAAGGTGGTCTTGGCCTCGTAGAAGCCGTAGTCGATGTTCGCGCGGAGCGTGTGCAGGGGCACACGGCCTTCGCGGTAGAACTCCGAACGGCTCATCTCGGCGCCGCCGAGACGGCCGGAGACCTGGATGCGGATGCCCTTGGCACCGGCGCGCTGGGCGCCCTGCAGGCCCTTGCGCATCGCGCGGCGGAACGCCACACGTGCGGAGAGCTGCTCGGCGATGCCCTGTGCGACGAGCTGGGCGTCGGCCTCGGGGTTCTTGACCTCGAGGATGTTCAGCTGGATCTGCTTGCCGGTGAGCTTCTCGAGGTCGGCGCGGATGCGCTCGGCCTCGGCGCCACGGCGACCGATCACGATGCCCGGACGGGCGGTGTGGATGTCGACGCGGACGCGGTCACGGGTGCGCTCGATCTCGATGCCGGACACGCCGGCGCGGTCGAGCTGCGTCTGCAGGAGCTTGCGGATCTTGATGTCCTCGGCCACGTAGTCGGCGTAACGCTGGCCCGGCTTCGTGGAGTCGGAGAACCAACGCGACACGTGGTCCGTGGTGATGCCGAGGCGGAAGCCGTACGGGTTGACCTTCTGTCCCATTACTTGCTCGCCTTCTTCTTAGCAGCGGTTGCTGAGCCCGTCGACGCATCGGCGACCTCGGGGGTCGCGAGCTCGACGGTGATGTGGCTCGTGCGCTTCTTGATCTGGAACGCGCGGCCCTGAGCGCGGGGCTGGAAACGCTTCAGCGTCGTGCCCTCGTCGACGTACGCGTTGCGCACGTACAGGTCCTGCTCGTCCAGGAACTCGCCGTCCTTGTCCGCCTTCACGCGGGCGTTGGCGACCGCAGCGGCAACGAGCTTGTAGATCGGCTCGCTGGCACTCTGGGGCGCGAACTTCAGGATGGCCAGGGCCTCCTGAGCCTGCTTGCCCTTGATGAGCGCGACGACACGACGAGCCTTCTGAGGGGTCACGCGAATGTGCTTGACGCGTGCGATGGAATCCACCATGTCTCTCCTCCTCTAGTCCTCTCCAGGATCACCACCGCGTCAGCGGCGGCGGCCCTTCTTGTCGTCCTTCTCGTGGCCGCGGAAGGTGCGGGTGGGCGCGAACTCGCCCAGCTTGTGGCCGACCATGGTCTCGGACACGAACACGGGGATGTGCTTGCGTCCGTCGTGCACGGCGATCGTGTGACCCAGCATGGCCGGGATGATCATCGAACGGCGCGACCAGGTCTTGATGACGTTCTTGGTGCCGGCTTCGTTCTGGACGACCACCTTGCGAAGCAGGTGCTCGTCGACGAAGGGGCCCTTCTTAAGGCTGCGAGGCATCTTCCTCTACTCCTACTTGCGCTTCTTGCCGGCGTTGCGACGGCGGACGATGTACTTGTCGCTTTCCTTGTTGGGGTGGCGGGTACGACCCTCAGCCTGGCCCCAAGGAGAGACGGGGTGACGTCCACCGGACGTCTTGCCCTCGCCACCACCGTGCGGGTGGTCGACGGGGTTCATCGCGACACCGCGGACGGTCGGGCGCACGCCCTTCCAGCGCTTGCGGCCGGCCTTGCCCCAGTTGATGTTCGACTGCTCGGCGTTGCCGACCTCGCCGATCGTGGCGCGGCAGCGCGCGTCGACGTTGCGGATCTCGCCCGAGGGCAGACGCAGCTGCGCGTAGGGGCCGTCCTTGGCGACGAGACGCACCGACACACCGGCCGACCGCGCGATCTTCGCGCCGCCGCCGGGGCGGAGCTCGATGGCGTGGATGACGGTACCGGTGGGGATGTTCTTCAGCGGCAGGTTGTTGCCCGGCTTGATGTCGGCCGAGGCACCCGACTCGACGATGTCGCCCTGCGCCAGCTTGTTCGGCGCCAGGATGTAGCGCTTCTCGCCGTCGACGTAGTGCAGCAGCGCGATGCGCGCGGTGCGGTTGGGGTCGTACTCGATGTGAGCGACCTTGGCGTTCACGCCGTCCTTGTCATTGCGACGGAAGTCGATGACGCGGTACTGACGCTTGTGACCGCCACCGATGTGACGGGTGGTGATGCGGCCCTGGTTGTTGCGGCCACCGGTCTTCGACAGCGGGCGCAGCAGCGACTTCTCGGGCGTCGATCGGGTGATCTCGGCGAAGTCGGCCACCGACGAACCGCGACGACCGGGGGTCGTGGGCTTGTACTTGCGAATAGCCATGTTCTCTAGTCCTCTATCCCAGCGGTCAGCCGACGGCCGTGAAGATGTCGATGGTGCCCGACTTCAGCGTGACGATGGCGCGCTTGGTGTCCTTGCGCTTGCCGGTGCCGAAGCGGGTGCGACGGGCCTTGCCCGCGCGGTTGAGCGTGTTCACCGCGGCGACCTTGACGCCGAAGATCTTCTCGATCGCGAGCTTGATCTCGGTCTTGGAGGCGCGGGGGTCCACGAGGAACGTGTACTTGCCCTCGTCGATGAGCCCGTAGCTCTTCTCCGAGACGACCGGCTTCAGGATGACGTCGCGCGGGTCCTTGTTGACGGCGATGTTCGCGGTGCTCATGCCGAGACCTCCTCGGTGGTGGCGCTCTTGGACGCGACAAACGCGTCGTAGGCGGCCTTGGTGAAGACGATGTCGTCCGAGACGAGCACGTCGTAGGCGTTGAGCTGGCCGGCGTCGAGCACGTGGACGTACCCGAGGTTGCGGACGCTCTTGACGGTCAGCTCGTCGCCACGCTCGGTGACCACGAGGACGTTCTTGACGGCGCCGAGACCGGACAGCACGGATGCCGCGGCCTTCGTCGACGGCGCGCCGTCGATGCCGAAGGAGTCGACGATGTGCAGACGGCCGCCGCGAGCACGATCGCTGAGCGCGCCCAGCAGGGCGGCGGCGATCATCTTCTTGGGGGTGCGCTGGCCGTAGTCGCGCGGCTTCGGGCCGTGGACGATGCCGCCACCGGTCATGTGCGGCGCGCGGATCGAGCCCTGGCGGGCGTTACCCGTGCCCTTCTGCTTGAAGGGCTTGCGGCCGGCACCGGAGACCTCACCGCGACGCTTGGTCGAGTGGGTGCCCTGGCGAGCCGCGGCGAGCTGCGCGACGACGACCTGGTGGATGAGGGGGATGTTCGTCTTGACGTCGAAGATGGCGGCGGGCAGCTCCACGGAGCCGGCCTTCTTGCCGTCGGCCTTCACGACGTCGAGCGCGAGAGTCGAGTCAGCCATGATCAGGCACCCTTCACTGCGTTGCGGACGTAGACGATGCGGCCGCGCGCGCCGGGGACGGCGCCCTTGACGAGCAGCAGACCCTTCTCGGCGTCGACGGCGTGCACCGTGAGGTTGAGGACGGTCACGCGCTCGCCACCCATACGGCCGGCCATGCGCATGCCCTTGAAGACACGGCTCGGGGTCGACGAGGCGCCGATCGAACCGGGCTTGCGGTGGTTGCGGTGCGCACCGTGCGAGGCGGAGACACCCTTGAAGTTGTGACGCTTCATGACACCCGCGGTGCCCTTGCCCTTGCTGGTGCCGACGACGTCGACCAGCTGGCCGGCCTCGAAGGTGGCGTCCACGGTGAGCTCCTGGCCCAGCGTGTAGTCACCGGCATCCGCCGTGCGCACCTCGGTGAGGTGACGACGAGGGGTGACCCCGGCGGCCTCGAAGTGGGCCGTGAGGGGCTGGTTGACCTTGCGGGGGTCGATCTGCCCGTAGGCGATCTGGACGGCGTTGTAGCCGTCGCGCTCGGGCGTGCGCACCTGGGTGACCACGTTGGGGGCCACCTCGATGACGGTGACGGGAACGAGCTTGCCGTTCTCGTCCCAGACCTGGGTCATGCCCAGCTTCGTGCCGAGCAGGCCCTTGGAAACCTTTTCGTTGATGTGTGCCATGAACGGGACCTCAGAGCTTGATCTCGATGTTGACGTCGGCCGGGAGGTCGAGGCGCATAAGCGAGTCGACGGCCTTGGGCGTCGGGTCGATGATGTCGATCAGGCGCTTGTGGGTGCGCATCTCGAAGTGCTCGCGGCTGTCCTTGTACTTGTGGGGCGAACGAATGACGCACACCACGTTCTTCTCGGTCGGAAGCGGCACGGGGCCGACGACCGTGGCGCCCGCGCGGGTGACCGTGTCGACGATCTTGCGCGCCGACGTGTCGATGACCTCGTGGTCATACGACTTCAGGCGAATGCGGATCTTCTGTCCCGCCATTGTCTGCTCTCTCTCTTCTCGCGTCATACCTCACGGGCATTGGACGCACGGTGGTGCTCTCGCACCGGATGCTGCACCGCTGTTCTGATGTCAACCCGCGCGCGGACGCGCGGTATCCACCTGAACTGGGGGTGGATGTCTGTTCTGCTGCCCGCGGCCTAGACTCTGAGCTCTCGCCGGTCTATGCACTGCCCTGGCAGTGATCCCGCCGCGCTTTCGCGCACGCAGGAATGTGGAACCTGACTAGTCTACGTGTCGCCCGGGCGTGTCGCAAACCCGGGCGTGTCGCGGTCTTCGACGGGCACCGTGGGTCGGCGCCCGGCGACCGTGACGTACACCCCGAGGAGGATCACCACACCCCCGAAGGTCACCGCCCACCAGGGGAACCCGGGCACATCCGGATGCCGACCGGCGTCGCTCACGTCCTTGACGGGAGTGGGCAGGATCCGCTCGCCCGTCACGAGGATCCGGTGGCTGTTGATCCCGAGCGGGGTGCAGGTCACGAGGGTGACCAGATCGTTGCCGCGCTGCGGTCGCAACGTCTCCGTGTCATCCGGCGCCACGATGCGGGTGTCGATGATGCGGTAGGTGAGGACCTCGCCGAAGACCTCGATCGTGAACGTGTCCCCCATCGTGAGCAGATCGAGATGGGTGAACAGCTCCGAGGTCGCGAGTCCGCGATGGCCGGTGAGCACCGCATGCGTGGATTCTCCGCCGACCGGGAGTGCCGTCCCTTCGAGATGACCCACGCCATGCTCGAGCACGTCGTCGCTCGTGCCGTGGTAGATCGGGAGGTCGACATTGATCGCGGGGATCTTGAGGCGCGCCATGAGGCCGAGATCGTCCGCATGCAGCAGATCTGCGTAGTCCGCGTGGGCGGCGGCATCCACCTCGGACTGGGGTTTGCGCTCTCCCGCGGCGAAGATCGATGTCCCCCCGATGAGAGCCTGGTTGTACTCCTCGGCGCGCTGGATCTCCTCGACGCGGTGCTCGGCGCTCAGCGCACCGATGCTGTCGGTGTACTCGTCGATCTGCTGGGACTGCTGAAGCTGTGTGAACCACGCAGCGGCGCTCGGGTAGAGCAGCAACGCGGCACCGGCGAGGCCGATCAGCGCGATCACGACGCTGAGCCCTGATACCCGCCGCGGCCGACGCATGCGCCGATGCCGGGGCGCGGAGTCCTCCCCATCCCCCGGCATCGGTTCAGTCATGCTCGTGCCGGTCAGGCCTGGACGGCCTCGTGGCGACGGCGACGTGCGGCCACCAGGACCGCCGCACCTGCCGCGATGACCACGAGCGCCACGCCACCAACGCCGAACCACAGTGCGCCGTCACCACCGGTCAGCGGCAGCGCCCACGCGGGCACCTGCGCGTACGGCACATCCACGTAATTCTTCGGCGCCGCCGGGTCTGAGGTCCCCGCCGTGATCGTCGTAGCGACCTGGGTGTTCGCAGGCAGCTGGTAGCCCGCCGGGGGCGTGACGAGCACGAGGGTGTAGTTACCGGGACGCAGCTCGGGAACGGTCAGCAGGCCGTTCGCGTCGGAGGTCCAGGAGTTCACACCGTTCACGACGACGGTGTTGCCCGCTGCGTCCTTCACCCGGTAGACGCCGCCGGCAAGCGGCGTCGTGGTGCCCGTGACGTGCGTGAACACCTGCAGCTGCCCGAAGGTCGTCGTGGCGGTGGCGGTGTTTCCCGACTTGCCGTTGACGTCGCTCGTCGCGCTGTTGGTGATGACGCCGTTCGCAGGCACACCCACGACGCGCGTGAGCACGTCGAACGTGACCGTGCCGCCGGGCGCCTGAGTGCTGAGCTTGGTCAGACCCGTCGACGTGAAGGTCACGGTGCGGGTGGTCCCGGTCGCGGGCGAGATCGTGTAGTCGGTGCCGGCGGTCATCGCGACGGCGGTCGTGCCGTCGGCCTTCACGGCCGTGACGGTTCCGGCGGGGAGGCCGAGAGCGACAGCTGCGGCATCCGTCACGAATGCGAGCTGGGCCGCGTCGATGACGTCGGTGAGCACGAAGCTCGAGATCGTGCCGGACGCGAGCACGGGGACCTTCGCCGTGATCGCCCAGCGCGCCAGGTCTGCGCCGGCGGCGATGTCCGCCGCCGTGGTGGTCTCGGACTTCCCGAGCGAGGTCACCGCGTTCTTGGGGTACACGTGCACGTCGTAGATCCAGGTGTTCGACGGCGTGGCCGTCGGGCCGGTCGCGAACGGGACCGACACGAGGAACGGCGCCGCGGCCTCGGTCACCGACGAGGGGGTGCCCGTCTCGGTGACGAGGTAGAGACCGAAGGGCGGCGTCGCCGTCGCGGTGCCGGAGCCTGTCGTGGTGACCGAGGCCGCCGCGCCGAGACCGGCGGCGGTCGCCGCGGTGACGGGGTTGGCCGGCGCCATGATCGACTGCACCGAAGCCCAGCCGGCCGCCGTCTTGAGGTCGTAGTTCGCGACGCGCTGGATGCTGAACGTGACGCCGTTCAGGGGCGTGCCGGTCACGGTCTGCTCCTGCCCGTTGCCGGGCGTGACACCGTTCGCGCCGAAGCGCTCGTACTTGTGGATGGTCAGCGTGCCCTGGGTGCCGGTGATGTTGCCGACACCGGTCGCGGCCGAGGCCGGACCGGCGGCTGCCAACGTGCCGAAGAGCGCGATCGCGACGACGCCGACGGCGGCCGCGAAACGCCGGGCGATGCCCGGACGGATGCTGGTGTTCATTCTTTCTGCTTTCTCGGGGGTATCAGCGGTGTGGCGGGAAGGGTCAGGTGTGCTGTATGCGCGTGCGGCGGCGACGCTGCCAGAAGGCGAGACCCGCCATCAGCGCGAGCAACAGGGCACCGGAGATGAGGAACACGTCGGTGCTGGTTCCGCCCGTGAGCGGAAGGACGACTGCGGGGATCTTGTCGTTGACGAAGCGATAGACCGCCGTCTGGCCAGCTGCCGGCGCCGTGATCTCAGTCGATTCGACGTCGACCCACACTCCGTCGCTCAGTCGCTGCAGCGCGAGCTGACGGTATGCGATCGTGCTGGACGGGTTCGCGAGCGCTTCGCTGAGGGTGTAGGTGTGATCCGGGCGCACCTCGAACGTGCTCGCCGGATTGCCCGCGGAGGAGTACTCCGCGCCCGCTCGCGTCTCCGTGGGGATCGACACGCCGGAGAGCGTCGTCGGCGTGGCCGTGACGTTCCAGGTCGAGGCCGTGAAGCCGGCCGAAGGCGTGACGACGTTCTTCAGAAGCGTCAGCGTGGCAGTCCGGAGAGTTACCGCGCAGTTCACTGCGCTGCCGGCGACGAGGGAGACGAGGCCTCCCGACGTCACCGTCACCGCGGAGCCGTCTTGGTCGGCGCATGTCCAGGCGCCGGCAACGTAGGTTCCTGGACCGCCCGTCGCGGCGAGCTGGTAGCCGGTGGCCGGGGTCACTGTCCTGTTCGTCGCACCTGTGGAGCCGGTGGTGCCTGTCGGCCCCGCCGCCGAACCGGACGGACCGGTTGCGCTGAGGTTCCACGCGGTGGGGAGGGCGGAGCCCGAACCCACCGAGGCCGTCAGGGTCAGCGTCGTCGCCTTGAGCCGATTGACGAAGCCACACGCGACGGCGTCGCCCGGAGCGATGTCGGCGACCGACCCGCCCGTGGCCGCGGTGAACGTGACGGTGCGCGTCACTCCGGAGAGAGATGTCACCTGGCACTGTGCGCTGACGAATGTGTGCGTGGTCTTCTGCGTCTCCGACACCGCGACCGTCGCGCGCGAAGCCGCCGTCGCGAAGAATATCTGCCACGACGCGGACCCCGACGCCGCGGTGGTCTGCGTCGTCGCCGCCGGGGTCGTGGTGACGCCGGTTCCGCTCGGCACGACGCCCAGGACCCATCCCGATCCGGGCTGCGGGTTGGCGCCCGTGACGTCCTGCACCTGCTTGGTGACCGTGACGGTGGCGAGCAGCGGCGAGTTCGTGATCGTGCAGACGACGGCGACTCCTGCGACGGTGGCCGCCGGGATCGCGATCGTGCCGGAGGAGCCTGTGCCGCTCGCTAAGACGCTCGTTCCGTTCCGGCACTCCCACGCCGACGTGTAGTTCGTGAGCGCCGATGTCGACCCCGCAGCCATGACCTCACTGAAGTCGTATGACTGCCCGGAGATCACCTGCCTCGCGGCGATGGACTGCGTCTGCACGCCCGTCGCGCTGCCCGACGTCGTCGCGGTCGCGATGTCGGACGTCGACCCGGCCGAGCGCAGACGCAGCACGAACTGATCTGAGGCGGCGGCGCGGCTGACGATGTTCTTGCGGACGCTGAGGGTGCTCGGCGCGTTGACGGTGAGCGTCGCCGTCTCGGGCGAGTTGAGGATCGTCGTGACATTGCTCGCACCGTTGGTGTAGACGCCGGGCGTGCTCGAGGTGACGTTGACCGTCACGGTGCACGATGTCGCACCGGTTGCGAAATCCACCCCGGACACAGTGACCACTGAGGATCCTGCGTTGGCGGTGCGGACGAGCGCCGAACCCGTCGTGCTCGTGCAGGTTCCCCCGATCGTCGGTGTCGCCGCGACCACGAGCCCCGAAGGCAGCGCGTCGGAGAACGACATATCTGCCTTGGCAGCCAGCTCGCTCGTGTTGTTGATCGTGAACGTCAGCGTCGAGACTTCCCCCGCCGTGACGCTCGTCGGCGCGAAGCTCTTGTCGAGGCTTGGAGTGACGTCGATCAGGCGGAGGTTGTCGACGCCGAAGTCGTTGCCCTCGGACGCAGTCGTCTGGTTGCGCACGCGCAACTGAGCCGTCGCGAGCCGGGCGGGCGTGAGCAGCTGCGACCCCGCGGCGGTGAAGCGCCCCGCGCGCACCGACGTGCCGCCGTTGTCCCAGGGATTGCTGCCCGCGCCTTGCGGAGTCGGTGAGGTGTAATAGCCGGCGCCGCTGGCCGAGCAGGCCTGAATCGCGGTCGGAGTGACAGACGTCTCCGTACCGGAGACGACGAGCGAGAGATTGATCCGCGAGTTGTTCGCCCCACTCAAGTAACTGCAGGATGCCTCCACGACGTCGATCGACGCGGTGTAGTACCGGTTCGTTGTGGCGCTCACGCCGATCGCCGAGCTCGTCATGACGATCTGATTCGCCGTTCCCGTGCCCCCGTCAGTGGTCCACTCAGCGACGGCGTGGTTGTTCTGGGTGCCACTCGTCGACCCGTTCGCCGGAGCTCCTGCTGTCCCGCCGGATACACCCGCGGCGACCTGACCGAGCACATCGGCCATGCGCCGCCCGTTCATCTGCGCGACGGCGGCGACCTCGACCGTGCAGAACGGCGCGGAGAACGAGGCGACGTTGCCGTTGGCCGATCGGCTTGCGAGATAGCTCAGGACGACGCCGTTGCAGTTTCCATAGTCAAACCAGTAGGTGGCGCCCGTGTAGGTCGTCCCCGCAGCGGACTGATAGGTGCCCAACCGCGTGGGAGCTGTTCCCTGGCCATTCTCGAACGTCTCCGCCCAGACCTGCGTGGGCGCCTCCGTGACGCCGGCAGCCATCGGGACGATGCCGATTGCGGCGGCGGCATCCGCTCCCGCGACTGCCGTCGCAGAAGGAGCCACGCACAGAGCGCCGACCACGGCGAGCGTGGTGGCGACGATGATCGTCGCCTTCCGGCGCGCACGAATGAACCGCATGTCTGCCCTCCGAGTCGCTGCAGATCGGGGGGGTGCCCCTATGTCTTTCGTCAACCGATTTCGGAGCGCGGGCAAGATTGGTGTGAACCCATTCGACGGAATTGAGCAATACGGATGTGAGCCCCGATAACGAGGTGATTGAAAGGTCGGCGCGAGAGCCGGCTGTGTTCGCGATGCTGTTCGATCGCCACGCCAAGTCTGTTTACCGGTATGTAGCGCAGCGGCTGGGTGACCACGTCGCGGATGACGTGATGTCGGAAACCTTCTTGGTTGCATTTGAGCGGCGGTCGGCCTACGACGTTTCCGTCAGTGATGCTCGGCCATGGCTGCTGGGTATTGCGACTCGGTTGATGCGCAAGCACGCTCGAGTCGAAGCGGTGGCATGGAAGGGCTTGTCTGCGGACATGGCGGCGCAGATCGTGCCGGACTTCATCGAGCAGGCGGGGTCCCGCATCGATGCTGAACGCCTGAGTCGGCGCCTAGGCACGGCGTTGCGCCGGTTGTCAGACGGGGATCGCGACACGCTGCTGCTGTACGCATGGGGCGATCTCGACTATGCGTCGATCGCCGCGGCGATGCAGGTTCCGGTGGGAACGGTGCGCTCACGACTCAACCGCGCGCGGCGCCAGTTACGCCGCGCCGCGGGCATCACAACCCTCGAACAGGAGACGGATCATGGACGAATTGACACTGCTCCGCAGCACTCGTGACGACAGCCGCGAACCCACCCCAGAGGCGCTGGCCGCAGGGCGGGCAGCGCTGCTGAACCACGTGGCGCAGGAGGCGGGGAACGTCGCTACGGCGCGCCCCGCCGCGAGGAGGCGACGGTTGCTCCCGGCGCTGTCGTGGGCAACGGCAGGAGTTGCAGCAGTGCTGACCGGAGCTCTTGTTGTGGGGAACGTGACTCTGAACGCGACGAGCGCCTACGCGAGTGATGTTCTGCGAACTGCCGCGACGCAAACCATCCAGTACGCGGACCTCGTTCCGGGCTCCGGGGAGTATCTCCGCGCACGCACCCATGCGCGCTGGCAGGCATGCGAGATGGTGGGCGACGGCTCGCAACAGGTCAAGTGCGAACCGAACGACCAGATCCTCGACGTATATATGCCTGCTGACCCTGCGGCCGAGTGGGTGCTCTACCGCGACTGGGGCAATATGCAGGGTGTGCTGACGGGTGAGTCAATCGAGACAACACGGGCGGTTGGCGGGCATTTTTACGATCCGGTGTACTCGTGGGTGAACGTTGACTACGCCGATATCCCAACCGACGGCGCCGCCGCCTACGAGTGGATCGACGGCCAATACAACGGAGGATCTGCATCGCGCGACGAAGACAACTTCGTACGGATCGCGGACATCCTTCGCTCCGGCCTCGTGCCCGCGGCGCCCCGAGCAGCCCTGCTCGATGCCCTATCGCGCATTCCTGGCGTGACCGCGACCGACGACGTCGCAAACCTCGATGGCGTGACCGGCGTCGCGATCGGCCGGAACGAACCGTTCCGGGCAGGTGAGCGGCAGGAGATCATCATCGACCCGAACACGGGTCTCGTAATCGGAGAGCGCGCTCTGGCAGGTGCGACGATCTTCGGGTGGACGCTCAATCAGGAAGTGTCGCTGACCGCCATCGAGAGCACGATCGTGGACGCCGCCCCATGATCCGCTCAGCGCAGGGAATCGACCCAGCTGCTATCGGGCTTCCGCCCACGTTCTCCATCCCCGTTCCGATTCCGCCTCCACCGAACGGCAAGTAAGGCCTCTGGGACCGCGGCGCTGAGCTTGCCGTGGTCCCAGAGTCTTGTGGACGTTCGACGGGCCGTGACAGGGTCGTTGGCAAGCGCATCATGCCACTGCTCGGTCCGGCGACGACTGATAAAGCGTGCCGTCGCGGAGCATGGCGTAGAGGACGTCAGATCTGCGACGGGCGAGAGCGAGTAACGCCTGGTTGTGGCGCTTGCCCTGAGCTGTCTTGCGGTCGTAATAGGCACGGGACTCGGGATCGCGGAGTGCGGCGAACGCCGAAAGGAACATCGCGTTCTTGAGGACCTTGTTCCCGCGCCGGGACGAGTACTCGCCGCGGATCGAGGACCCAGATCTCCGGGTGACGGGGGCGAGGCCCGCGTAAGCGGCGAGGTGTCCCGGGGTGGGGAAGTGCTTGCCGGCGACTTCGGTGAGGAGTCGGGCTGCGGTCCTGACGCCGACTCCGGGCATGCTCGTCAGGACGGGCTGAAGAGGGTGCGCATCGACCAGTCGCTCGACCTCCGCCGCGACGTCGTCACGTTGACGGCGAAGCGTTGTGAGCTGTGCGGCAAGGCGCGGGACCACGAGTGCGGCCGCGTTCGTGCCAGTGACCACGACGGTCTGCTCGCCGAGCGCAACGACAATCTCGTGCGCCCATTCTCGGCCCTTGCGGGGTGCGAGCTTCAGCATTCGCGTCGCGATCCGCTTCTCCCCGGCCGCGCGTAACTCGGCCGGGGACGGCCAGCGTTGCAGGAGATCGAGAATGGCAGGGTGATCTAACCGTGGCCCGATCACGCGTTCCAGCGCGGGGTGGATCTGGGTGAGTAGTCCTCGGACTCGGTTGCCGACCTGGGTGATCTGGGCGGCCAGGTCATCGTCAAATCCGCAGAGCATCGTGAGCTCGGCCACCTGCTCATCCGTGACCTGGATCGAGCGAAGCGTGTGCGGCATCGTCCGTGCGGTCTCCGCAATAATCGCCGCATCCCTCGCGTCGGTCTTGGCCTCGCCCGGGTGCAGATCAGCGATGCGTCGCATCGCAAGTCCCGGTAGATATCCGACCAAGGCGCCCGCGGCTTGCGCGACCGCGATTGGCAGCGCGCCGATCGTTGCGGGCTGGTCCACGATCAGCAGCACGATCCCGTGCTTCTGCAGGTCGGTGAGCACCGCGCGGAGTTTGCGCTCGTCGTTCGGGAGCGCCCGGTCGTAGAGCTTCTTGCCGGTGCGGTCGAGTGCGACCGCGTGATGCTCGCCCTTCCCGACGTCGAGACCGACGAACACGTCGACCTGGTCGTAGTTGTCGATCTGGGTGACCACTGCTCCTCCGTTCGATTGGGAACGACAGCTGCGACGGTGCGTCTCGGCATCCACGTTACGAACGACCTCGAGCGTGCTCGGGCCTGGCCCCTATCAGCGATCACCCACCGCCAACCAGGCTCGGTGACAACACCCCCCGGATCATCGAGGACAGGGGGGACCAATCATGCCGAGCCCGGCAGGCTGCCACCGCCCAGCATGCTCGCCGGACGGCTACGAAGAAAGTAACGGGGGGAGCAGCGACGGGAATTCCGGAGGGCAAGCGGACGCGCCCCCTAGATGAAGAGATTCTCATCCAGGGGAATGGGGTCTTTTGCTGGTTGACCCAACCTTGAAGAAGCCTTGACACATCTTGCGTCCACCACAATGGCGACGGACCGGATGCCCTGGCATCCGGTCCGTCTTTGACCCTGCTGCTACTCGGTGCCGATCGACTTGTCGATCGAGTCGCGCACGCCGTCGACGTGCTGGTCGACCGAGTCGGGCGCGACCTTCTTGACGAAGTCCGCCGCGGCGTCGAGCGCGCCGTCGCTGACCTCTTCCGCCTTGTCCGAGCTCAACGCCTCACTGATCTTGTCCTTGTTCTGCTCCAGAAACTCTTTGCCCTGGTTGACGATGTCGTCGATCCCCATGCGTACTGCCTTCCTCGTGTCCACAGATCGCGGCTGCGGTCCTGCCCGTCATCATGGCTCGCGCCCGGCGCGCGCGTCCAGTCTCATGATGGACACGCCTGGGATCACTCGGTCCGTTGCCGCTTGCGGACGCGGTCACGGAGCGAGGAGCCGAAGGCCCACGCCGCGTAGCCGAGCAAGACGATCACCACGACAGTGATGGCCACTTGTCTCTGGTCGCCCGTGACGGCCGTCGCGACCCAGCCCAGGTAGGGGATCGCGTACCATACCGTGCCGCGCACCTGCACCTCTCGAACCGGATCGGGATCGGGGTTGTCGTTCGCGTCGCCTTGCGTGATGAAGAGGAACTCGCCCTCGGTGCTCGTGAGCCGCTGCGTGACACGGTGAGTGACGAGGTCCGGCTCCCCGCTGTGCAACTGATACGTCATGACCATGCCCGGCTCGATATCAGCGGGATCGGTCGGGCGGACGACGACCATCGTGCCCGCGGGCAGTGCAGGCGACATGGACGAGGTGAGCACGGTGAGAGCGGTCGAGCCCGTAACGGCCGGAACGACGATCACGAGGATGCCGATCCCCACGATCACGGCGAGAAGCGCCGCCGCGACCGAGGTGAGGACGAGTTTCAGGACGCCACCCCGGCGGGGACGATCCCCCGGGCGTACTGGCCGAGTGTCGCTCTCGGGCGCTAGCGGAGCCTCAGCATCATCGCGATGGTCGGGAGCGGTCGGCGCCTCATCGCTCATCCGCCATTTCCTCCTCCTGCCGGCGACGACGCCCCAGCAGGAACACGCTACCCCCCACCGTCACACCTGCTGCGCCCAGCGCGATGATCGTCCACGGTACGGCGCCGCCGGTATGGGGAAGCGAACCGGTCGATGAGGGTATCTCGTCGGGGATGACGGTGCAGACGCTTCCGACGGCGGCGGCGGATCCCGCGGCGGCGTCCGTGAGCGACGCCCGCAGCGCGAACGACAGCCGTGCCTGCGCCGCCTCATCTCCCGACAGCGCCGACGACACTGCTGTCGTGACATCGATGCGGCGCGACTCGCCGGGTGCCAGGACGAGCCCGGTGCTCAGCACGGTGCAGTCGCCGTTGCCCATGGCATCCGCGAACAGGACGTCTTCGCCCCCACCCCCAGGTGCCCCGGCGGCGATCGCGACGCTCTGCGCGAAGCGCACGTCGTCCGCATCGGGGGCGATCAGATCGATCCGGAGGAGACCGTGCGTGGTGCCTGCGTTGCGCACCCACACCGCAGACGTCTGCTCCTCGCCCGGGACCCAGCGCCACGCTTCGGGATAGATGGGCAGGGTGCTGTCGGCGACATAAGTGACGCCGTCGTGCGATACCAGCAGACCGTCGTCGGCCGCCGCCGCGGGGATCGGCACCGCGACGAGCACGAGAGTTGCGGCCAGTGCGCTCAGCACGAGCCCGCGGTGGGTGCGATTAATCCGTGTGTGCTCACCCAAAGCCGGACACCGCCGTCAATGTGGTCGTGGGAAAGAAGAAACCGGTGGTGACGTTCTTGATCGCAAACGGACCGAACGCGACATCGACCGCGGCCGGCACCGTGCTTCCGACGGTGTACGTGCCGACGACGATGCGGTACGTCGACGTTGCGTTGTTCGGCGTCGCGGTGAACGACTCCGCAGTATCTCCCGCGGCGATCTGATCCACGCTCACCCAGTGGGCTCCGGACTGGCGGACGATGGTCATCGCGACGCCGGCCCCGGTGCCCCACGTGACCGTCGCCATGCTGCCCGATGACGAGAATGTCAGGCTCTCACGCTGGAATGACAGCTGCGCCGATGCGGTGTCGCAGGTCACAGTCGAGATCTGTCCGCTGTTCGACGTACCAAGCGCCACACACAGCCCGTTGAGGGCCGACACGAGCTGATACCGGCTCGCCGACACCTGCTGGACGTACCACTGCTGGTCTGCGCCGCCGGTGGCGGTCTGAATCGTGAGGGCTCCGGCCGAAGAGGTCTGCAGTCGCGTCGCGGATGCGTGGCGCGGGCGGATCGTCACGAACGACTGGTCGGTGCCGGAGACCGGGGTGAACTGCCAGCGCTGGTTGGCGTCGGAATGGCAGCCCCACGTGAGGACGGTCGTGCCGCTGCCCCCCGATCCGTTCACGTCGAGGCAGTAGCCGGTGCTCGAGGCGTTGCGGATCGTGAACCATGTGGACGACAGCGAGGGGTCGAAGAAGCTGCTCGCGAGAGGGTACATCCCGGCGGTGCGCTGCACGTGGGTCGCGGTGGGCGCGGTGGCCGTCCAGCCCTGTGCGGACAGGCTGACGCTGAGTACGGGGTTCATCGACTGTCCCCCGGCGGGGTCCGTGGTGGTCTTCCAGTCGGCGATGGAGGTGCGTGCACAGAGATAGCCGGTGGCGCTCGCCGCGAGTGTCACCGTCGGAGTGATCGAGGCCCATGTGCCGGTCGTCACGCCCGACGTCGGCACGGTCGTCGCGGCGGTGCACGCGGCCGCCGACGCGACCTGCCAGATCTGCACGCCGAGTTTGCTCGCGTAGGCCTCAGGCGACACGATGGCTGCCGTCGCGGTTCCGCTGATCGTGCTGCCGTTGGTGATCGTGAAGACTCGCGTTGCGGTGAGGCTGCTCGGCAGGTAGGTGGTGGATGCGGGCGTGTTGAAACTCGCCTGCGACACGCTGACCGCGCTCGTGGTGAGCGTGCCGGATGCCGTCGCCTGCGCGGTCCAATACGCCCATGCCGAGGTCGATCCGGCAGCGACCAAGAACGCGGCGATTCCGGCGATCAGCGCGAATCGACGGCGGGGCCGCGGTCGCGTTTCGGTGGAGGCGGTCATGTCAGCTCGGAGTCTGGGTCGCGTTGACGGTCATGGTGAAGGAGTGCGAAGAACCGCTGCCCGCGGCCGGCATGGAATTCGGCAGGCTCACGACGAGGCAATACCACTGCGAGGCGCCCACCGGCAGCGCGCCGAGCGCCGGTGCCGAGTACCCGTTGAGGGCGGACGGCGTCCCCGCCACCGCCGCGGTGCAGGCCGCGGCGTTCGGTACCGCGGTCAGCAGTGCCTTGGCGGAGGCGGCGTACGCGGGGCCGCCGGGCGCGCTGATCGCAGCCGCAAGGCTCATCGGGGCATCACCCGCGTTGGTCACGGTGAAGGCCCACACCGCCGGGGCAGCCGGGCTGAGCGCTGTCGGCGACAACGTCGCGGTCGCGCTTCCATTGATCTGGATCGCCGCCGTTCCGGCGGTGATCGTCGACGCAGCCGGTCCAGCGGTCGCATTGAGGTAGGCGTGAGTGACGCCGGCGCCGGATACCCCGAGGACCACAGCTGCGGTCGCCGCAGCCAGTGTGCCGACCAGCGAGCGAAGTCGCTTCACGACGCTCCGCGACGACGATGAGTCGTCATCTTGACGCGCGCTCTGCATTCTCACTCCCCCCCGTGACGACACATCGATGGCAGCCTGTGCAAACCTCAAGGGTTCGTGCACAGGAACTGCGGGCCCGGATTCGGGTCAGACCCGCAGTTCCTGGGATCAGCCCGCGACCTGGGTGACCGTCAGCGCGAAGGCCGAGAGGTTCACCTTGCCCTGCTTGGCGAGGTTGTCCGCGGCGGGGCTCGTCGCGTCGCCGAAGGGCCACGTGATCGTGGCCGTAATCGTGACGGGTGTCGTGGTGACGGCGTTGCCGCCGGTCTTCGGGACGGTCACCGAGGTGCCGGGCGCCGTGGCGGCGCCGCCGTTGACCGAGAAGGTGGCCGCAGCGGCCAGACGACCGGCCAGTGCGACGTCGGCGGCCGCAGTGGTCGAGCCGGTGATGGCTCCGGCGGCGAGGTCGACCTTGAACGCGAGGTTCTGGCCCTCAGCGGTGACGTTGTATGCACCCGTGTAGATGAGCTTGTCACCGGGCACGATCCGTGCGTTGCCGATGTTGGCGACAGCCTCAACCGTGCCCGACTGGTGCTGGATCTGCCAGGTCGCAGTGCCGTTCTGGACGACCCGCAGCTGGCCGGCGGTGATGGTCTGGCCGGCGAGGCTGGCGTTGTCGTTCCAGTAGGCCAGCGTTCCGCCCGTGCCGAGCAGCAGCATCAGCGCCGCGCCGGCCGCGATGGTTCCCTTGGTCATCTTGTTCACAGTGGATTCCCCTTTCGGTCATCGCCGTTGGGCGCAGTGACGCGAGATCGATGGGCGTCTACTGCATGACGGACCATGGGGGGCCGCAGGATCACCCGTTGATGAGAAGAATCTCATGATGAGTTGGGCGAAACGAGGGACTTCAGGGAATCCTGATCACGGCTTGAGGATGTCGTCGGTTTATTGTGCTCAGCCGGAGATTGTCCCCTCAGTGCGCCGACGGCGCGCCCACCACAGGGCGAGCAGACCGAGGCCCAGAAGGCCGACGCCGAAGGGCAGGAACAGACCGAGCGTCCCGCCCGTGCTGGGCAGTTCGACAACACGTACGATGCCCGCGGCGGTGTCTTCGACGGCGGCGCCGGAAGCGGGCGAAGACGCGCGCGCCGTGTTGACGATCTCGCCGCGCGCGTTCGCCGCAACGTCTACGGTCAGTGTCACCACCGCGGTCTGATCGACCGCCAGCGCGTCGATCGTGCACGTGACGGTCGCGGCGGCGATCGCGCACGAGCCCGCGGCACCGCTGAGAGTCGCGCTGCGCGCGGCGATCCCCTGCGGCATCGTGTCGGTGACCGATACCGGTCCGGGATCCGCGGTAGGTCCACTGTTGGTCACCGTGATCGAGTAGTGCGCCTGCGACCCGGTCACCAGCTCGTCGGTCAGCTCCTTCGTGATCGTCAACGTGCTCAGCGGCGGCACCGGGACGATCGCCGTCGAGGTGTTGTCACCGAGCGTCGACTCGTCTTCGGGCGTCGTCGACGACACCGTCGCGGTGTTGGACACCTCGGGATAGGCGGCGGGCAGCACCCGCACCTCGATCGTGATGACCGGAGCGGTCGCGCCCTGCGCCAGGTCGGCCAGCGTGCACGCGATCGCGCCCGTCTCGGCATCCGTTGCGCAGCTCCACCCCTCAGCGCTCACGGAGACGATCTCGAGTTCGCCGGGCACCAGGTCGTCGACGAGCAGGCCCCGCGCCGTCGCCGGTCCCGCGTTGGCCACGGTCAGCTCATAGGAGAAGGTCTCGCCTACGATGGGGTCGCCGACGGGCGTCTTGACGATCGACAGGTCGACCATCTCGGCGACCGTGCCGGGCACCGAAGCGGTGTTGTTCTCGAGGTCGGGGTCGGGGGTCGTTGCTGCGACCGTCGCCGTGTTGACGACCTCGCCCTGCAACGCCTCGTCGACCGCGATGGAGATCCTCAACGACAGCGTCTGGGCGGGCGTCAGGATGCCCGCATAGGCGCACTCGACCTGAGCCGGATCGCCGGTATCGGGCGCGCACGCCCAGCCGTCTCCCGACGCGCTGTCGAAGGAGAGCCCCGTCGGCAGCGTGTCGACGAGAGTGATGCCGCGCGCCGCCGACGGACCGAGGTTCGTCACGGTCAGGGTGTACTCGCCCGTCGCGCCCGCCTCGATCGTCTCGGAGATCGCCTTGGACAGCACCAGATCGGCCGACTCGGTCACGTCCGCCGACGCCGTCGCCCTGTCATTGGCAGCGGCCTCCTCGGTATCGGGCTGGGCTGTGAGCCCAGGCGCCACCGCTGCGGTGTTGACGACTCTCCCCTGCACGCTCGGGTCGATCGTGCCGGTGACCGAGATCGTCTGCGGGTCGTTCGTCGCGAGATCGGCCGAGAGCTCGCACGTCACGGTCTTCCGGTCGCCGGCGATCGTGCAGCTCCAGTCGTCGCTGGGGCCGGTTGCCGCATCCGCGAGCACCCCCGAAGGCAGCGTGTCGGTGACGACGATCGGAGTGCCCGCATCGGCATCCGAGTTCGACGAACCCAGGTTCGTGACCGTGAGCTCCCACGAAATCGGCTGACCCGCGACGATGTCGGCGTCGGCGGTCACGACGGACTTCTCGATCGCCAGGTCGGCCACCTCGATCACGGTGGGCGTCACGACAGTGAACTCGTTCGGCCAGATCGCGCCTTGGGGCTCATCGGTCACGCCCGGGGCGACGGATGCGGTGTTCGTGAGCGTGCCGCTGACAGCTTCATCGACCGCGACCGTGAGCGTCACGGCGACCGCGTCGCCAGGCTTCATCGTGCTCGTGATCTCGCACGTCACGACCCCGGCATCCTCGTCGCAGCTGACGCCTGCTCCCGTCGCCGACACGTAGGTCGTGCCGGCGGGCAACTTGTCGGTGACGGTGATGGGCTCGTCCGCCGTCGCCACCGAGTCGCTCGGACCGTGGTTGGTGACGGTGATCGTCCACGAGAACTCCTCACCGGCCGTCGGCGTACCGACGTTCTGCTTGAGGATGCCGAGGTCGGCGAACGTCTGAACGTCGACGTCGGCGGTCTCGGTCGGGGGTGTCGAGTCGCTGGGCGACGTCACGGTCGCCGTGTTCGTGACCGTTCCAGCGGCGAGAGCCGGGTCGATCGCGGCGACGATCTGCAGGAGCGGCGCCTTCGCGCCGGCCGCGAGGGATACGGCGTCGCCATCCGCGTTCTGCAGCACGCACACGACGTCCTGCCCAGAGTCGTCACAGGCCCATACCGCGGGGCCCTCGACAGTCGACGACGACACGTAGGTCAGCCCTGCGGGGAGGGTGTCGGTGATCGTGACGGGTGCCGCGGCGTCGGAGGGGCCGTCATTGCCGACGAGCACCGTGAACGATGCCGTGGCACCGGCCGAGACGACGGGAGTCGTCGTCGCCTTGACGATCGTCAGCGCCGCGTTCGCGATGACGCCGATCTGACCGCCGCCGGTCGCGGTGGCGGGTTCGCCCGTGACGACGTCGGGCGTCGACGAGTTCGCGGTCGCCGAGTTCGGGGTGGTCGATCCATTCACGATGGAGGAACGCACCGTCGTGACCAGTGCGATCTGCACGCTGGCGCCGGCGGCGAGGGTGCCGATCGTGCAGGACACCGTCGCCGTGCCGCTGCAGGTCACGCCGGCATCCGCCGACGTCGCCGAGACGACGATGAGGTCACCCGGCACGACGTCGGACAGTGTGACGTTCTGCGCGTCGGACGGGCCGCTGTTCGCGACCGTGATCGTCCAGGTGACGTTCTCACCCGCGGTGACGGTCGCGGCCGAAGGCACCTTCGCGACGGCAAGCTTCGCGCGCTGGATGACGTTGAGCGTCGCGGTGTCGGTGTTGTTGTCGGGGTTGATGTCGTCGGTGACCGACGTGACCGCGGCCGCGTTCGTCAGGGTGGCGCCGGTGAACGATGCGTCTACCCGCACGGCGACCTGGAACGTCCAGGGCGCGTCGTCCTCATCGAGCCCAGCGTCGAGCACGCACGTGAGCAGACGCCCGTCGATCGTGCAGCCGTCGGGCAGCGGTCCGGAGGCCGTCAGACCGACGGGCAGCGTGTCGCGAACGGTGACGGTTCCGGCATCCGACGGCCCGTTGTTCGCGACCGTGAAGGTGTAGACGGCCGTCTCGCCCGCGATGACCGCGCTCGCGCCGCTCGAGGGAGCCACGGTCTTCGTGAGTTCGAGGTCCGCCTCGGGGTTGGGGGTGCCCGGCGTCGCATCGCTGTCGTCCTGGTCCGCCTTCCACGCGGACGACACGGATGCCGTGTTCGTCAGGTCATCGGCGAGGCCGATGAAGGCGGGGTCGAGCGTCGCCGTGTAGGTGATCAGCGGAGCATCCGCGCCCGCGGCGAGGACGCCGGAGTAGTCGAAGCGGACCGTGCCGCCGGCTCCCGGCGTCGCCGTCCATCCGGTCCCGCTCACGAGCTCGTCGAAGTCGATGTCGGCCGGCAGCGTGTCGACGATGTAGACGCCGCGTGCGACGGACGGACCGCCGTTGCTGACCTGCAGCGTGTAGGTCAGAGTCTCACCCGGCACGACCTCGGCCGGCGGAGCCGGGTCGGTGATCGTCTTGACGATCGTGAGGCTCTCCTGAACGGCGACGTCGGTGCGGGTCGTCGAGGAGTTGTTGCCCGCGACGGGGTCGGTCGTGACCGGGGTGACGCTTGCCGTGTTCACGATGACGCCGGTCCCCGCGGCGACATCGGAGTTCACGGTGCCGGCGACGGTCAGGGTGATCGCCTCGCCGACCGTCATGTCGTGGGTGATCTCGCAGCGGACCGCCTGACCGGTCAGCGTGCACCCCGGCGGTACTGTGCCTGTCAACGACAGGCCCGATACCGCAGCGGGGACCGTGTCGGTCAGGACGATCGGGGAGTTGGCGCTGCCGCGTGAGAGCGACGGCCCCTTGTTGGTCAGCGTGATCGACCACTCGATGGGCGTGCCGGCGACGACGGCCCCGGTGGCGGGGGCGACGACGCGCTTGACGACCTCGAGATCGGCGGAGGTGACCACCGTGCCGGTGGCCGTCGACGAGTTGTTGCCCGGGGTGCGATCCGCCGTGCGCGCCGAGACGGTCGCGGTGTTGGGAACCTCGGTGCCCGAGACGACGTCTGCCGCGATGGCCAGGTTGAGAGTGACCGTCCACGTCGCGCCCGAGTTCAGCGACGCACGCGTGCAGTCGAGCACCCCGGAGGCCACGGTGCACGTGCCATCGGTGCCGGCGTTCACGGTCGTGACCGTGACACCGGTCGGCAGCGTCAGCACGTCGTGCAGCGCCACGCCGACCGCGGTATCGCCGCCGTTGTTGCGCACGACCATCGTGAACGAGCCCGTGCCGCCGGCCGTGAAGGTGCCGGCGGTCTTCGTGATCTGCAGGTCAGCCTGGTCGATGCGCGCGGTCGCGGTGCCGCTCGTCCCGATGTACGACCCGTTGCCGCTGTTGTACGACGTGCCGCCCGTGGCATCCGTGACCTGCGCGGCCCGGACGGTGTTCGTGTGCGCGACACCACTGCCGACGGACACCGACGAACCCGCGATCGCGCGGTAGGTGATCGTGAGCGCCGCAGCCGGCGCGAGCGGGCCGAGGTTCGACCAGGTCAGCTGCTGACCCGAGATGGCCGGGTCGGCGAGCGCGACCCCTCCGAGCTGCGCTGAGCCCGCGACATACGTCCAGCCCGCGGGCAGCGTGTCGATCGCCTGCAGCGAGACCGCGCGCGCGGTGCCGCTGTTGGTCATCGTGAACGAGTACGACACCTCGTCGCCGATGTACACGGGGTTGGTCGACAGCAGTTGCTTGGCGGTGTCGATCTTCGGGAAGGCGGGCGTGACGGATGCCGTGGCGCCCGTCGTCGAGGTGTATCTCTTGCCCCCGCCGGCGAGCGAGTCCCAGGAGGTGGGCGTCGCGGTGTTCACCAGTGCCGCCCCGGAGAGGGTCGACGCGAGGTCGAGCTTCGCGGGGTAGCTGAAGCTCATGGCCGGGTCACCCGGCGTCAGCGTCGCGATCATCCACGTGATGGTGCGGGCCGTCGAGTCCCAGACGCCGCCGCCGGCAACCGTCGCACCATTCGCGAGGGCTGTGCTGTCGGTCGCACTGACGACGGGAATCACCCCTACGGGAACCCTGTCGACGACCGTCACGTTGAAGGCGGGCTTGCCGTTCGGCGTGGCGTTCTGCACTGCGCTCGCGGAGACGGTGTAGGTGAAGATCTCGCCTTGGCTCTTCGCGACCGTCGGGTTGCTCACCGACTTCGCCGTGGTAACGAGCGGATGCCGGACGCCCACAGTCGCCGTGCTCGTGTTCGACGTGAGGGTCGTGCCCCCCGCGACGGTGCGCCACGTGGCCTGTCCCGAATTCGTGTATGGCCCTACTGCGGTCGCCGCAATCGATGTCGAGACGGGCGAGGTCACCTCCAGGATCAAGGTCCGCACCTGGGCAGACGCAGCGACGTCGCCGATGCCGACCGCAAGGATCTGGGCTTTGCCGGACGAGACGCGGGTGCCAGTCGGACACACATCCCAACCGGTGCCGCAGCTGAGGACGAAGCTGGCGGCGTCGGCCGTACCGAGTTCGGCCGGCAGCGTGTCGCGGATCTGCGCGTCGAGGAGTGTGACGTCCTGAGGGATCGTGAGCGTCAGACGCCAGGTGACGTTCTCGCCGGGTACTGCCGTGCCTGTCGGCAGGAGACGCTGCTTGACGATCGTCGGCGGCGCGGCCGTCACCGTGCGGTTCGCGGTCGCCGTGAGCGTGCGCTCCCCGGGCACCGCGCCCGCCAGCGTCGAACCGGTGAGCGCCGCGTCGTTGCGGAACGTCGTACCCGCCGCGATCGGCGTGGGCACCGTCGCGCTGTAGACGATCTGCGCCGTCGTGGCGAGATCGGCGGTGAGCGTCCAGACGTACTTCGTGCGACCGATGGCGCAGCCGTTGATCCCGTCACCGGCCACGGGGGCGCTGACGGTCGCCACGGCGGACGCGGTGAAGTTGGTGAAGTCGCTCAGCCGCGCGTCGATGCAGTCCACGACGAGCGTGTCATGGAGCGGGGGGACGGCCAGCCCGTTCACGGTGGTGTTCGTGGCCTCCAGGCGGTAATAGACGGTCTGACCGCCGGTCGCGGTGAGGGTGTCGCTCGTCGTCCACGGCCCGGTCGACGCGGTAGTGGATGCCCCCTTCGTCATCGCCACATTCGGGACGACGACGGTGACCTGCGCGGCCGCCGTGCCGCGGGACACGGGGTTCGCGTTCGTGATGGTCGGAGTGCTCGTGAGCGCGGCGGTGTTGCTGATGGTCGAGTTATGGGTGTTCCCCGCCACATCGGCGACGCGTGTCGTCATCTCGACGGTGAAGGTCTGCGACGACTCCGTGCTGTTCGTCCACGTCGTCGGGAAGATGAGGCTGCCGAACTGCGGGTCGGTGGCGACGTTGCAGAGGCGGAACTGCGTGGGATCCTGCGTGCAGCCGTCCGCGATGACGGCACCGGAGGGGCCGGTGGCGACCACCGCTCCGTCGACAGCGGTCAGCCGCCCGCCGACGGGCAGCCCGTCGGCGAGGATGCCGTTGAAGATGCTGGTGCGGGCAGGGATCGTCGCGGTGTACTGCCACACGACGGTCTCACCGATCGTCGCCTGGGTGAGCGCCGAGTTGTTCGACTCGGTCACGCTCGTCGACGTCACCGACTTGGCGACACTCGCACCGGCGAGGCTGATCGTCGCCGTGTCGGCGGCCTGCGGGGCGTTCTTCGTCTTGTCCGGGTACGCGCCGACGGGGTTGGCCGGATAGAACGTCGGACGGTCGACGCTCGGGGTGATGCCGTCGGTCGTGATCGGCGTGTACCGGGTGACGGCGGCGGTGTTGGTGTGCGACGACGAGATCGACAGCGGGCTCGGCACGGTGAGCGCGTAGGTGATCGTCGCCGTCTGACCCCCGATGAGCGGCGTCGCTGGCCGCAGGATCCACGTCACCCGCGTCTGGCCGTTCGCCTGCTGGAAGCAGTCCGCGATCGGGTTGATCGCGGGAGTCGCGCTATCGATGTCGTCGCAGTCGAAACCGGCGGGCAGGACATCCCACACCTCGATCTCATCGATCGGATCGGCAGTGGAGTTCGCGAGGGATCCGTTGTGCGAGACGTCGATCGTGAAGGTGAGCAGCTGGCCCTCCTGCACCGGACTGAGCGACTCCGCGCCGTCGACCTTCTTGTCGAGACCGAGCGGCGGCGGCGGCGAGAGCTTGAGGTCGGCCTGATCGCGCAGGTTGATGACGCGATCATCCGGGCCGGTGTAGCGCATCTTGGCGAGGTTGCCGGCGACTCGCGGCGCCGTCGCCGGCACGGTGTTCACGCGTGCAAGCAGGTAGAACGATCCGGTCGCGCCGGGCTCGACGAACAGCACGTTGCTCGCGTCGGGCTCACCGAGCACCCAACGCGCGCTGGCGACGCCAGTGACGGTGCCGACGGGGGTGATCGTCGTCGAGTTCGCGCTCGTCGCCGCCCAATCCACGATCGACATGCCCGACGGCAGGTAGTCGCTGACGTTCACCGACCGAGTGGACACGCCCTGTGGAAAGGTCATGTCGAGCCGGAAGCACACGAGGTCGCCGAGCTGATAGGCCGGTGGAGCGATCGTCGGCGACACGTACGCGCCGTCGCCGGATTGGCACGTCGTGCCGACGCCCGTGACGCCGGTGATGGGGGTGCGGGTCAGGTTCGGCCAGATGGTCTTCGACAGCGTCGGGGCACCGGTGCCGATATCGGCCGACGAACCGTTGGACGCGTCGGAGGTTGCGCCGGAGCCGTCTGTCGTCGTCCCCGTGACCACGACACTGTTCGCGAAGTCGTCGCCGGCAGCCGTCGGGGTCCCGTTCTGGTAGTTCGTGCGCATGTACACCGTGTAGCCGATGGTCACGTCCTGATCGGCCGCGAGGTCGTCGACCGCGAACACGACGGTGAACACGCCCGTCGAGGCGTCGAAATCCACGGAGGTCATCGTGGCGCCCGTCACGGTGCCGTTGCCCGCGCCCGCAGCCGCGCACTCGTCCGGCCAAGGGCTCCCCGTCTTGGCGACGCCTGCAGGAAGTACGGGACACATGCCGTTGGGCAGAGTGTCAGTGACCGTGATGCCTGACGAACTGACGAACTGGCTCGAGCGGACCGCGAGGGTGTACTGCTTGGTCTGGCCGCCGACGAAGCCCGACCCGTCGGTGGACTTGACGATGCCGAGGTCGATCACGCGCACCGTCGCCGTGTCGGACACCGAGATCTCCGTGTCCGTCCCGGCGGCGACGTCACCCGTGTAGGTGCCGGTCAGGGTCGCGGTGTTCTCGACCTCGTACCCTTCTGCGCCCGGGCGGGTGTCGGCACCGGTCTGCTGGCCCGACGGCATCGTGATCTCGCGCTCGCCGACGTAGGCGCTGTAGCGGAGGACGTTCGTCTCGTTCGCATCGATGGTGCCGAGGTTCCATGTGATCTCGGTGAACACCTCGCCGTCGACCTCGACCATCCTGCGCGTACAGGGGAAATCTCCCGTGCATTCGGTGACCGTGAACTGCGCCGGCACGTAATCGACGACGACCGCTCCGGTCGTTGCGCCGTCAGGGGCCGCCGTCACCCTCAGCTCGAACGTCGCGGGGTTCGCCGGGCCACGGTAGACCTCGGCCTCGGCATTCGCGGTCTCGTTCTTGGTGATCGTGATCGGCACGACCGTGACGGTCGCCTCGGACGAACCGCCCTCGGTCGCGCCCGTGATCTCGGGCGCGCCCGAACTCGGCACGGTGACGTCGGGGACGACACGTTCGTCGCTGTTCGCATACAGGCCCGCACCGACCTCGAACGTCGAACCGGCGGGGTACCGATCAGGGTCGGCGGTGACCCCGAACGACGCCGAGACCTCCGACCCGACGGGGAGGTCGGCGATGTTTGACCACACCAGAACCTGGGCGGTGCGGGGCAGACCCGTGCCGGGGTCGATGTCTGCGGCATCCGGCGCCCATGACTGAATGTCGGGAGCACCGATCCCTGCCGGCTGCACGCTTCCCGCGGCGTAGGTGACGCCGACCGGCAGCAGCACGACGCCCAGCGCGTTGAACAGGTCCACGCCATCGGGATTGCTCCCGGAGACGGAGATGGTCCGAGTCCCACCCGCGAGTACGTCGCCGCCCGTCGCGGTGACCTGGACGCCGCTCAGCGGCGTGTCGGTGACCGGTACGGCGGCTGTGGCGGGTGCGCCGATGCCGAGAGAGAGCAACAGCGCCATCACCACGACGATCGCGCACGATGGGAACCTCGCCTGCACGCTGGACGAACCGATCAAGACCCACACCCCATCACCCGGCGAGGCGGTGTCGCGCGTCGGGAACGCGCAGTCATCCCCCTCAAGACATCTGCCCGCTCAGGCTACATCTGTCACATAACGAAAAGATCACGGCCCGAAGACGTAGAACGCCCCCGGCAGCCGAAGCTGACGGGGGCGTCCCGGTGAAGTGGATTACTTCAGGATCTTGGTGACGGTACCGGCACCGACGGTGCGGCCACCCTCACGGATCGCGAAGCCGAGGCCCTCTTCCATGGCGATCGGCTGGATGAGCTCGACCGACATCTCCGTGGTGTCGCCGGGCATGACCATCTCGGTGCCCTCAGGCAGCGTGATGACGCCGGTGACGTCGGTGGTGCGGAAGTAGAACTGCGGGCGGTAGTTCGTGAAGAACGGGTTGTGGCGGCCGCCCTCCTCCTTGGACAGGATGTACGCCGTGCCCTCGAAGTTGGTGTGCGGGGTGACCGAACCGGGCTTGACGACAACCTGGCCGCGCTCGACGTCGTCACGCTTGGTGCCGCGCAGGAGCAGACCACAGTTCTCGCCGGCCCAGGCCTCGTCGAGCTGCTTGTGGAACATCTCGATACCCGTGACGATCGTCTTCTGGGTCGGGCGGATGCCGACGATCTCGACCTCGGAGTTGATGGCCAGCGTGCCACGCTCGGCGCGACCCGTGACGACCGTGCCACGGCCGGTGATGGTGAAGACGTCCTCGATGGGCATGAGGAACGGCTTGTCCTTGTCGCGCACCGGGTCCGGGATGGACTCGTCGACGGCGTTCATGAGCTCGACGATCGACTCGACCCACTTCTCGTCGCCCTCGAGCGCCTTCAGGCCCGAGACGCGGACGACCGGCGCGTTGTCGCCGTCGAAGTCCTGCGAGCTGAGCAGCTCACGGACCTCGAGCTCGACGAGCTCCAGGATCTCCTCGTCGTCGACCATGTCGCTCTTGTTCAGCGCGACCAGCAGGTACGGCACGCCGACCTGCTTGGCGAGCAGGACGTGCTCACGGGTCTGAGCCATCGGGCCGTCGGTGGCGGCGACCACGAGGATCGCGCCGTCCATCTGAGCGGCACCGGTGATCATGTTCTTGATGTAGTCGGCGTGACCGGGCGCGTCGACGTGCGCGTAGTGGCGCTTCGGGGTCTCGTACTCGACGTGCGAGATGTTGATCGTGATACCACGCTGACGCTCTTCGGGAGCCGAGTCGATCGACGCGAAGTCACGCTGCACGTTGGTCGCCGACGGGTACTTGTCGGCGAGCACCTTCGAGATGGCAGCGGTGAGCGTGGTCTTGCCGTGGTCGACGTGACCGATCGTTCCGATGTTGACGTGCGGCTTGGTCCGCTCGAACTTGGCCTTGGCCACTGGGTCCTCCTCAGGACATTCGTGTAGAGGTTCCGGGCGCTGGATTGCGACCGGTGCTCTACGGGGATGTTTCTAGTTTATGCGTATGAAGTTGTGTGTCACCGGGGCGCCGGTGTCGGATGCCGGGAGCGCGGCCCCGGCATCCGCCGAATCACTCGCCCTTGTTCTTCTGGACGATCTCGTCGGCGACGGCCTTGGGGACCTCGGCGTACGAGTCGAACTCCATCGAGTACACGGCCCGGCCCGAGGTCTTCGAGCGCAGGTCGCCGATGTAGCCGAACATCTCGGACAGCGGCACCAGGGCACGCACGACCTTGACGCCGGCGGCGTCCTCCATCGACTGGATCTGGCCGCGACGGGAGTTCAGGTCGCCGATGACGTCGCCCATGTACTCCTCGGGAGTACGCACCTCGACGCTCATGAGCGGCTCGAGGATGGTGGGGTTGGCCTTGCGGACGGCCTCCTTGAAGCCCATCGAGCCGGCGATCTTGAACGCCATCTCCGAAGAGTCGACATCGTGGCTCGCGCCGTCGATGAGGATCGCCTTGACACCCACCATGGGGTAGCCGGCGAGCACGCCGACGTTCATGGCGTCCTGGAAGCCCTGGTTGGTCGGCTCGATGTACTCACGCGGGATGCGGCCACCGGTGACCTTGTTCTCGAACTCGTACGGCTTGTCGGCCGTGAGCTCGAGCGGCTCGATCGCGAACTGGATCTTCGCGAACTGACCCGAACCACCGGTCTGCTTCTTGTGCGTGTAGTCGTGACGCTCGACGGCCTTCTTGATCGTCTCGCGGTAGGCCACCTGGGGCTTTCCGACGTTCGCCTCGACGCGGAACTCGCGCTTCATGCGGTCGACGAGGATGTCCAGGTGCAGCTCGCCCATGCCCTTGATGACCGTCTGACCGGTCTCGGGGTTGAGCTCGGTGCGGAAGGTCGGGTCCTCTTCGGCGAGCTTCTGGATCGCCAGACCCAGCTTCTCCTGGTCGGCCTTGGTCTTCGGCTCGATCGCGACCTCGATGACGGGCTCGGGGAACGTCATCGACTCGAGGACGACAGGCTCGTTCGGGTCGGCCAGGGTGTCACCGGTGGTGGTGTCCTTCAGGCCGATCACGGCGTAGATGTTGCCCGCGGTGACCGAGTCGACCGGGTTCTCCTTGTTGGCGTGCATCTGGAAGATCTTCCCGATGCGCTCCTTCTTGCCCTTGGTCGAGTTGATGACCTGCGCGCCCGAGTCGAGGTGACCCGAGTAGACGCGGATGTAGGTCAGGCGACCGAAGAACGGGTGCACCGCGACCTTGAACGCGAGGGCCGCGAACGGGTCGTTGGCGTCGGGGTGACGCTCGATGATCTTCTCTTCGTCCTTGGGGTCGTGCGCCTCGATGGCGGGCACGTCCAGGGGCGAGGGCAGGTAGTCCACGACCGCGTCGAGCATGGGCTGCACGCCGCGGTTCTTGAACGCCGAGCCACAGAGCACGGGGTACAGCTCGCCGGAGACGGTGAGCTTGCGGATCGCGCCCTTGATCTCGGCGAGCGTGAGCTCCTCGCCGCCGAAGTACTTCTCCAGCAGCGCCTCGTCGGACTCGGCGACCGTCTCGAGCAGCTTCTCGCGGTACTCGGCAGCGCGGTCGGCGAGGTCGGCGGGGATCTCCTGCACCTCGTACTTGGCGCCCATGGTGACATCACCCTTGGCATCGCCCGGCCACACCAGCGCGCGCATCTCGACGAGGTCGATGACGCCCACGAAGTCGTTCTCGGCACCGATCGGCAGCTGCAGCACCAGAGGCTTCGCGCCGAGGCGGTTCACGATCGTGTCGACGGTGAAGTAGAAGTCGGCGCCCAGCTTGTCCATCTTGTTGACGAAGCAGATGCGGGGCACGTCGTACTTGTCGGCCTGACGCCACACCGTCTCGGACTGGGGCTCGACGCCCTCCTTGCCGTCGAAGACGGCGACGGCACCGTCGAGGACGCGCAGCGACCGCTCCACCTCGACGGTGAAGTCGACGTGTCCGGGCGTGTCGATGATGTTGATCTGGTGCTTGTTCCAGAAGCAGGTCACGGCGGCAGACGTGATCGTGATGCCGCGCTCCTTCTCCTGCTCCATCCAGTCGGTCGTCGAGGCGCCGTCGTGGGTCTCGCCCAGCTTGTGGTTGACGCCCGTGTAGAACAGGATGCGCTCGGTCGTCGTCGTCTTGCCGGCATCGATGTGCGCCATGATGCCGATGTTGCGGACCTTGTTGAGGTCGGTGAGCACTTCTTGTGCCACGGGGGTTTTTCCTCTCGGTGATCGAGTAGCCCGCGCAGCGGGCGTATCGAGATCAGGGGGCGGATGCGGGGCCGGATCACGGCCCCGCATCCGTTGACGTGCTGGTTACCAGCGGTAGTGCGCGAAGGCGCGGTTCGACTCGGCCATCTTGTGGGTGTCCTCACGGCGCTTGACCGCGGCACCGAGGCCGTTCGAGGCGTCGAGGATCTCGTTCTGCAGACGCTCCGTCATCGTCTTCTCACGACGACCCTTCGCGTAGGAGACGAGCCAGCGCAGCGCCAGCGTGTTCGCGCGGTGCGGCTTGACCTCGACGGGAACCTGGTAGGTCGAGCCGCCGACGCGGCGGCTCTTGACCTCGAGGGTGGGGCGGACGTTGTCGAGCGCCTTCTTGAGCGTCGCGACGGCATCCTGGCCGTTCTTGGCCTCGACACCCTTCAGGGCGTCGTAGACGATCGACTCGGCGAGCGACTTCTTGCCGTCGACGAGGATCTTGTTCACCAGCTGGGTGACGATCGGAGCACCGTAGACCGGGTCGTTGACGACGAGGCGGCGGGGTGCGGGTCCCTTGCGAGGCATCTGCGTCAGCCCTTCTTGGCGCCGTAGCGGCTACGGGCCTGCTTGCGGTTCTTGACGGCCTGGGTGTCCAGGGCGCCGCGAACGATCTTGTAACGGACACCGGGGAGGTCCTTCACACGGCCTCCACGGACGAGCACGAGCGAGTGCTCCTGCAGGTTGTGGCCCTCGCCGGGGATGTAGGCGGTGACCTCGGTGCCGTTGCGGAGCTTGACACGGGCGACCTTGCGCATCGCCGAGTTCGGCTTCTTGGGCGTGGTGGTGTACACGCGGGTGCAGACACCCGCCTGCTGCGGGTTCGCCTTCAGGGCGGGCGCCTTGGTCTTGGTGACCTTGGGCGTGCGACCCTTGCGAACCAACTGCTGAATGGTTGGCACGTTCTCTCCTTGTCGTGCTGCGCGTGGCCGGAACCCTGCGCAGGTGCTGCACGGTGACAGCGATGGTGGTTTCACCACAGATCCACCGGCACGGCGGTGCGCCGTGCGTTTCGTGGTGGATATGCCGTGGGGGTGACCTGTTCGCAGGCCGGTCCCGAACGTGCGTCTCACGGTGTGTCTGCAGAGCCGGGCACGGCAGACGGCGCGCGAGAGCGCACACCCGCTCAATACTACGCCGTATGACCGAACCGGGCAAACGCACACCGCCATCGCTCTCTCCCCAGACGCCGCGGCCGGCCCGACTGTCCACAGATCCCGCCGCGAGCGGCACCAGAGCGGCGGGCCGCGGCATCCTGAGCACCATGCCCAGACGACCTCGACCGCTTCCCGCGCAGCTCGGCGCTGCGTTCGGCGTGGCCGACGCCCGCACGACCGGAGCCACCCGCGCGCGGCTGCGCGCGAAGGACCTCGCCCGTCCGCACCGGGGCGTGCGCGTGCGGAACGCGACCGCGCCGGCATCCGTCGACACCGATCCGCTCGCCCGCGACCGCCGCGTGCGCGCGGCCGTCCTGGCGCGCGTGCAGGCGTTCGAGGTGATCCGCCGCCCGCACGTGTTCTATACCGGCCGCACCGCCGTCGCGATCTTCGACCGCCTGTTCGACGACGATGACGGCACGGGGCCCCTGCAGGTGGGCGTGTTCGCACCGGCACGCGCACCCCGCGTGGCCGGGATCCGGGCGACGCAGACCTCGCCGGGGCTCGTGACGGTCGGCGCGATCGGAGCGCTGCCGGTGGCCAGTCCCGCGTCAGTCTGGGCGGGGTTGGCCGGCGAGCTCAGCGTCCGCGACCTCGTGCGTCTGGGCGACGCGCTCGTCCGGATCCCGAGGGGCGCGGGCGGGATGCCGCAGCCACAGGCCCAGCTCGCCACGATCGCGCAGCTGCGCGCCGCGGCGGAGGCGCCTCGCCGCAAGGAGCGTCGCAAGCTCCGCGCCGCGCTCGCGCTGATCCGCGTGGGGAGCATGTCGCCGCTGGAGACCGACTTCCGCGTCGACGCCGTGGAGGCAGGGCTGCCGGAACCCGAGCTGGACGTCGAAATGCGCGCGGCCGACGGCCGGCTGATCGGGATCGTCGACCTCGTGTTCCGGGCGTACCGGGTGATCGTCGAGGTCGAGGGCAGACACCACCGCTCGAGCGATCAGCAGTGGGAGCGCGATATCGACAAGTACGCCGCCCTCGCGGCGGAGGGCTGGGACGTGATCCGCGTCACCGGCCGGCGCGTCCGCGGCGGGCGGGCCGTGTCGCAGGTGTCCGCGGCACTGCGGCGTCGCGGCTGGGCGGGCTGACGGAGGCGCCGAGCACCGGCATCCGTCGGGTGGGGCGGGTTGGGTCGGACGGGTTGGGTTGGGTTGGGTTGGCAGTTGTGGCGGGATCCCGGGGAGGAAACAGCCACGAGTGACAAGGCAAGGGACCCGGGCGTCGTGCGGGGTGCCTTTGGGTGGGTTGGGTTGGCAGTTGTGGCGGAATCCTGAGGAGGATGCAGCCACGAGTGACAACGCAGTGGCCCCGGGGATCAGCGCTCGATCTGCGCGAGGTGGAACTCCTCGTCGCCGAGGAAGAAACGCTCCCCGGCGTCGATCTGGCTCCCGGGCTCCACCTCGATCTCGTCGCCCATGAGCGTGCGCACGAGCACGCCGTTGGTCGAACCGAGGTCGGTGACCACCCAGGCCTCGTCCCGCCGCTCCAGCCGCGCGTGGGTCTTGGAGACCGTCCGGGCATCGCCCGGCACGGCGACCAGCTGCGCACCGGGGAAGGCGGCGTCGCCGACGGGTCGGCGCCCCACGATGACCACGTCACTCGTGAGCGGCACGGGTGCCCCGGATGCCGGCACCAGCTGCCAGGTCGGCTTCTTCGCGCGCCGCGTGATCACGGTCTGGTCCAGATCGTCGTCGTCGGCGAACGGCTCGAGCCGGCGCTGCTGCGCCGACACGGCGTTCAGCGCCGAGCGGGGCGAGCCGGCGGCGGGCGAGCCGATGACGGCCGACACCTCGCCCGACAGCTCGGGGAAATCCTCCGGTTCGCCCGGCGCCACGGCGAACGCCGGCCACGGCCGCGCCCGGCGGCTGGGTGGCTCGGCATCCGGATCCACCGCGGAGCGGACGGCGCGGGGCGCCTCGGTCGTGACGGGCGGCGCCGAGGCGGCGGGCGCCGGGCGCTCGATGACGGTGTCCGCCGCGGCGTCGACCGGATCGGCGGGCCGTTCGGCACGCGCGGCGCGTGCGGACGGCTGCGCCGCCGGCACGCGCGTGACCGTGGCACTCTCCGGCAGCGGCACCGCCGTCGAACGCCGGCCGGGGACGACATCGATCGGCGCATCGTCGGCGGTGACCGGAGGCACGACATGGCGACCACCGGCGGCCGACGCCGGCAGGAAGTGCGACGGCGCGATCGCGGACACGTCGTCGACCTCGGACGGCCACTTCGCGTCGTCGTCTGCGAGGCCCTCGGCTGCACCCGGCATGGCGGCGGATGCCGCGGCGCGCTGATCGCCGTCCGCGTCGGCGGCCGGCACGGGCGCCGGCCGGGACGCGACGGCGGGTGCGGGCGGGACGGCGGAGATCGGCACCTGCGCGGCCGCGGTGGGAGGAGCGGCGGGACCCGGCTCCGACGCACCGGCCGCGGCCGGCGGAACCGCGGACACGGGGTCGGCGGCGGCGACCGGCGGCACCGGCTCGGGGACGGCGGCCACGGGTGTGGCGGGCTCGGGGGCGGCAGCGGTCGGCGGAACACCGGCGGGCGCGGCAGCGGTCGGAGGAACACCCGCGGGTGCGGCAGCGGTGCGCGGCGGGGTCGTCGTGGTGTCCGGAGGCGTCCACGCCGGGGCGGAGGTGACCGGCGGCGGTGCGAACGCGCTCAGCTGGTCGACGTCCTGCGGCGCAGCGGGCGTCTCCGACGCGCCGGACGCCGAAGGCACAGCGGACGCGGGAGACGGCGAAGACGCGGAAGACTCAGACACAGGTCCGGCGCCCCCGGCCGGAGCCGGGTCGGCGGCAGCGGCCCCGGCATCCGCCCCCGGGAACAGCGACGCGAACGGCGACCCGGGCGCGGGGGTGCGCGGGGCGGAGGCCGCCGGCTCCTCCTCCGCGGCCGGCTCCGGCGGCTTCCACCCGGCGGGGCGCGCGCCGAGCCAGCGCGCGGGGCCGAACCCGAGGATGCTCGCCCACACGACGAACACGAGCGCGGCCAGCACCGTCATGCCGGCGCCGTAGCCGAAGCCGGAGTTGATGCGGTGCGCCGAGATCACGACGAGCACGAACACGACGATGGACAGCGGTGGAATGAGGGCGAGGAGCACCAGCCACGGGCTGAACCCGCCCCAGCGCAGCACGGTCGCGACGTTGAGGAACGGGACCCAGCCTTTCCAGGCCTCCTCCCCCATCTTGCGGAACATCGCCCCGAGGGCGAGCGACGTCCACACGTACAGCGCCACGCCGACCACGAGCGAAAGCAGGCTCAGCAGCGCGACAACGGATTCGTCCATCGGTGCGTTCATGCGGTGCGCCGCGAGGTGGATGCCGCGCGACTCCCCCTCTCGGTATGGGTCAGCCTCGAGCTCGTGGACCGCCGACGCCGGAGGGTGCGGCGCAGAGCCGCCGGCACCAGCGACGCCGGGACGAACGATCTCAACGATACGGCTGCGCGCAGCCGCCGCCAGCCCGTCGGCGCGAAACCGGCGCGTTCGGCGTCGACGATCCGCCAGAACTCGGCTGCCTCGTCGTCGGTGGCTCCCGCCGCCGAGAAGACGGCGGCGTCGGCGGCGACCGCGAGGGCGCCGGATGACGGGGTGGCCAGCGCCGCGGCGACCTCGGTGCGGGTGGCGGCGGCGGGCGGGGTCCTCCCGGCATCGGCGGCCGCGTCGAGGAACTCGTCCCACCCGCCGGCGATGCGGGCGGCGGGCGCGGCGGCGCGGCGGCGCCCCCGGCGGCGGAGCGCCTTGGCGCCCACGACGAGCAGGAAGGGCCCGAGCACCACAATAGCCACGCCCAGGACGATCCCGCTGATCCGCAGCGTCGCCCACACCCACTCCAGGTCCACGGCCTCGTCGCGCTCAACGGGCGCGGCGGAGTCCTCCTGCGCGGGGCGCGGCGGCTGCACCTCGTCGACGCCGTTGGGCCGCACCGCGGTGCCGATCGTGGGATCCGGCTGCTCGGTGAGCTCGCGGCTGGGCGCCTGGGCGTGCTGCGGGGTGACGTCGACGGGGATCCAGTCGCCCGTGGACGCGCGCACCTCGACCCACGCCGACACGTCGCCGGCGTGACACACGCCGGCGGCGCAGACCGCGGCATCCGGATCGTCGGAGGTGAGCCGCGTGCCGACGACGACCCGCGAGGGGAAGCCGAGCTCGCGCGCGATGAGCGCCGTGGCGACGGCGAACTGCTCGTCGTCGCCGACGGCGGCGACGTAGTTGTCCGACGCCGCCGCGCGCGGATCGGCCTCGCGCTCGAGGAGAGCGGTGAACATCGCGTCGATGCGCGCGAGGGAGTGCCCCGATGCGCTGGGCGCGAACTCGTACGCCCCCAGCGCGCTCATCCAGGCGGCGCCCTCGGCGGGCTCGGTGAGGGCATGGCTGAGGTAACCGCGGTCGCGCAGCAGCGTCACGAGGCCCTCGAGCGCGGCACCGCCGGTGCCCGAGGTGTGCGTCTGCACCCAGGTGCGCAGGCTCGCCGGCGCCGCGACCGCGTCCTCGCCGCCGGTGCCGCCGAGACTGCCCTGACCGCCGGGAGCGGCTGCCTCGGCGAGCGCCGGCGCCTCGGGAACGGCGGCCTGCAGCCGGTAGGTGTCACCGGGGGTCCAGCCTGCGGTCTGCACGGCGGCGGAGAGGTCGTCGCTGACGTAGAACCCGTCGGCGAGCGCGGCGGCGCGGGCGCCCTCGAAGGTCACCGATCCGACGACGCCGGCAGACGGCATCCACAGTCCCGCGAGCCCGGCCTCGCCGGACGCGCCCAGCGCGTCGATGACGACGTCGGCGTCGACGGGAGTGCCGGGGCCGGCATCCCGCGCCGAGGCGAGCCTCACGAACGGCGCGCCGGCGGCGGAAGAGTCGGTGCGGAAGACGGCGCCGTCGTAGCGGTCGAGCACCGCGAGGCGCACCCGCTCGGGCGCCGCGTCGCCGGTCACGCTGTAGAGCACCTGGTCGATCTCACCGTCGGCGAACAGGGCGCGGTACGAGGCCAGCGGGCTCACCGCCCGCGACAGCTCGACGCGGGGGCCGGTCGCCTCGCGGAGCACGACGCGTTCGCCGGATGCCGCGGTCGCCGGCACGGCGAGGGCCGCCGCCGCCGCGACCACGACCATGCCCGCCCCCAGCGCCGCGCGACGCGCGTCCGCCGCCGGCCGCAGCACGTGCACGCCGCTGCGGGCGGTGGCACGCCGGAGCGCCCGCACGCGCTCGTCGCGGCTGCGCCAGGCCAGCCACAGCACGCCGGCGAGGAGCGATCCGATGCCGACGGCGGTCTCGACGGGGGCCGCGAGGGTCAGCGGGCCGACGGTCAGCGGGGCGCTCACCTCGGTGCGCCCGAACAGCAGCCCGAACCCCGACATCCCCACCCCCACAGCGACCGCGAGCACCCCGAGCGTGTCGGTGCGCCACGCGAGCAGCAGTGCGGACGCGGTCCCCACGAGGAAGACGATCAGCGCCGGCACCAGCAGGTTGCGGTACGAGCCGACCGGCAGGTCGACCGTCAGGAGGTCCTTCCAGCCGAACAGCGCACCGGCGATCAGCTCCCCGAGCCCGTGCAGCAGCTGGTCGGGCGGGCCGACGCGGGACGGCACCGCGAGCGGGACGCCGACGAGCAGCACAGCCGCCGTGACGAGCTCGGCCGCCGCCCACCCGTTCCACCGTCGCCACCGCACGAGCACGGCGATCCCGGCGCCGATGAGGGATGCCGCGGCGACGAGCACCACGAACGAGAGCGACCGGTAGATCGGCCAGGCCGCGACGGCCGCCAGCACCACCGCGACGGCGACGTAGATCGCGCCGGCGAGGACCTTCACGAGGTCACCCCCCGCAGCAGCAGCCCGGCGAGGTCGTCCAGCGTCCCGATCGTGACGACCGTCAGCGCGCCCGCGACCTGCGTGCGCGGGTGGGCGCGCTCGTCGCAGACGACGGCGATGACCGCGGCATCCGCCGGGAACGCCAGCGCCGCCTGACGCAGCGCCGCGAGACCGACGTGCGACCCGGTGACCATGACGGCGATCGAGAGCCGCTCGTTCGCCTCCGCCGCCAGGCGGCAGACGTCCGCGAAGGCCATCGTGTTGGCGAGCCGGTCGACGCCGCTGAACCCGTCGAGCACGACGCGCGGCGCGGTCGCCGGAATGTGCCGGATCGCCCGCAGTCGGCCGCGGACGACGCGCGGGATCTCGGCACCGACGACGATGTCGAGATCGCGCGCGTCGTGCACGGCGCGGAGCGTCAGGGAAGCGGCGGCGCTGACGGCGAGCTCGAACTCGTCGGCGGAGGCGTACTCCGCCTCCGCGAGCCCCAGGACGACGGCCATCCGCGAGCGCCGGGACTCCTCGTACTGGCGCACCATGAGCTGGCCGGTCTTCGCCGTCGACTTCCAGTGGATCTGCCGGCGCGAGTCGCCCGGGGCGTATTCACGGATCGCGTGGAAGGACATGTCCGCATCCACCAGGCGCCGGGTGGGACTGCCGTCGAGGTCGCGGATGAGACCGGCGCTCGAGGAGGGCACCACGGTCGTGCGGGGGTGGACGTAGAGGTCGTGCACGTCGTCGAAGGCGTGCTCGCGCCGCAGCATCCCGAGCGGGTCGGAGCGCACCGTGGTGGCCGGGCCGATCCGGACGATGCCGCGCCGCTGCGGGGGCAGCTCGAGGGTCTGCTCCGATGACGCCCCGGGCCGGAGCATCGGCACGCCGAACTCCACGAGCCCCGCGCCGACGGCGACGTCGATGCGGCCCGGCAGGGCGATGCGCGTGCCGGTGTTGCGGACGGTCACGGTCGCGACGGCGGGCGAGCCGGCGACGACGCGCTCGTGCCCGAGGGCGAGGCCGACGTCGTACGCGCGGGCGTGGAAGAGGAACGGGATGCTGAGCAGCAGCAGCACCAGCGCGGCGGCACCGGCGACGAGCGCCTCGACCCAGCCGAACACCACCCCGGCCGCGAGTCCCGCCGTCGCGGCGGCCAGCACGAGCGCACCGGCCGGGCGGATCGTCGCGCGGCACCAGGCGGCGAACGCGCGCAGCCCGGCGCGCGTCGCCGTCCACGCGCGCGAGGCCCGCACGGCGGCGCCGACGAGGGCGCGGGAGCGCTGCGAGGTGACCTCGGTCCGCTCGCCGGTCAGTCCCCCCGCCGCGGTGCGGGTCAGTCGGGTGTCGCCGAGGGTCACACGCTCTCCCGGCGGGTGGGCGGCGGCACGTCGAGCAGCACCTGGCCGATGACGGCTTCCTGGGTGACCCCGTCGAACTCGGCCTCGGGGTGCAGGATGAGCCGGTGGGCGAGGACCGCCACCGCGAGCCGCTTGACGTCGTCGGGGGTGACGTAGGTGCGGCCGTGGGCGGCGGCCGATGCACGCGAGGCGCGGGTCAGGGCGAGGGCACCGCGGATGCTGACGCCGAGGCGCACCTCGTCGGCCGAACGTGTGCCGTCGACGAGACGGGCGATGTAGTCGAGCACGAGCGCGTCGACGTAGACGTCGGCGGCGAGCTCGGCCATGCCGGCGAGGGCGCCGGGGGTGATCACCGGCGCCAGTTCGGCGGTCGCGACGGCGGCCTGATCGAGGATCCGCACTGTGGCGGCGTGGTCGGGGTAGCCGAGGGAGGTGCGCAGCAGGAAGCGGTCCAGCTGCGCCTCCGGCAGCCGGTAGGTGCCCGCCTGCTCGACCGGATTCTGCGTCGCCAGCACGAGGAAGGGCCGCCCGACGTCGCGGGTGACGCCGTCGATCGTGACACGCCCCTCCTCCATGACCTCCAGCAGCGCGGCCTGCGTCTTCGGGCTCGCGCGGTTGATCTCGTCGGCGAGGACGATGTTGGCGAAGATCGGCCCGGCGTGGAACTCGAACGCGCCGGTCTTCTGGTCGTAGACCGTGATGCCGGTGATGTCGCCGGGGAGGAGGTCCGGTGTGAACTGGATGCGGGTCGTCGTGCCCTGCACCGACTGCGCGACGGCGCGCGCCAGCGAGGTCTTCCCGGTGCCCGGCACGTCCTCGATGAGGACGTGCCCCTCGCTCAGCATCGCCGTGAGGACGAGCTCGACGACGTGACGCTTGCCGAGGACGGCGCGCTCGACGTTGTCGGCCAGCTGGGAGAACGTCTGGGCGAACCAGGTCGCCTGCTCGGTCGTGATCGTCATGGGGTGCTCTCCTGGGGGGAAGGGGTGCAGCGGGCGGACAACTGTGCGGTGGCGTCGTCCAGGCGCCAGCCCTGGCGCGACCAGTCGACCTCGACGCGGATGCCGGTGACCTGCACCGCGGCGTCGGGGACGAGCCAGGGGTTCTCGCCGGTCGGCAGGGTCGCGCCGTTCTCGTCGAGATAGCTGATGCGACTCGTGTCGAAGGTGATGGCGGCCAGCGATCCGGTGGAACTCGACGTGCGGGCGAGTTCGCTGCCGCCGGTGCAGGCGCCGAGACCCCAGCTGGCCTGCACCTGGTAGGGCGCGCTGCCGGCGGCAGGGCTGACGGTGCCCCAGGCGGACTGCCACCAGCCGGAGGTGTGCTCGTAGCGCACCTGGATGCGCGGATCGGCGTCGAAGACGGTGCTGCCGGGCCAGCCGCTGAAGGCGACGACGTTCTCGTTGGGGACCGTCTCGCGCGAGGTCGGCTGCTGGTCGATCGTCCACGTCGCGCGGTTGCCGTCGACGTGCGCGGTCGGCCCGACGACGAACGTGTACCCGGTCGGCGCCGCTCCGCTCTGGACGGCCCGGACCTCGGCGGTCGTGGTGGTACTGCCGAACGAACGCCCGTCGAACCACGACTCCGCGCACAGCACGAACGTGTAGAGGCGCCCGTCGTCGAGGCCGCGGAAGACCTCGGGGGACCCGTTCGGCGACGTGCGGCAGGTCTGCCCGTCCTGCACGATGCCGTACCGGACCGTCGCCCCGTCGCCGCCGGGAGTGGCGGCGCCGGTCGCCGTCACGTCGACCTTGCCGCGGCCGACGTTGACCGCCGACAGCGTGAGCGCGGGCGAGGTGGGTGCGCCGATGCCGTGTGCGAGGACGACCATCGACCCCGGCGCGGGTCCGGGCAGGCCCGGGGGCACGGCGTAGCGCGACAGCGGCGTCACCGTCACCGGGGTGTCGGTGTTCGCCCCGACCCGAAACGACGCCACCGACACCTGCGTCTGACGCGGATCCACCGCGATCGTCTGGGTCTCCCCCGCCGGGCTGCTGATCTGCAGCGCACCGGTGTCGGCGGCATCCACCCCTCGGATCGTCAGCGACGCGACCCCGCCCTCGGGACCGGCCACGACGGGCGTTGCGCTCGCGTCGGTGGGCGCGGCCGGCGGGTCGTACGCCCACGCCGTGGTGCGCACCGCGGCCCGTGAGAAGCCCACCGCGTTCGCGGCGACCACCTCGTAGACGCGCTGCTCGCCGTTGGGCGCGGCGATGGCGGGGCACGTGCCCTGCGGGCTGCAGGTCGCGACCTTCTGACCACCCTGGCGCACCTCGAACCCGGTGAGGGCGGGGTAGGCGGCCTGGGCGGGGCCGGGGTCCACCCGCAGCGTCACACTGCCGTCGGCGTAGCCGGACTGCGCGATGCTCGCGGGCGCCTGCGGGAACCCCTGCAGGTCGAGCAGCAGGCGGCCGTCGCGCGCCGCGGCGCTCTGCCGGCCCTGCGCGTCGCGGACCGTGAAGGTCGCGGTGCAGGTCGCACCTGGCGCGTCATCGCTCCAGCTCGCCGTGATGCGGGTCGCCGACGCGACCGAGAACGTCACGCCGGTGCACGCGCCCGCGGGGGCGACGGCGACCACCTGCAGCGGAGTGCTCGGCAGCGGGTTGACCTCGCCGGAGGCGCCCACGACCTCGATCGAGCATGACCTGCCTGAGGCCTGGCTGCACTGCTGCTGCACCGAGCCGCCCTGAGGCAGGGTCGAGGGGGCGGCGCCCACCCGCAGCGCGATGCGCGCGGGGGTGACGCCGGGGTGGCTGGTCACCTCGACGACGACGCCCTCGACCGTGCCCGGCGCGGCGTCGTCCCGGCCCCGGACCGTCAGCTGGGTGCCGGCGAGGGTGACGTCGAACGATGCCGCGGTGTCGGCGACCCGGTACTCGATCGCCTCCGGGCGCCCCTGCCACGTCGTCATCGACCCGAGGTCGAACACGTGGGTCTCGCCGGGGGCGACCTCGAGGGAGGCGGGCGCGAGCGTCGGCTGCGGGTCGATCGGGGTGACGACGACCGGAACCGAGAGCACTGTCCAGTTCGTCTGGCCCGCCAGTCGCACCGGCACGAGGCAGGCGTCGGACCACGGCGCGCCCGCTCCGGCCGTGTACCGGATGGTCGTCCCGCTCACGAGCGTGCAGGTGGCCGCCTCGCGCGCGCCCGCGGCGCGCACCGCGGCACCGTCGTCGCCGCCGACCTCGAGCGTCGCCCCGCGCGGCGTCGCCACCATCGTCGCGAGGTCCGCCTCTGCCTGCGCGTCCTCGCCGACGGTCAGCGGCGCGATGCCCGGGCGCAGCGCGAGAGACACTTCGGAGGCGGCAGGGATCCGCAGGAACGCGTACGTGGTCACGGTTCCGCCGGCGGTCTCCCCCGTGACGGAGAACGGGATCAGGTGGGCCTTGTCGTCGACGCGGCCGCGCAGGCGCGCGCCGTCGGCGACGATGCCCGCCGGCGCACCCCACAGCCCGAGGGTGAGCTCCGCGGCATCCCCTCCCGACCACAGCACCTTGCCGCGCAGCACGTCGATGCCGTCGGCGAGGTCGTCGCGGTTCTCCACCGTGAGCACGGTGTCCTCCACGACCGGGTAGTCCGGCACGCGCTGGCTCACGACCTTCACGACGAGCAGGCCCCGCGCGGTGTTGCCGGAGGTCGACTCCACGTCGTACAGGAACGACATCGTGCCGGGCTCGGTACCCGCGGCGATCGTGACCGTGTCGTCGGTGATCGACTCGATGAGGTCGTTCAGCCGCGTGAACTCCGGGGTGGGCGTGCCGTCGAGGGCGAGCTCGGGGACATCGGGGCGCACCGCGACGAGCGTCAGCGCCCCCTGCATCGGGTCGAGGTCGTTGGCCAGGGGGTGCACCCGGATGACGCTGTCGGCGCCCCCCTGCACGTGGACGTAGTCGGTGTAGGTGACCGGGGCCGGATCGGCGTCGCCGCTCAGCACCCCGATGCGCACCGTGCCGGTGCCGGTCGCGCCCTGCGGATCGACGACGCGGTAGGTGAAGGAATCCTGCCCGTTCGTGCCGGCGAGGCTCGTGTAGACGATCGAGGTGCCGTCGGCGGAGATCACCGCCGAGCCGTGCGTGGGCTGCGTCACGATCCGGTCGAGCCGCACGACGTCGCCGTCGGGGTCCATCCCGAAGCCGTCGAAGGGAATCGTCGTCGACAGCCCGCTGAGCACCCGGCCGGACAGCCGCGTGGGCAGCGGCTCGCGGTTCGTGTCGTCGGCGACCACTCGCACGCGCACCGTCGCGATGTCGCCGAGCGCGGGCGCGCCGGTCGTGAACGCCCGATACCCGACGGTGTACTCGCCCGGCTGGTCGGGGGCGAGGTAGCGCAGGAGGTCGCCGGAGGCGAAGGCGAGCGCGTCGGTGGAGGAGGACTCGATCGACTCCGCGTCCAGCCGCGGGCGGGTGCCGGGCGCGGCGACGTCGTTGGCGAGCACGGGGATGTCGACCTGCGCGCCGGCGCGGACGATCACGGAGTCGTCCACCGCGATGGGCGCCGCCTCGGCGGCCGGCGGCAGCAGGTACACCGTCGCCTGCCCCTCCACCTGCGAGCCCTCGTCGGCGGTGCCATCGCTCACGCGGTACGACACGGTGCCGAGCGGGCCGGACTGTCCCGACGCCGTGGATCCCGACACCCGCAGCTGGCTCTGCCCCACGGCATCCGCCGCCAGCGACGAGCCGGAGGCGGGATGCACGACGACGTCGCTGAGCAGCAGCACCCGGCCGTTGGGGTTGGAGACGGCCGCGAAGACGTCGACGGTCGCGTCGGCCTGCGGCCGGACGAAGGCGACGACCGGGGCTGTCGACAGATCCGCGGGGGCGTCGGGGGCGAGCAGCGTGATGCGCACGGTGCCCGTCGCGTCGTGACCGCCGCCGGAGACGGTGACGGTGACGCGGTACGTGCCGGGCGCGGAGGCGGCGAAGTCGAACTGCGTCGAGCCGCCGACCACCGTCGCCGACGCGGCGGCGTCGTCGAGCACGCGCGCCGCCGTCAGCGCGAGATCGCCCGCCGTCCCGGTGACGTGGGGCGCGACGTCCACCGTGACACGGGAGTCGGCGACGCCGGTGACGGCGAAGGACTGCACGACCGGCTGCGCGTCGCCGCGCACCCGCACGACGAGCTGCTTCGTCGTCGTCGCCCCGCGCGCGTCGGCGACCGTCAGCGTCACCGCGGCGGACTGCTCGTCGGCGGCGCCGGTGTCGTTGTGCTGGAAGACGACGTCGCCCTGCGGCGTCGTCGCGACCTGGCCGAGCCCCGAGTCGTCGGTCGCCGACAGCAGGAGCACGGGGTCGCCCTCGGGGTCGACCCAGTCGCCCAGCACCGGCAGGCTGATCGTGCCGCCGGGCGCCACCTCGGGCGAGGGCCAGTCCTGCTGGCAACCGTCCACACCGCACCACACCGGAGCGGAGTTTTCGCCTTCGCCCACCACCCGCAGCGTCACGGTCGCCGGCTGCGACATCAGCCCGTCCGGACTGGTGCCGTCGGTCACGGCGTAGGAGAAGCTCGCGATGCCTGCGGCATCCGGCGCCACCCGCACCGCCAGACGCTGTCGGTCATCGGTGGTCGTCACGACCCCGAACGCGGGGTCGAGCCCCGTGACGGATGCCGGGTCCACCGCGAGCACGTCCTCATTGGGATCGTGGTCGTTCAGCAGCACGGGAAGGGACACGAGCTCGCCCGGCCGCACGCCGAACGCGTCGTCCTCCGCGACCGGCGGCCGCGGGTCGATGACCGGCGGCGGTTCCTGCTCGTTGGTCGTCGACGCCGTCTGCACGTCGTCGTCGAGGTTCCAGTTCTGACTCGACGGCAGCAGCGCCCCGTCCGGAGCCGACCAGACCCAGCCCGACCGTGCGTCGTTGAGCACGAGGGAGTCCCCCGCCGCGACGAAGGTGGGCCGGCGCTGGGCCGGCAGCGTCAGGCCGCCGTAGTCGAGCGTGACGTCGCCGCCCGTCGAGGTCCAGAGGGTCCCGGGGCCCGCACCCTCGGGCAGCCACGCCGCCGAGACGGTCTCGCCGTCGACGACGGGACGGGCGGGCGTTCCGCGCGAGGTCGTGCTGTCGCCGAAGACGCGCTCGGCCGTCCCGTCCGCGACGTCCAGCCGCACGAGCCCGCTCTCGTCAGCGAGGTAGACGGCATCGCCGGCGACGGCGCGGCTGACCGCGACGGCGCCCGCCGTGCCGGTGCCGCCCGCGGCGTCCGCGGTCCAGAACCTCCCCGCGGCGGTGTCGAGCAGCACCCAGGCGTCGCCGGCCGCTGTCAGCGCCAGCGCGTCCGCGTCGGCCTGGACCTCGTCGGAGCGCTCCACCTGCCCCGACGCGATGTCCACGCGCACGACGGTGCCGGCATCGGCGGAGTAGCTGAACACGTCGCCGTCGGCCGTCACGGAGATCGCGTCGGAGGTGTACGGCGCGGCATCCTCGGCCTCCGCCTCCTCGGCGCCGCCGGCGCGCGGATCGATCTGCGCGAGCGTGCCCGTCGACAGCCGCCCGGCATACACCGCCCCCGCGTCGGTGCGGTACGCGACGTAGTCGCCGACGCTGTCGGTCTCGGCCGTGCCCGCCGGTGCGGCGCTCGCGTCGCGCAGCCCCTCGGTGTCGAGGTCGATCGGCACGGCGTCGTCGATGCGGATGACCTTCGAGTCGCTGTCGGTGAACATGTACGCGCCCGTCGGGGCCGTGACGATGCGGCTGGGGTTGCTGACGGCGCGCACGGTGTCGAGCTCGCCGATCGCCGTGTTCACGCGGGCGTAGCGCAGTCCGTCGGCCTGCAGGACCCACGCCGTGACGTCGCGGGGCGGGGTCTCCTGCGCATCCAGTCCCGGCCAGGCGATGCTCACCCCCGCGACGAGCGCGATGACGGCACCGGCGGCGCTGAGACCCGCGACGGTTCCCCGGCGCATCAGTGCGATCCCGTCCAGACGATCGCGAACGCGGTCGCGGCGAGCGCCAGCAGCACGGCGCTGGAGGCGACGATCCACGGCCACACGTGCCGGCCGGAGGCGCCGGCGATGGCCTCGTCGTCCTCGTTCGTCGGCGAGCGGCGCACGGTGTCCGCCCCGGCACTGCGGCGCCGGCCGTCGTGCTCGACCCGGCTGCGCACCGGTCCCCGCACCGTCGTGTCGGCGAAGTCGACGGCGTCGGATGCCGGCATCCACTCGTCGGTCGGAACCTCCAGCGGCGTCGGCGCCAGCCCAGCCGCCCGCTGCACGGCGCGCACCGCCTCGCCGAACTCGCGGGCGGAGGCGAATCGGCGATCGGGGTCACGGGTCATCGCGGTCGCGAGCACGTGCTGCAGATCGTCGGGGACGTCCGGCCGCGCGATCGGGACGTAGGTGGCGCGCGCGATACGCCGGCGCATGAGGTCGCGCGTGTTCTGATCCTTCTCGCGGCGCTCGAACGGGCTGTGCCCCGCCAGCAGCGAGTACACCGTCGCCCCGAGGCTCCAGACCTCGCTCGCCACCGTGCCGCCGGTGTGCTCGGCGACGACCTCCGGCGCGCTCCACGGGATCGACATCGCGAGCACATCCGGCGCCGCGCTGCGCACGAGCGAGGAGGAGATGCCGAAGTCGGCGAGCACAGCGGAGCCGAAACTCGTCACGAGGATGTTGCTGGGCTTGATGTCGCGGTGGATGAGCCCGGCGCGGTGCGCCGACTCGAGCGCGCCCGCCAGCCGCACGGCGATCGCCATGACCTCGTCAACCGGCATCCGCTCGATGCGGTAGCGCTGTGCGAGGGACCCCGGGCAGTACTCCATCACGATGTAGGGGCGGCCGTCGGCGGAGATGCCCGCCTGGTACACGGTCACGATCGCCGGATGCGCCGACAGGTGCGCGAGCACGTCGGCCTCGGCGTTGAACATCCGCAGCAGATCGGGGTCGTGCTCGTTGGCCGGCAGCACCTTGACCGCAACCGCACGCCGCGGCATGTCCTGCTGGTAGAGGAAGACGTCGGCGAATCCGCCCGAGCCCAGCGGCCGGACGTAGTCGAGGCCGGGGAGCAGAGGCGGCGCGGAAGGGAGCCTGCGCGTCATGGCACCCCTTACCGATCAGCTGGTCGTGTCCCCAGTGGACTCGCTCACATCGACCCGGCGGGTGGAGACGAGAACCCGGCCATGCTAACAAAATGCGATTGTGAGAGTTCTCTAAGGTTCGGCCAACCCGGGGTCGGCGTTCGGGTCGAACGGGGCGTCCAGCGACCGCGTGAGCTCTTCGAGCATCGCCGCGATCTGCGGCTCGACGTACTGGCTCACCGCCGCCTGGATCCGCAGCCGGTGGTGCAGGAGCACGGTGCAGACCTCACGGCCGACCATGTTGGCGTAGTCGTCGGCGAGCGCGACCTCCTGCCGCAGCGCGACCTTCGCCTCTTCGCTGAGCGGCGGCAGGGCGGGGATGTCGGCATCCACCTCTTCGGCGAGACCGCCGAGCGTGAAGAGGAACGGGGCACCCGGGATGGGGTCGGGATCCAGCGGCAGCCCCTCGAACTCCGGGTCCAGACCCTCGGCGGGACGGTAGCTGCGCGCGCGGTTACGGGCCGCCTGCTGGTCGAGTTCGGCCTGCAGCATCGGAAGGTTCCGGGACGTGTAGTCCGCGACGGCGTGGTCGACAATCGTCTTGATGCGCGTGGACAGGCCGTGCTGCACGCCGTGCGGGACATCGGCGCCGAGGCCCGCGGCCGACAGCACCGGGGAGCCGAAGCAGCGCCGGCAGGGGGCGATGCGGCCGCGGTGCGTCGCCGGCTCCCAGCGCGGCAGCCAGCGCAGCCAGGCATCCACTGCCTGGCTGACCTGGGTCTCGATCGACCGCTCCACGGGTCCATTGTCGCCGGGCGCAGGCGTTTCCGCGCGGATTTCGCGCGCATCGGCCCGCCGAGCCCCCGGGGGCGCACCGTGCTCTCGTGCTCTCGTGCGCTCGCGCGCTCGCGCGCTCGCGCGTTTGTGCTCTCGTGCCGAACCCTCGCTCGTGGACCGAACCCTCACCCCTGGGCGCGTCTGGGTGTGAGGGTTCGGCCCGGAGACGAGGGTTCGGCGCACACGCCCCGGGCGAGACCGGGGGCGAGACCGGGGCGAGCCCCAGGCGGGACCCGGGCGAGCCCAGGGCCGCACCGGTCAGGGGCGGTCGTCCTGCTCCCACGGCCAGCGCGGGCGGCCCGCTCTCGTGCGGATCAGGGCGATGCCGGCCCAGCCCGCCACGAGGGCGGCGGCGGCGAGCACGAGGGCGAACCACGACGTGGCGAAGGCGCCGATCGCGGCCGCGGTGCGCGCGGCATCCGTCGCGGCGAACACCGCTCCGACGGCCAGACCCGCGAGGTAGGCGAGGAAGGTGGCGATGACGATGACCACGACGGCGCCGTATGACGGATGCCGGCGACGCACCGCGATCCACGTCGTCACCGCGAACACGACGGTCGCGGCGCCCGTGGCGATGGCGCCGGGGAGCGGTCCGAGCCCGGGCACGGCGATCACCTCGGCTCCGGAGAGCAGGCTCAGCATCCCGAAGCCCGCGATCAGCAGGGCGAAGAAGCCGACCGCCGCGAAGGCCACCGCCACCGGCGGCGAGACTCCGCGGCGCGGCTCGGTCATCAGCTCTGGTGGAGCCGCGGCCCCGCCTCGAGCGTGCGCTCGTACTCGCGCTGCGCTTCGTTGTTGAGCTCGGTGACCCGCTTGCCGCGCGCGGCGACCCACGCACCGAACCAGATCGTCAACTCACGGCCGAGGATGAACGCCACGATCGACAGCGGCGCGAGCACCTCGCCCTGCACGAGATCAGCGCCCTCGCGAGCGGTGAGCGTCCAGAACGGCGCCTGGAACAGCTGGCCCAGGATGTGACCGGCGTAGGCGACGACGCCGACGATCAGGCCGAAGATCACCCAGTGGCCCCAGCGGCCGCGGTTGATGATGGCGCCCAGCAGCCAGAAGCCGAGGAAGAAGACGACTACGGGAACCCAGAACCACCACGACTGCAGCGCCGCGAGCGCCTCGGTGCCGGCATTGGCCGCGGTGACGTCGCCGTCGATCGCGCGTAGACCCAGCGCGGCGCCGAGGTACAGGATGCCGAAGGCCACCGCCGCCAGCAGGCCGATCGCTCCGGCCGCACCGCGGTTGCCGCGCGGGCGCGGTGCCTCGGGGGCCTGGACGAAGATCGGCTGGGGCGCGGGCGCGACCACGGGGACGACCGGCTCGGCCACCACGACCGTCTCGGCCGCGGGGTCGGTGGAGTACGCACCGGGCGTGTAGGTCTCATCGACCGGGTCGTTGGCGTAGGAGCTGCCGTAGACGGGCGCGGGCTCGACGACGGGCTCCGCCACGGGTTCCGCGTCCACGGGCTCGGCCGCCGGCGCGGCCACGACGGGCTCGGCGTCCACGGGCTCCGCGACGACCGCGGGCTCGTCCACCACGGCGGCACGCGTGTCATCGGCGTCGGCGGCCACCGCGGGCGCGACGGGCTCTTCCACGACGACCTCCCGTGAGGCCGCCTCGGCGTCGGCGAGGCCTTCGTGCGCGCTCGCGACGGCGTCATCCACCGAGGTGGGCTCGGATGCCGTGACGTTCTCGTCGACCGGCTCGCCGTACTTGGGGTCGCTCATGGGGGTGTGCTCCTCACGCGGGGCCGATGTCTCACAGACCCGATCTCTCACGAACTTGCGGGCCGCCGCACAGTGAGCGTAGCGCCGCGCCGCGGCGCCGACGTGGAGGCGTGCCGACGTGTCTCGACGGCGATCCGCGCTGCTGCGCTTATCGTGGCGGCATGACAGCTCCGCGCCGCCTCGCCCTCGCGCTCCTGGTCGGTGCGGTCGGCGCGATCGCCGTGCTGAGCGGATGCTCGGGCGCGCCGGACGGCGCCGCCACGACAGGGGATGCCGGCGCCGCCACCTCCGCCGCGAGCTCGGCGACGCCGGCCCCGCAGGCCACGATCGCCCCCTTCCCGATCGGCGCCTCGACCTCGACCACCCCGCTCCCTGCCGATCTGCCGCAGGGCTGCCGCGACATCCTGACCGGAAGCGTCCTCGCCCAGCTGGAGGGCGTGCCGCTCAACGCCGAAGGCATGGGAGGCGGCATCCGCCCCGACTCGTCGCGGGTATGCGTGTGGGGCGAGCCCGGCGCCGTCGCCACCCGGCTCGTCACGGTGATCGGCTATTCGCCCGAGCGGGAGGCGCGCGACGCCCTGTATGAGCTCGGCAACGAGGGCTACACCTGCTACGAGCCCGACGGCGGCATCCGCTGCGAGAAGACGTGGGAGCACCCGACGCTCCCCGGCGTGACCGAGGGGCGCACGCTGTTCTATCGCGACGGCGTCATCGTGGACACGCAGTACACGAACCTCGCGCCGAAGGGGTACACGGCCGCGATCATCGACTATCTGTGGCCGGCGGTTCCGCGCACGGCCACGCCGACCGCCGCGCCGACGCCGTAGCCCTCAGCCCCAGACGCGGGCGGACGTGCGGGTGACGTACTCCGTCGGATGCCACGCGTTCTCGCTCGTGGACAGCCAGAGCCCGCCGCCGGCTTCGATCGTCTCGGCGAGGTCGCCGTCGGTGCGCGTGCACCGGGTGCTCTCCTCCTGGGTGGTGCACGTGAACCCCGCTCCCGGGAGGGCCGCCGCGGCGATGGCGCCGGCATCCACCGGCACGGTCGCGAGCGTCGAGGTAACGTCGCCCTTCTCGGAATGCCAGGAGCAGGTCAGCGTCACCTGCGGCTGCAGGGCCGTGACGAGCGCCTCCGCCGTGGTCGTGGGCGCGTCGGTCGAGGGCGTCAGCACGGCCCCCTTCGTGAAGCGCATCGTCGCCCACAGTGCCTGGTCGTACAGCTGCGCGCATTCGGTGGGAGGGCCGGCGACGGCATCCTCATCACCGGCGGCGACGGGACCCGAGGTCGCGGCGGGATCGATCGCGCCACCGACGGCGCCGCCTACCCACGAGACGGATGCCGGGATCATCGGGATCGCGAGGAACGCGAGCACGCCGACGACACCGGCGCAACCGAGGCCGACGACCCACGCGAAGAACGCGTTCCTGCCACCGACTCGAGCCATGCTCCCAGGCTAGGCGCGGCCTGCCCGTGAGCCGGTGAGCCCTCGCCGCGCCGCCCGCGATTCGCTGTGCGCTGTTCGCCGGGTGAGCGTCTCCCCGCGCCCGGGAACAGGTGGCGCAAACGACCACCTCGAGGCGAGGGATGCCGCGTGTTGCGCCACCTGTTTCGCCCCCGCGCGGGTGGTTCCTGAGCATGTCGAAGGGTGGTTCCTGAGCATGTCGAAGGGCCCCAGGATCGCGATGATCCTGGGGCCCTTCGTGGACTGCGCTCAGTTATAGGTGCCGGGCGTGAAGTCGTCCGTCGAGAAGCTGTCGAAGTCGACGTAGCTCAGGTCGGCGTCGCTGTACGCGCCGTCCGAGGCGAAGATGCGGTTGGGGTACCGCTCGCTCTTGGCCTCCTCCGTCGCCTCGACCACGACGTTGCGGTACTTCGCAAGGCCGGTGCCGGCGGGGATGAGCTTTCCGATGATGACGTTCTCCTTGAGGCCGACGAGCGGGTCGCTCTTGCCCTCCATGGCCGCCTGCGTGAGGACGCGGGTGGTCTCCTGGAACGACGCGGCCGACAGCCACGACTCCGTCGCGAGCGACGCCTTCGTGATACCCATCAGCTCCGGGCGGCCCGACGCGGGGCGCTTGCCCTCGGCCACGACCTCGCGGTTGATCTGCTGGTAGCGCTTGAAGTCCACCAGCTCACCGGGCAGCAGCGACGTCTCGCCGTGGTCGACGACGGTGACCTTCCGCAGCATCTGGCGCACGATGACCTCGATGTGCTTGTCGTGGATCGGCACACCCTGCGAGCGGTACACGCCCTGCACGCCGCCGACGAGGTACTTCTGCACCTCGCGGGCACCCTGCACGCGCATGACCTCCTTGGGGTCGAGCGTTCCGACGAGGATCGGCTGGCCGACCGTGACGTGCTGCCCGTCCTCGACCAGCAGCGTCGCGCGCTTGAGGACCGGGTAGACGTGCGGCTCGTCGCCGTTGTCGGGCGTCAGGATGACCTTCTTGGCCTTGTCGGTCTCGTCGATCGTGATGCGGCCGTCGGCCTCGGCGATCGGCGACGCACCCTTCGGGGTGCGGGCCTCGAAGAGCTCCTGCACGCGGGGCAGACCCTGCGTGATGTCGTCGGCCGACGCGGAACCACCGGTGTGGAAGGTGCGCATCGTCAGCTGCGTGCCGGGCTCACCGATCGACTGGGCCGCGATGATGCCGACGGCCTCGCCGATGTCGACGAGCTTGCCGGTCGCGAGGGAACGGCCGTAGCACTTCGCGCAGACGCCGACCGCCGAGTCGCAGGTGAGGACGGAGCGGACCTTGATGGTCTCGACCCCCGCATCCACCAGCTTGTCGATGAGCACGTCGCCCACGTCGTCGCCCGCCTCGGCGACGACCTCGCCCGAGGGCGAGACGACGTCGGCGGCGAGGGTGCGCGCGAACACCGAGTTCTCGACGTTCGCGTCGCGCACCAGGGCGCCGTCGGCACCCGGAGCGGCGATCGTGAACTCGAGGCCCTTCGTCGTGCCGCAGTCGTCCTCACGGATGATGACGTCCTGCGACACGTCGACGAGTCGACGCGTCAGGTACCCCGAGTCGGCGGTACGGAGGGCCGTGTCGGCCAGACCCTTACGGGCACCGTGGGTCGCCGTGAAGTACTCCGCCACGCTCAGACCCTCGCGGTACGAGGAGATGATCGGACGGGGCATGATCTCGCCCTTGGTGTTGTTGACGAGGCCTCGGATGCCGGCGATGTTACGGATCTGCAGCCAGTTACCACGGGCGCCCGAGCTCACCATGCGGTTGATGGTGTTGTCAGCCGGGAAGTTGGCCTTCATCGCGGCCTGCACCTCGTCGGTCGCCTCGGTCCAGATCTTGATCTGCTCCTGACGACGCTCGGCGTCGGTCACGAGACCGTTCTCGAACTGGCTCTGCACCTTCTGCGCCCGCTTCTCGTACTTGGCGATGATCTCGGCCTTGTTCGGCGGGGTGAGCACGTCGCTGAGCGCGACGGTCACACCCGAGCGGGTGGCCCAGTAGAAGCCGGCGTCCTTGATGCGGTCAAGGGATGCCGCGACCTCCACCTTGGGGTACTCCTCGGCGAGCTTGTTGACGATCTGCGAGAGCTTGCCCTTGTCGGCCTGCTCGCGCACGAACGGGTAGCCCTTGGGCAGGGTGTCGTTGAAGATCGCCTGACCGAGCGACGCGTCCACGAGACCGTGACGCTCGTAGCCCTCGGGCGCTTCGCCCTCGAGGAACGTGAGCCCCGGGATGCGGATGCGGACCTTGGCCTGCAGGTCGAGGGTGCCCTCGTCCTTCGCCAGGATCGCCTCGCCGACCGAGCCGAACACGCGACCCTCGCCCGCGGCACCCTCCTTGACCGTGGTCAGGTGGTGCAGACCGATGATCATGTCCTGCGAGGGCAGGGTGACCGGGCGGCCGTCGGAGGGCTTCAGGATGTTGTTCGACGCGAGCATGAGGATGCGCGCCTCGGCCTGCGCCTCGACGGACAGCGGCAGGTGCACGGCCATCTGGTCACCGTCGAAGTCGGCGTTGAACGCCGCGCAGACGAGCGGGTGCAGCTGGATGGCCTTGCCCTCCACGAGTTGCGGCTCGAAGGCCTGGATGCCCAGGCGGTGCAGCGTGGGAGCGCGGTTGAGCAGCACGGGGCGCTCGCGGATGATCTCCTCGAGCACGTCCCACACCTCGGGACGCGCGCGCTCGACCGAGCGCTTGGCGGCCTTGATGTTCTGCGAGTGACCGAGGTCGATGAGGCGCTTGATGACGAACGGCTTGAACAGCTCGAGCGCCATCGCCTTTGGCAGACCGCACTGGTGGAGCTTCAGCTGCGGGCCGACGATGATGACCGAACGGCCCGAGTAGTCCACGCGCTTGCCGAGCAGGTTCTGGCGGAACCGGCCCTGCTTGCCCTTGAGCATGTCGGACAGCGACTTCAGCGCACGGTTGCCGGTGCCGGTGACGGGACGACCGCGGCGGCCGTTGTCGAACAGGGCGTCGACGGCCTCCTGCAGCATCCGCTTCTCGTTGTTCACGATGATCTCGGGGGCACCGAGGTCGATCAGGCGACGGAGGCGGTTGTTGCGGTTGATCACGCGACGGTACAGGTCGTTCAGGTCGCTGGTGGCGAAGCGGCCACCGTCGAGCTGGACCATCGGGCGCAGCTCCGGCGGGATCACCGGGACGACGTCGAGGACCATGGATGCCGGGGACATGCCCGTCTGCAGGAAGGAGTTGACGACCTTCAGGCGCTTGATCGCGCGGATCTTGCGCTGGCCCTTGCCCTCGGCGATCTGCAGGTGCAGCGACTCGGCCTCGGCGGCCAGGTCGAACGTCTGCAGGCGGCGCTGGATGGACTCGGCGCCCATGTAGGCCTCGAAGTACTGACCGAACCGGTCCTGCAGCTCCTGGAAGACGTCGTCCTCCTGCTTGAGCTGGCCGACGGCGAGGTTGCGGAACTCGTCCCACATGCGCTCGAGCTTGGCGACCTGGTCGTCCGCGTTCTTGCGGATCGCCGCCATCTCCTTCTCGGCGGCATCCTTGACCTTCTTGCGCTGGTCGGCCTTGGCACCCTCCGCCTCCAGGGCGGCGAGCTCCTCCTCCAGCTTGGCCAGGCGCGTCGCGACGCGGGCGTCACGACGGTCGGCGAGGTTCTTGATCTCCAGGCGGAGGTTCGCCTCGTGGGTCGGCAGGTCGCGGTGACGCGCCTCCTCGTCGACCGAGATCACCATGTACGCGGCGAAGTAGATGACCTTCTCGAGGTCCTTCGGCGCCATGTCGAGGAGGTACCCGAGGCGCGAGGGCACGCCCTTGAAGTACCAGATGTGGGTGACGGGGGCGGCGAGCTCGATGTGGCCCATGCGCTCACGACGGACCGAGGACTTCGTGACCTCGACGCCGCAGCGCTCGCAGACGATGCCCTTGAAGCGGACGCGCTTGTACTTGCCGCAGGCGCACTCCCAGTCGCGGGAAGGGCCGAAGATCTGCTCGCCGAACAGACCGTCCTTCTCGGGCTTGAGGGTGCGGTAGTTGATGGTCTCGGGCTTCTTGACCTCGCCGTAGGACCAACGACGGATGTCGTCAGCGGTGGCGAGACCGATGCGAAGCTGATCGAAAGTGGTGGACTCGAGCACTGGTTCTCCTGTGTGCTTGTAAAACGTCGGTGATTGAGTAGCGCGCGCAGCGCGCGTATCGAAATCCCGCGGGTCAGATCTCGTCGATGGACGAGGACTCGAACCGGGTGGAGATGTTGATGCCGAGCTCCTCCGCCGCGCGGAACGCCTCGTCATCCGTGTCGCGGAGGTTGACCGCCGTGCCGTCGGCCGAGAGGACCTCGACGTTCAGGCAGAGCGACTGCATCTCCTTCATGAGCACCTTGAAGGACTCGGGAATGCCGGGCTCCTGGATGTTCTCGCCCTTGACGATCGCCTCGTAGACCTTCACGCGGCCCACGATGTCGTCGGACTTGATCGTCAGGAGCTCCTGCAGCGCGTACGCGGCGCCGTAGGCCTCGAGGGCCCACACCTCCATCTCGCCGAAGCGCTGGCCGCCGAACTGCGCCTTACCACCCAGCGGCTGCTGCGTGATCATCGAGTACGGGCCGGTGGAGCGGGCGTGGATCTTGTCGTCCACGAGGTGGTGCAGCTTCAGGATGTACATGTAGCCGACCGAGATGGGCGCCGGGAACGGCTCACCGGAGCGGCCGTCGAACAGCTGCGTCTTTCCGGTCGAGTCGATCAGGCGGTCGCCGTCGCGGTTCGGGAGCGTCGAGTCGAGCAGACCCGCGATCTCGGCCTCGTGCGCACCATCGAACACCGGGGTGGCGACCTTCGTGCCGGGAGCGGCCTCGCGAGCCGCCTCGGGCAGGTGCGCCGCCCACTCGGGGTTGCCTTCGACCTTCCAGCCCTGCTTCGAGATCCACCCGAGGTGGGTCTCGAGCACCTGACCGAAGTTCATGCGGCCGGGGATGCCGAGCGGGTTCAGCACGATGTCGACGGGCGTGCCGTCCGCGAGGAAGGGCATGTCCTCGACGGGGAGGATCTTCGCGATGACACCCTTGTTGCCGTGGCGGCCGGCGAGCTTGTCACCCTCGGTGATCTTGCGCTTCTGGGCGATGTAGACCACGACGCGGCGGTTGACGCCCGAGCCGAGCTCGTCGTCGCCGTCCTCGGCGTTGAACTCCTTGACGGCGATGACCGTGCCCTGCTCACCGTGGGGCACCTTCAGCGAGGTGTCACGGACTTCGCGGCTCTTCTCGTTGAAGATGGCGCGCAGCAGGCGCTCCTCGGCGCTCAGTTCGGTCTCACCCTTGGGCGTGACCTTGCCGACGAGGATGTCACCGGGACGCACCTCGGCACCGATGCGGACGATGCCGCGCTCGTCGAGGTCTTTCAGCAGATCCGGACTGACGTTGGGGAGGTCGCGGGTGATCTCCTCCTTGCCGAGCTTGGTGTCACGGGCATCCACCTCGTACTCCTCGATGTGGATCGAGGAGAGGGTGTCGTTCTTGACGAGATCCTGGCTGAGGATGATCGCGTCCTCGAAGTTGTGACCCTCCCACGTCATGAATGCGACGAGCAGGTTCTTGCCGATCGCGAGCTCGCCGTTCTCGGTGGCGGGGCCGTCGGCGATGACCTCGCCGACCTCGACCCGGTCGCCCGCCGAGACGATGACGCGCTGGTTGTAGGAGTTGCCCTGGTTCGAGCGGTCGAACTTGCGCAGGAAGTAGTCCTGCGTGCCGCCCTCGTCGAGCTGCACTGTCACGACGTCGGCCGAGACCTCCATGACGACACCGGCCTTGTCGGCGGTGACGACGTCACCGGCGTCGATGGCGGCGTAGCCCTCCATACCCGTGCCGACGAACGGCGAGTCGCTGCGCAGCAGCGGCACAGCCTGACGCTGCATGTTGGCACCCATGAGGGCGCGGTTCGCGTCGTCGTGCTCGAGGAACGGGATGAGCGAGGTGCCCACCGACACCATCTGGCGCGGCGAGACGTCCATGTAGCCGATCTCGTCGGCGTGGAACATGTCGACCTCGCCGCCCTGGCCGCGACGGGCCAGCACGCGCTCGGTCGCGAACGAGCCGTCCGCCTTCAGCTCGGCACCGGCCTGGGCGACGATGTAGTCGACCTCTTCGGATGCCGTGAGGTAGTCGATCGTGTCGGTCACCTTGCCGTCGACCACGCGGCGGTACGGCGTCTCGATGAAGCCGAACGCGTTGATCCGCGCGAACGAGGCGAGCGAGCCGATGAGGCCGATGTTCGGGCCTTCCGGCGTCTCGATCGGGCACATGCGGCCGTAGTGCGACGGGTGGACGTCACGGACCTCGACGCCGGCGCGCTCACGGCTGAGGCCGCCGGGGCCGAGCGCCGACAGGCGGCGCTTGTGGGTCAGACCCGCGAGCGGGTTGTTCTGGTCCATGAACTGCGACAGCTGCGACGTGCCGAAGAACTCCTTGATCGCGGCGACGACAGGGCGCACGTTGATCAGGGTCTGGGGCGTGATCGCCTCGATGTCCTGCGTCGTCATGCGCTCGCGGACGACGCGCTCCATGCGCGACAGACCCGTGCGGACCTGGTTCTGGATGAGCTCGCCGACGGCGCGGATGCGACGGTTGCCGAAGTTGTCGATGTCGTCGACGTCGAGGCGGATCTCCGCCGCCTCGCCGTTACGAACACCGGGGATCGACGCGTCACCGCGGTGCAGCGCGACGAGGTACTTGATGGTCGCGACGATGTCGTCGACGGTGAGCACCGAGTCGCTCAGCGGCTTGTCGAGGCCGAGCTTCTGGTTGATCTTGTAGCGACCCACCTTCGCCAGGTCGTAGCGCTTCGGGTTGAAGTAGAAGTTGTCGAGCAGCGCACGGGCGGCCTCGGCGGCGACCTGCTCGCCCGGACGGAGCTTGCGGTAGAT